>JAJTIC010000049.1 GCA_021300175.1 Pseudomonadota bacterium
CGGTGGAAAAATCATATCGGAGCTTCAGTGCAATGTTTGTTGAAAAATAAACTAACTGACCGTACTGATTAACAATTTGAAACCCATCATGAAAGTTAAAATCTTCAAAAAACTCGCGATGAACACGAAGCCCAACATCACGCAAAAAAGCCCAGAAGAACTTAGATTCGCCTGACTTCTCTCTCTCAAGATCAGACATGGCCAGGAAGTAATTTGAAGCCATGTCCATTTCGGGATTTTCAACAAAATTTAGAATTTCTCCACTAACTAGCTCGTGCATGGTGCGGGACATTACCATAAAGAATCTCAGTGGGAAGCACATCCTTTTGGGTAACGCGCCGCGAGCTGCGGTCGCAAAAATCGTTCCACAGGTCTAAAGTTTGCTGATTAACTTCGGGACTCGAATGATATGTTCTGAGGTTGAATTTTTCCAGCACCGTGAAGTTAACCGGGGCATTAAACATTACCAAATCTCGTTGAATGGGAATGGCTCCCCAGTCTACGCAGGCCTGATAAACAGAAGTGTCAGGTCTAGGAAAAGAGACGGTAGCTTGATTCCCTGGATTGCTGGCAAAGTTGTATTTCAGCCCACAACCGATCAGCACTCTGGTCATCTTGAATTTCCTCGGAATAAGATCTGGATCTGCGGCAATCATTCCCATTCTATGAAAATTTGAAATCCCTTTGTCTTTTAAGTAATCTACTGAATCTGGCCAGGCGGAATAGTAGAATTCGGACTTTAGTTCTTCACTCCAAACCTGAGCCTTTGAAGACATTATTGCGCCAATTTTTCCATTAAAACGCAGAATGTAATAAGTGTCTGATTTTTGAAAAATGCTTGGGTCTGCAAACTTGCCGATGAGCTTCTGAAAATTTTGATTCCATTGCTTGATCCAAAATGCCTGAACTTCGTCAATACCTGGATCATTTAAGTGATAGACTTCGAATGAAACTGCCATACACTACGCCACCTGTGGAACTGGAGCGCCCAAACTCTTGGACTTAAGATCACCCAGCATCTGTAAGTACAGGCTAGCGCTCATTTCTAGATTCTCTAGGATTCTCACTTCGAGATCTTTTGAGATATTTTCGAGCATTTTCCATCCGTCCTCTGAATGCTCAACATCCACCGCCGCATGACCCTTGAGGAACACAGCAGTTTGTGGACCAAAAGCACGTTCAACACGACTTGCAATTTCACCCGCTACGACGACACTTAGGTGTTCTAGAAATTGAGAGTAGCCACACAGGGTCAGTGGGTTTTCATGCTGAACCTGATAATACTGGCTTTTGATTAATGCAGCCCCAGCCGCGTGTGGGCGAAAGTTATGAGGGGTTGTCCCTAAATTCTGCAAATCCTTAAGGATCCAGCTATCGTGTCCAGTTTCTTCTCTTAAATGATGTAAAATATGATCAAATTCAGCGCGCGAACCCAAGGGTACCCTAATCGCATACGCACAAAGCAATCGTGGCGTGTGTGAAACAAGAAAAAACTGCTGCGCAAGCCACTGAGTATAAAAGTCTCTATTTTCCCAGGGCATTGTTCGCGCAACTTGAGCAACCTCATCAACAATCTTTTCAAAACTTGATCGTAATTCCATTTATCCTCCAAGAAATGACGTGATGAAATAAATTCGGAATTTAAATAAATAACTTAAGTCTAGGAATGGGCTTGATTGGTTTCCCAAGAAAATAGATCAGTCACTTAAGTGTGATTGTTAACGCGATCTTTAGATTTGAGAGCAAAAAAATAAGTGTCCAATCTTAAATAAATCTTAGTAGCTACAGGACACTGTTAGCCAATTACATGCTGCGAAGATATTTTTGGTCTGAAGCAGTTTTTTGCTTTTCTAAAAGTCACACCTCTCCGTGCCTAGAAGAATTAACAAAAAATGAATAATGGAAAAGGACCACATTTTTGATTGAACACGGAGCTAAGAATTCTATCATCAGAGGTCTGGAGAACAAGGAGCTGATTCATCACAGCCAGGACTTAATTAACCTGCAGATTTTTTTTTGCCTTCGAATAACTCTGCTTTGACGCGCTCAGCATAGGACTCTACTAAGATCTTAGTGATCTTTTTTTCTGGGATTCCCAGGATGTTAATCAATTCACCTAAGGTCTGAAGTGGGACCTTGCTGGATCCGTTCTCGATTAAGGAAACGAAGACAGATTGAGTGTAACCTAATTTGTCAGCGATTTCCTTTTGCGACATTTTAGCTTTGAGACGATATTCCCGGATGAGCTCGCCGATTTTTCCGTCAATTCTATTTTCAGATTTTGCAGATTTAGACATAAGCCACCGCCTGATCTTAATTTGATCTACAAACGCTGATCAGTCAAAAACTTTTCAGCTTCTTTGTAATTTTCAGGGGCTACATAAATTCGACTGATGATTCTGGCACCCTCATACCTCCTAAAAATCTCGGAAGTGCGATCAATAGGTGTGGGTTGATCCCAGCGGTCATATTGATCCATGACGTAAATTTGATGTGAACGATCTTCAGGCTCTGCTGAGTGATACTTTGAAAGGCGTGCTTTTGATGAAGAAACTATCGTGTGAACACCCATCTTTTGCAATGCTGATTCGATGCGCTCCGGGCGGTTGGATTCTTCTGTGCTATGAAGCTCTACCAGAACACGATAGGGATTTCGTCTTGTGATTCGTTGGGCCCACTCATTCTTTGAATCGGCGAGGTGCTCGTAAAGTCTAAAGTCATTGTACCGGGTATACTCGTTGATATCAGCAGGCAGGCGAAAACTGGCGTCGGAACTTTCTAAATATCGATTGAGCATTTCTTCATAAATGAGCGCTTTATGATGAAAGTAGACCATCAAGTGAATGTGGTGTCTTGAGATAAGAAAATCATCAAAAGTGTAAAGAGCTCTGCGATTAAGCCCCAAAAAATATTTTCCATCTTTGAGCGTGGCCCTTAAATTTGCAATCAACCAATCTCGATCGATTTTCCCGTAATTGGTTCCTGTGAAATACGAATCCCGTTCAAGGTAATCCATGCGATCGACATCGAGCTCTGAAGAGACGAGTTGGGAAAA
>JAJTIC010000077.1 GCA_021300175.1 Pseudomonadota bacterium
AGACCATTTTCCTTTGGCGAGATCAGATTTCAAAATCAAGTGCATGCTGGCCTTGGTCGAAAGAGGCCGCTGTCCTCGGGAAGAGCGAGTGGTGCGTTTTCCGCCACCAAAACGATCTGAAAATTTCTTTTCAAATTGAGGACTAAAGCCCAATTGCTTGGGCGTCGGTCGTGTAAGGGAGGGACGATGCATAACAAAGCTTCTATCACCCCTCTGTCAGAGGTCAAATTAAATGTGACCGATGGTATGTAGTGTTAGAAATATTGGATGAAAATTGGTCATAAACGATGTCCTTAGCCGCGCCTGGAGGATCATTCAATGGGAGCTTTTTAATTAAACTTCAACGGCTGGCAATAAGAGCAACTTCAAAGATTCTTGCAGACGACTAAAATCCTGGGGGAGTCGACCTAGCTCAATGCGATTGCTGCGCATTTGTTTGGCAAGCTCTGGATCAACCTCTCCGTGGGAAAGAACATCACTGACCGAGGACTTAACACCAATAAGAATCAACGGTGAGCTTTCTTCGAATTTAACTTGAGAATACTCCGCGAGAATCTGTCTATGCTGTTGAGTCATCATAGCCCAATCTTCGATGAGCAAAGTAATATCACCCAGCTCTTGTAGGTCATTCACTGTGAGGATTTGCTTTTCTAACTCTGCGAATCTCAGCATAGCCCATTTTTCAGAAATTTCGTGAAAGTGCACAGCGACTTTATTAATCAGTTCTTCTCTCGGGGATTCTAAAGTCCAAATACGATCGGTGAGTTGGACAATAGGACGAGTTTCTGAGAGAAAATTGAATCCTGAGATGGAAGTCACATTGGATGAAGAATCCTCCGATGCTCTCTCTTTCTCAGCCGGGTTGGATTGTACATAAAAGCTATCGCTGTGGGTGCTCTGTGCTCTTCTATTTTGCTGAAGCTGTGCTTGAGAAGCTTGATTGAGGAACCAATTATAGAACACAGGCTCCAAAACCATTCTGACTAAATGAGAAATAGCGATCTGCTGTTCGGCTTCTAAATCCTCAGCATTCTTGATCACAGCCGTCGCCAAAAAATGTTCGTTGTAGCTAATTGGAATCCGCAAGTCCCCGGCCTTTAAGACCGAGGCTGCGGACTGAATTTCTGCAGAAGTCGCATCGTTCAAGATGCTGACTTCTAACCCCTTACCATAGCGATGCTGAAGGAGATCCCTCAACTTTTGCACCGATTGCGAATTCATCACTTCAGCGATCATCTTTTCTTACCCCATTAACTTGGCCCAACCTCAGTGTTGGACCATTTATTCATAAGGCAATCGATGTGCCGAAATTTGTCCCTCTTCAGCTCGGTTTAAATGACAAAGGGCCCTCTATTGTAAAATAGAGAGCCCTTAGAATTGTAGACATCACAGTAATTAATTCAGGTCTAACCGCGCGCAATCTTTCGCTTATCAAGCCCGTACTTTTCCACTTTCATGATCAATCCAGCCCGAGAAATGCCTAACTCTTTTGCAAGTTTGGATTTATTCCATCCTGTGCGGCGCAAGCCTTCACGGATCATTTCTCTCTCTAAGTCTTCAAGAGCATCTTTTAATTTACCTTGTAAGCGTGCTCCTTGAACTTTTGACTTTTCAGCCACATCTAAGATCTTTCCTGAGAGCATTTCTGGCAGAATTTTAGTCTCGTCTCCTGCAAGAACTACCACTCTCTCCATTTCGTTCTGAAGCTCCCGAACGTTTCCAGGGAAAGGATAATCATACAGTTTTTCGAGAGCTCTCTTTGTCATGAAATACTTTTTACCTAAGCCCTGAGACTCTGAAGCTTTCTGTAAGAAGAATTCAGCTAACAGAGGGATGTCCTCTTTGCGCTCGCGAAGGGGGGGAACTCTGATATTGATCACATTGAGTCGGTAGTACAAGTCTTCTCGGAATGTACCTTGCTCAACCATTTCTTTCAAGTTTCTGTTGGTCGCAGCGACAATTCGAACATCTACTTTTCTAACTTCAGTTGATCCTACAGGCATGAAAGTTCCTTCCTGCAGAACACGAAGAAGTTTTACCTGCATGGTGGGACTTGTGTCCCCGATTTCATCAAGGAAAAAAGTACCTTTATCTGCCATTTCAAAAAGACCTTTTTTATCTTTCACAGCACCAGTAAAAGATCCTTTCACATGACCGAACAACTCTGATTCCAAAAGATTATCATTGAAAGCGGAACAGTTTTGGATCACAAAAGCTTTGTCTCGACGATTGGAATTGTAGTGTATCGCTTTCGCAATCAACTCTTTACCGGTTCCGTTTTCCCCTTGAATTAATACTGTAGAATCAGCACCTTTGATTTTATCTAAAAGTGCGTACAAGGCCTGCATTGGCTTCGACTTACCGATCATGTTGTCATACTTGTATCTAGATCCCAGCTCTTTATTTAGCTCACGGATGCGGTCTTCGCGACGAGTGATCTCTAGGTGCAAAGTCACAACCTCTTGAGCAACCAAGTCACAGATCTCAGAAAAATGTCCACGATCAGCGTCTTCGAGATGCTTAAATTTAGAGAGCGACTTTTCGATCAGCTCTGCAGAAGCACCGAAAGCAGCTAAGCGCTCGCGAACTTCATTCAGTCGCTGTTCCCAGTTTTGATCTTTGAAGAAGCCCATGGCGACAACAGTTCCCATGAAGTCATTTTCGATCATGATCGGAAATACTCCTACATCAAATCCAGCCATGTCCCACTTGCGGATAGACCACTTGTTATCACTGACTCTGAGATCATCAATAGTCTTTGTCACCAGCTCAGCAATAGATACCTGAGTGGACTCTTTGCCAATCAAGTAGCCAACAGAAGGATTTGCCCATCCTGCTTTATGATTTTCCAGCCCTTTAATTTGACCTCTTTCATCGGTGAAGATCACATCGACATTCCACCAAGATGAAAGAATGTGTCTTAAACGTCTGATCACATGGATATGTTCAAACTCATCCCAATTAATCATATCTCTCTCCTCATTCATGAAGTTTGGTCGAAGATTTTATCGTCAATATTTTGTACAAGCTTAAGAGCTGTCGACAGTTTGAACAAAAATAGATTCGCAGAATGAGACAGAATGAAAATTCCTAGGAAACTACAAAAACTTAGATTGTCTCAGTTTGATTCGTAAGGTTTTAGAAAATGTGTCTCCTAGACCTCAACTGATAACTGATTGAACTGTATTTCGAACAGTCTTTGGTATTCACCACCTTGTGTGATGAGCTCTTGGTGGGTTCCAACTTCGACAATTTCACCGGCTTTCATGACGACAATTTTATCAGCTTTGGTGATCGTCGAAAGACGGTGAGCAATAACAAGAACTGTTCGCCCTTGCATGAGTTGATCAAGGCCTTTTTGCACTTCGAGCTCGCTTTCTGAGTCCAGAGCTGAAGTTGCTTCATCTAAAATCAAAATGGGGGCATCTTTGAACATGGCTCGGGCGATACTGATTCTCTGTTTCTCTCCACCCGACAGCAGCCCCCCACGATCACCGACCTTGGTCTTATACCCCTCAGCTTTCTTTTGGATGAAGTTGTCAGCGTTGGCAGCTTTTGCAGATTCATAAATTTCACTGAGAGAGCGAGATCTATTCCCAAACCAAATGTTGTTTTCAACAGAGTCACTAAATAGAAAAACATCCTGGTTCACGAGGGCGATGTTCTTCCGGAGTGAATCTAAATCAATATTTTGTAGAGGTGTTTCATCAATCTGAATTGAGCCAGAGGTTGGATCAAAGAATCTTTCCAATAAATTGACCACGGTGGATTTCCCGCTGCCTGAAGCACCTACGAAAGCGACCACCTGGCCGCGTTGGATCTTCAAACTAAAATTCTTTAGGATAGGCTTATCTGCGTAAGCAAAGTTGACTTTCTCATAAGAAATGGTGTTCCAGTCTTTTGGAAATCTTGATTTTGCCGTGGACTGAGCAACTTCATTAGGATTGTTCAGAATCGACAAAACCCGCTTCAGGGACACAGCGGACTCCTGCAAGCGCACGACAGATTCCTGAATCTTCTTAAACGGAGTTCCCAACATCAGAAGAGCTTGGATATAAGCAATAAATGCCCCTGGAGTTGTAGTTCCAGCAGAAATGTCATGCGCAAAGACAAGCACAATTCCACCAGTCATGAGCACCATCACTAGCTCATTGATGGGGCTTGCTAATTCTTGGGCGCGATAGACTTTACTACGTGCCTCGATATAGCGCTCAGATTCTTTTTTGAATCTGTCCTCCATGTCGTTTTCAAGAACGAAAGACTGAATCACTCGGACCCCATCAAGGGTCTCTTTTAAAGTGGATGTCATCACTTCCATTTCTTCTTGTCCGCGATTGACGTACTTTTTAATTGAGCGCGAGATCTGGCGAGTAGCAATGGCAAGAGGCGGAACAGCCACAAGAATCAAAAGCGTGAGCTTCGGATTGAGATAGAAAAGCCACCCTAAAGAGCCGACCAAAATGAAAGGTTCCCGAGCCACATCAGCAAAAATTCTCATACCGTGGAAGACAGTGATGACATCATTCAAGGTCCGAGACATCAGCCCACCTGAGCCAGACTCGAAAGAACCATGGAAACCTGCATTCAGTCGCATCAGTTTCTTTTGCAGCAGTTGTCTAATTTTTTGGACCACTTTTTCAGAAGTGATATTCATGGTCACTAAGTGGATATATCTGAACAAAAGCATGAGCGCCATAATAACGACAAGGCTCAGAATAGCTTCTTGAACACCCTCTGTTTTCTGATGTGACAAATTATCAAAGATCTTTTTCGTGAATTGAGGCTGGAGTAACTGGAGACCGGCAGTGAGTAGACCTGTGACAATCACTGCAGTGAGACGGCCGCGATGTTCTTTGAGTAAGCTGAGAATAAACTTTAATTCCTGATTCAAGATTTACCTTTTTGAAAAACAGCTGGGCTCATGCTCTCAATATATCTCTTTAGATATTGGCCTGTCAGACTCTTTTTGCTCTTCATCATGTCCTCAGGTGAACCTTCAAAGACGACCTTTCCACCTTTGTTACCGGCATCAGGACCAAGGTCGATCACATAATCTGCTCCACGAATCACATCTAAGTTGTGTTCAACCACGATCACACTGCCGCCAGAATCAATGAGCTTATTGAGAACTTTCATTAAAAGATCCACTTCACGGAAGTGCAGTCCCGTCGTCGGCTCATCTAAAATATAAAGCGTCGACTTTTGCTGAATCTGGCTCAGCTCTTTTGCAATTTTCAAACGCTGGGATTCTCCGCCAGAAAGAGTTCCTGCAGGTTGACCCAGCTGCAAGTACTCTAGGCCGACTTCTTTCAGCACCGACAAAGGCTTTCGAATGTTGGGATAAGCGACAAAGAAATCCATCGCTTCGTTGACAGTCATTTTTAAGATATCCGAGATATTCTTACCGCGATATCTGATTTCGAGGATTTCATCGCGATATTTTTTTCCATCACACACATCACAGGGAATAATCACGTTGTCCATGAACTGCATATCGATCTCTTCATAGCCCGTGCCTTTGCAAGCAGGGCATCGTCCACCGTCGACATTCAGACTGAAGGTCCCTGCGGTGTAGCCTTGAACTTTGGCTTCAGGCAAAGAGGACATGATGGTTCGAATCGCGTCGAAAACTTTGAGATATGTCACGGGTGAACTTCGAGCCGATTTACCAATAGCGCTTTGATCGATCAATAGAACAGACTTGATCAAGTCCGTTCCGTCGAGCGTTTTATAATCCTGAGTTGGCAAGTACTCGAGATCCAGGGCGCGAGCAAGGGCTGGATACAAAGTCTTCGTCACGAGCGTGGATTTTCCAGAACCACTGACTCCGGTCACAGCCACCAAACGATTCAGAGGGAAGTGAGCTTCGACATTTTTTAGATTGTGCCCTTTACAGCCGGTGAGAGTCAGTTTGTACTTATAAGTGTCAATCTCTACAGGGCGGACGATTCTCAATGGAACCCAGTTTTTCTGGGGTTGTAGGTAACGGACAGTGTTGCTCTGACTGTATTCGTAGAACTTTTCGGTAGAGCCTGCATAAACGACTTCTCCACCCAGCGAACCACTACCGGGACCCATTTCAATAATGTTCTCTGAGTTCTTAATAACATCGTGATCGTGCTCGACGACCACGAGGGTGTTCCCCAGGTCTTTGATATCCTTTAAAATGGAAATCAGTCGATCATTATCCCGGGGGTGTAATCCCACCGTAGGCTCATCGAGTACATAGAGAGCTTGCGAAAGCCCCATCCCCAGCTGGTTGGCCAGCATCAAGCGCTGATACTCACCACCTGACAAAGTGCGTGTTTCACGATCGAGGGTGAGATAGGTCACTCCCACTCGCATGAGAAATTCAAGTCGGCTCCGAACTTGTTTGAAGACTTCACCGGCCACTTCTTTTTGATGAGAAGTAAGTTCCACAGTTTTAAAAAAGTTATGAAGCTCTTCAATGGTCATTTTTGATAAATCAGAAATACTCTTCCCGGCAAAGAACACGTGGTGCGCTTCTTTTCGCAACCTGGAACCTTTACAGCTGGGACAAAGAAACGGCGAGCGATAACGAGCGATAAAAACACGCACATGCATTTTGTATTTAATCTGGTCCAAGTACTCAAAAAGACCAACAACGCCAAAAAACTCTTTATTCCCATTCCAAAGAAGCTTTCTGTGATCTTCTGGCAGGTCTTTCCAAGGAGCATGCAAATCGATTTTCTTTTTACGACAGAATGTGAAAAGAGATTTTTTGTCTTGTTCCGCGCTGGGCATCGTAAATGGATGCAGAGCTCCCTGTGAAATGGAGAGGCTAGGATTGGGGACCACCTTTGATTCATCGAGATCTAGAATGTTTCCAAAGCCCTTGCACTTGGGGCAAGCACCTAGCGGAGAATTAAAACTGAAGAGCCTCGAGTTAACAGGCGGTGGATGATACTGACATACTGGACAAGTCTCGTCCTCTGACAGAACGAGCTTTTCACCTTCGGTCGTCAACACTTGGCAGTTCCGAGAGATCACTCCCGTATTATATTTTTGACTAGCTTCGTAAGCCTGAGAGATGGAGTCCGTTAGACGACCTTGCTCTTCTGCCGAGAAACCAAGCCGATCAATGACGAGAAAGAAATTTGTCTTTGGAAGTCCTTTTTTGATCGCGGCAGGCTCAGAGATTTCGATCAGCTCACCAACACTTTTGGTTTTGTCAGACGTCTTTTTTGTTGGTGGAACCAAAATTCTTAAATATCCGTCTTGTAAAAAAAGTGAATGAAGTTTTTTACCCTCAGCGACCCGGGTCTTCTCATCGATCTCAACGAGAATGTAACCACGCTTGCCAGCAAGTTTTTTGATCACAAGATCGGTCGCTTCCGTCGTACTTTGCTTTTGAGTGGGCACGTTGTGATCGGGGCAATAAGATTGTCCGAGCTTCTCATAAAGTAGACGTAAGTAATCGATGAGCTCAGTCGTCGTTCCTACAGTAGATCTAGAAGACTTCACCGAGTTCTTTTGTTCAATTGAAATCGCAGGAGGAATATTTGAAACACCTTCCACGTCAGGTTTGGGAGCTTTATTCAAGAATTGTCGAGCATAGTTCGACATGCTTTCAATGAACCGACGTTGACCTTCAGCAAACAGAGTCTCAAACGCGAGTGATGACTTTCCTGATCCCGAAGGACCGCAAATCACGGTCAACGATCCCAGTGGAATCTTGACCTCAATGTTTTTCAAGTTGTTTTGCTTAACACCCCAAAGATGGATGTCCTTAATGGCTTCTTTCATTGATCTGCCCCGCAAGGACGCAGAATAATCTATTCTGACAGGTCTGTCTTGTAAAAATCAGAATCCTCTTCTTTGACATCTTTGCTACCAGTAGGTTCTGTGCCTTCAAGGAAAGCTTGGCGAATAATATTCTTGGTATTTGCTGACGCAAGGCCGCCGGTTTCTGCGTCTATGTTAGCAAACACGATTCCTGGTGGAACTGGAATTGTCATTTGCGGCAATTCTTCGTGTGCTGCTTTCATGTAGTCGACCCAGATGGGCAGAGCAGATCGTCCACCGACTTCGCCCTTACCGAGAGTTTTTTCTTGGTCAAATCCCACCCACACTCCCGTGGCAATCTGAGCTGTATACCCTATAAACCATGCATCAAAATATCCATTGGTGGTTCCTGTTTTTCCAGCCACTTCTCGTCCCAAAGCTCGAGCTCGTCCACCAGTTCCCGAACGATCCTCAATCACTCCTTTCAGCAATGAAGTGATCAAATAAGCTGTTGTTGGTCTGATGAGTTGATCGGGATCTTGAAAGAAGATATGCGGCTCAATCTTCTTTGTGTTTTTTTCATCTGCTTTAGGCGCACCTTCATCTTCAACGATTGCCTCAGTCGGCGCCAAAGACTCGAGATATTTTTGACGGCGCTCTTCATAGGAGGCTTGCAGAGTCCCCAGCTCATTTTCAAACCACGAGTCCAACGAGACCACATCCATCAGCTTCATTCCGGTACTATCTTCCACTTTGCGGACAATGATCGGTGAAACTTTTTTTCCTAATCTTCCGAATTGAGAAAAAGATTTTGTTATTTCATACAACGTCACCGAGCTTGATCCCAGAGCCAAAGTGAAATCCATATTGAGCGGTGAGAAAATTCCCAGTCTTCTTGCATAATCAGCAGAATAGGAGACACCGAGATCTTCGATGATTCTGACTGTGGGAACATTCAAAGATTTAACAAGGGCATTTCTAAAGATAATGTCACCGCCGAAGGACTTTGAGTGATTGCTCGGCTTCCAGGTTTTGATGTCATCTTGGCCTTCATCATCTTCATTGGATTCTTGAAAAACTAAAGGAGCATCCATAATTGGCGTGGAAGGTGTATATCCACGATCCAGAGCTGCTGCATAAATGATGGACTTGAAGGAGGAGCCTGTCTGTCGAGCTGCTTGAAGCGCTCGGTTAAACTTAGACTTCGCAAAATCATACCCTCCAACCATAGCAACCACATCTTGAGTTTGTTGGTCCAAAGAAAGCAAAGAAGCTTGAGAAATGGGTTCTTGCTCGAGCTCTAGATTGATGTATTTCGAGTAGTCTGGTGGAGTCTGGCCTGACTTCTTAAGTTGAGGGAGCATTTTTGCTAAGCGCGGGTTCGAGTATCTGGAATCGGTCACTTTGACTTGGATGATATCACCCATTTTCAAGGCATCACTAGGCTTTTTAATTTGATCGAGATCAAATCTCTTTTCAGGGTTCGGCTTTCTAGCCCAGCGCATGCTCTCGATATCGATGACGCCTTCAATTTCGGCAACTCTCACATGTACAGCTCCAAAAGTATCATCTACTTTTGAAACCACCGCAGGCGCAATCTTTCCCAAAGACAAATAAAAAGGGAGGCCGCTTTTCTTAACACTATACTCAAGATTCAAAGGCCCATAATCCTTAAATTTTCCTTCCGGCTGTATCACTCGTTCGGGTACGGCATCAGCAATCAATCGGTTTCGAGTTTTCATCAAGAATTCCCCGACTTCTTTGGGGTCCGTGATATTCTCGGTGACACCACGGAATCCTTGACGCTTATCTAGAGAGCGCAAATGATCCTCAACGGCTTGCTGGGCTGCCATTTGTTTTTTGATGTCGAGGCTAGTAAAAATTCTCAGACCACCATCGAGCACTTTATCTTCGCCCAGCTGCTTGCTCAGCAGTAATCTTACAGTTTCAAGAAAAAAGGGTGCTTTGTCTTCGTAGGTTTCCCGAAGAAACACCTTAACAGGTTCTTTAGCACTTGCTTCCGCCTGTTCCTTGGTGATGAATCCAACTTCAGCCATTCTGTTCAAAACATACACTTGTCGCTCTTTTGCGCGAGTGGGGTTTCGTACCGGCGAGTAGGCACTCGGAGCTTTAGGCAGGCCTGCCAGAATCGCAATTTCTGCGAGAGTCAGTTTTTGAACTGGCTTGCGATAGTAAGTTTCAGCAGCCATTCCAATTCCATAAGCATTCTGACCAAAGAAAATCTGATTCAAATACAAAAACAGGATATCCTCTTTTGAAAGATTACGCTCAAGCTCGATGGCAAGAAATGCTTCGCGCACTTTTCTTATAATCGTTCGTTCATTAGAAAGAAAAAATGTCTTTGCAACCTGTTGGGTGATTGTTGATCCCCCCTGAACAGTATGGCCGGCTCGCAAATTCGCTAAAGTTGCGCGCATAATCGCAATAAAATTAATTCCACTATGGTGAAAGAACTGATCGTCTTCAGCCGCAAGAAAAGCATTGATCACATCTTTGGGCATATCTTTATACGCCACTAAAGCACGTCGCTCCCGAAAGAACTCTCCGATCTTCTGATTATTCCGATCGTAGACTTTGGAAACCAAAAGGGGTTTGTAATCCTCGATCTTCATGATTTGGGGGAGTGTGGATTTCACATAGGAATATCCAGCGAACAAAGCGCCAATACCCAGCGCGATAAGTACCACAAATGAGAGAATTATTTTTTTCAGCAAAAGGACCTCCGCAATCCATGCGATAAAGCCCTTTTATTCTATACAGATACGAGAGGAGAGTGAACTTCTAAGTCTTCACTCAAGCCCTCGACTTAAGACGGGTTACCGAGCTCCGCTTTCAAAAGAATTGAAACGAGCATCACCGGACTTGCTGCAAGCACCTGGCCTCTTTGTACAGTCTGAACTACAAAGTCTGTTGAGTTGAGTCGCATACGCTGCATATGCCCCAGAAGCTTCCCCTAGAGTTCCAGTCGCACCACCTGGATCTTGCTGACTGATCATAGCTAGTTCATTGCTCAAACGGTTATTATTAAAGTTCAATCGCTGAATGGACTGCTGCGAAGTTTGTTGCCTTTGTTGGAATGTCTGGATGCTTGAAGACATCTTTTGGATCAGTTGCTGCTTTGTCTGCAAAGCCCGTTGCTCAGCCTCTTGCTGTTGTTGAGCTGCAATTTGCTCAGCTTTTTGCGCTCTTTCTAAAGCTTTCTGTAAGTTTTGTTTTTGCATCTCTAGTTGGTTTTCCAAATTTTCAAGATTTTTCTGTGCGGCTTTGAGCTCAAGCTCTGTGATCCGAATTTCAGCATCTCTCTGCTTCATGATGCGGTTTTTACAGTTCTCAAAAATTTCGGTAGCAGCTTCTTTCATTTGCGCGCCCCGCTTAATGAGATTACCACCGCTGCGATTTCGCATCTGGTATTGATACCCTATAGCACCAGTCTTTTCGTCTTTGGTCATCAGCGCTTTTTCGACTTCTTGCTTACAAGTGAATCTTAAAAGCTCAGCTGATTTGGCAGCTAAAGAAGAAGCTCGTTTTGCCTCAATCTTTATCAAGTCAGCTTGGCCCTTATTGATCTGTTCAGTAATGCTTACGATGTTTTGCTGAACTTTTTGTTCAGCTTCTTCGCGGGCAGCCGCTGCTTCGAGCTGCTCTTGTCCACGTTTTGCGCGAACTTCTGAAAGTTGCTTGTCTACGTCCACGATTTCTTCGTTTATTTTAGAAATATTCTCCTGAACTTTTTCTTGAGCATCTAAAAACTTATTCTGAGCATCATCAATATCTTTACCGGCTTGCTCAACTTTCTTCTCCAGTTCACTCTTTCTGGAGGTAAAATCAGATTTAGTCATATTGGAACATCTTGAAGCAAATCCGGAAACACCTCCCATTGGGAAAGCGCCACTTGGAATTTCTTCAGAATCCGCATCGGAGCACTCGGCAGCGCGGCTACGGCAGTCTGCTGTAGAGTTGATTCCCGCCTTGCTGCAAGCACTTGAGTATCTTTCAAATGCGCTCAATACAGAGCTTTCCATGCTGCTGCATTGATCAAATGATCTGAGTGCCATTTCATCATTCAGGTTTCTAGGCTGTGCAAAAGGATTCTGAGTTGGCGTTGTTTGCGGCTGCCCATATCCTGCTTCGCTGTAAATCAAAAATATGACAGGTGCTAAAACTTTAAACAGTGTTTTCACTTTCATAACGAGATCCCCCACGCTCATACAAAGAGAGCAATTCGAGTGCCGAAAATTGGCTCAATCCTAAGTGTAGCGGATGTCTCATTTTGAGTCGGGTCCAGAAAATGAGTTTTCGACACTGTTTTCCATTGGTTTGCATTTGGACTGAGGTGAAGTATGGTTTTCGGGATGCAAAAGGGATTCAACTCTGACATTCAAGTTCGTGGGAAAGCTTATCATATCCAGACTGAGGACTGGGGTCAGGGGAATCCTTACTTGGTGGCCCGGATTTTTTGCCAAGGGGCTGTGGTCCAGACCATTAAAGTCAGCTATGAAGAGGCCCTTCGTAATTTGTCTGTGCGACAGCCTGATGCGATTAAAACAGCCTTAAGACAACTTCACAATCGTGTGATCGATGATTTAGTGAGTGGGCGGAATCCTTAATCGATGACGACTTAGACCCAGGTCTTGAGATTCTAAAAGACCATTACCATTGGTGACTTCTGATCTTACAATTGAGGGATGATTGAATTCTCTCATGTCTACAAAACGTATCCCGGCCCGACACACGCTCTTCGTGATGTGGAACTTCGTGTGGAAAAAGGGGAGTTTGTTTTTCTAACGGGCCCGAGTGGGGCTGGTAAAACAACTCTTTTTAAGATGCTATCAGCTTATGACAAAGTCACTTCCGGTCAAATCATGGTGGCAGGCTTTGATCTGACGAAAATTCAAGAGTATGAAATTCCGATCTTCCGAAGAAAAATTGGTGTTGTTTTTCAAGACTTCAAGCTTCTTAAGGATCGCACGATCGCAGAAAATGTGGCAATTCCTTTGATGATCCGTGGAGATCGCCCTCAGTCCATCGAGCGACGAGTGAGAGAAGTTCTTGATCAGGTGGGTCTCAGGGACCGTGCGCACACTTTGCCAGAGTTCTGCTCTGGAGGTGAACAACAACGTGCGGCTATAGCTCGGGCTATTGTTCATCAACCTGGAATCTTAATTGCTGACGAACCTACGGGGAACTTAGATCCCAAGCTCGCCGAAGAAATCATGGATCTTTTAGAAAGACTTTGTGCGCAAGGAACAACAGTTTTTGTGGCTACTCATGATCACGAACTTGTGAAACGCAGAAAGAAAAGAGTCCTCAGTCTTTTCAAAGGACAGATTCAAGAGGGCTTTTTATGATTCAGAAGCAATTGGTAAAGGGTCTCAGCGACAATCTTTCCATCCATGTGAGTAGCTTTCTGGTTCTATCATTGAGCTTCACCGTCATTCTAGGATCTTTACTGATCAATAAGAACTTGAATGTGGGTCTCAGCCAATGGGGAAGCTCTTTAGATATGTCTGTCTACCTAAGCTCATCCGTGACCCCTGAGCAAGCTCAAGAAGTTCGCATATACTTGGAAGGCCGCTCTGAAGTTGGAGAAGTGAAATACATCAGCTCAGAGCAAGCAATTGAAACTTTTCAAGAACAGATGGCCACTTATGCGCCCGATCTATTCAGTGACAAATCCCTTTCTGAAGTCATTCCAGCGAGTTTTCAGATGGTTCTTAAAAAATCAGTGAGTGCTATTGAGCACAGTCAAGTGATGGCTCATATTGCGCAGTCTCTGCAATCCATGTCGGGTGTTGAAGATATCACTTGGGGACAGGATTGGGTTCAGAAGTATTCAATGATTTCTCGTGCGATTCAGTCCTTCACATGGACCACAATTGCAATTTTGATTCTAGGAAGTCTTTTTGTGTCGGCGAATTCTATCAGGGCCTCCATCCTGCGCCGGCGTGAAGAAGTCGAGATCCTAGAGCTCGTCGGAGCAAGCTCCACCATGATCCGAACGCCTTACATTCTGGAGTCCATGATCATCGCTTTCTTGGCTTTCGTTGCTTCTTGTCTGCTTTGTTCAGGTGTTTTCTCGGTGGTGCAGAATCAGCTGCAATCTTCGGAAGACCTGTCGAATTTGGGACGGGCTCTTGTTTTTGCATCCCCGCTGGATTTAGTGCTTTATCTTGTGATCACGGTGGGAGTGAGTGCGCTCTCTGCTTGGTGGGTGATCCGCAAAATTAATTCAGGTTATGCAGCAGCATCGAAAGGGCAAATCGCTTGAGACTTTTGGTGGTGGCCCTTCTTTCGATTTCTTGGTTTCTTTCAGGATCCTGCTGGGCTCAGGGGAAAAGTTTCAAAAATAAGCTCCATCAAGAGCTCAGAAAAGAACAAGAAAAAGTTACAGCTTCAGAGCTCAAGAAGCGCCGAGTTCTGTCTGCGCTTTATGAAATTAACAAAAATATGAAAAAAGCTCTTGCTGATAAGGGAGAGCTGGAAAAAAATCTGGAAGCTACCGAAGAAAGTAATCGTGAGCTTCAAGGAAAAATTGAAGAACTCCAGGCCTCCACAGCAGCGATCAAGTCTATGATCCGCGAAAGGCTGCGGGCAATCTATGTTTTTAGCTATCATGGAACTTCCAGACTTGTATGGTCCAGCGAAAGTGCTTCAGAACTTGATCGTAACTTAAAAATCCTGGGCGCCATTTCCCAAAGAGATCTAAAGCTCGTGCGGCGCTATGTGGCTTCTCAGTCAGAGTTGCAACAGAAAAAGAACAAACTCGAAGACCGACTTCGCCACTATATGGCTTTAAAAGAGAAATTGGAGTTTCAGCAAAAATCCCTGGATGTGGATTTATCCAATAAACAAAGAATTCTCGATCGTCTCAGGGCTGAGAACAAGACAGCTCTTCAAAAATTGGGTCAGCTCAGACAAAAAGAAAGAAAGCTGTCCTCGCAAGAAATGGATCTCAATGAACTCATTTCAAGACCCGCATTTTTCGAGATGAAAGGGAGCTTGGCTTTACCAATTCGTGGAACTGTTGCTCAATCTTTTGGCTTTATTCGTCATCCTATTCACCGAACAGTCGTTCCTCATAAAGGAATTCAAATTCGTCCGCAAGGCGCGGAACTCGTCAAATCAGTTTTTGAAGGTACTGTGGTTTATGCGGATGAGCTTGAAGGCTATGGCAAGACAGTCATTATTGATCACGGAGATCACTATTACTCTGTTTATGCACACTTGGAAGAGCTGCAAATTCAAGAAGGACAGTTTCTGACGACAGCCGAACCTTTAGGGCGGCTCAGGGCCCAAGCTTCAAATAGTTTGTATTTTGAACTCAGACATTTTTCCGAACCGATCAATCCATCCGAATGGCTAAAGGGGACAATGTGAAATTGACCAAACAAAATATTAAAATCGGGGCCTGCGTGACTGCAGCTGTGGTGTGTGGCGCATTTCTTACTTCTAAATTGGACTTGCAGGTTTTGAAAGCTTCGGCCGAGGAACGGTACACTGAGCTTCAGAATTTCTCGAAAGTTCTCAATCTCATTCAGCAATACTATGTTGAAGAAGTAGATACAAAAAAACTAGTTTATGGCGCGATTAAAGGGATGCTCCGAGAACTCGATCCTCACACCAATTTCTTGCCGCCCGAAATATTCAAAGATTTTGAAAATGAAACTAATGGTGAATTTGGTGGATTAGGTATCGAGATCAGTGTTCAGAATGGTGTGCTCACCATCATTTCCCCAATCGAGGACACTCCCGCCTGGGAAGCTGGCATCAAAGCCGGTGACAAAGTGGTGGCCGTTGATGGCAAGTCGACGAAGGGTTTAAGTCTGGTTGAGGCTTCGCAGTTGATGCGGGGAAAAAGGGGCACAAAGACGGTTTTGAGTATTGTTCGAGAGGATGAGGATAAGCCGGTGGATTACACGATCACTCGTGGCTCTGTGAAAATTCGCTCAGTGAAGCAAACAGATTTGGGAGATGGCCTTCTTTACGTGAAAATCACTTCTTTCATCGAAGGAACAGCGAAGGATCTTGAAAAGTTTCTTTCCGATTTTATAAAGAAGAACAAAGAAATTCGTGGGCTTGTGATAGATCTTCGCAGAAATCCCGGAGGCCTTTTGGATCAAGCTGTGAAAGTGAGCGATCTCTTTTTGCGTGAGGGAGTGATTGTCTCTACTATTGGACGAGATCAGTCAAAAAAAGAAGTCACTCAGGCCTCTGGCCGAGCTCGACATAGTCAATTTCCAGTGATTGTGCTGATGAATGAGTATTCAGCCAGTGCTTCTGAAATTGTTGCAGGGGCTTTGCAAGATAATAAGAGAGCCATCATCATGGGCCAGAAGTCTTTCGGGAAAGGGTCGGTTCAGTCAGTGATTAAGCTGGGCGATGGTTCCGGTCTCAAGCTGACAGTGGCTCGTTACTACACCCCTAGTGGCAAATCGATTCAAGCAGAAGGCATCACTCCTGATATTGAAGTTGAAGAAATTGAAGTCGCAACTTTGAAGAATTCTGGGCTCAAGCCGAAGGCTATGCGTGAAA
Organism: Pseudomonadota bacterium; assembly: GCA_021300175.1. Classification (GTDB taxonomy): domain Bacteria; phylum Bdellovibrionota; class Bdellovibrionia; order Bdellovibrionales; family Bdellovibrionaceae; genus JAJTIC01. The sequence goes on from JAJTIC010000077.1 coordinate 16,300, forward strand.
AAGACATTCAAGGCCACTTACTTTCCGAGAAAGAAAAACAGGATCAAAAAGATCTCAAAGCTCAAGTCGAGGCTTGGTGGAAAAACACGGAGAACAAAAAAGATGAAAATTTGAGCCCCAAAGACAAGCTTTTGGCTTCCGACTACCAGGTTTACCAGGCCTATAACTATATAAAGGCCTGGAAGCTCATGAAAGGCATCAAAACCAGCACTGAATAACAAGATATTTCTTGCCTAAAGGGCCCAAGGTTTTCTATGTTTTGCCCATGTTTAAGGCAGTCATTGGACTATCCGTGTTTTTCACTACTCAAGCTGTGATGTCACAGGGCTTTCTGCAAGGATCTGAGCACTCAGTGGCTTTGTACACGGGAATCGCCAAAATGCAGTGTTCTTCGATCGATGGGGATTTCAGAGAAACACAGTTTCAATGCCGTAGTTCGCGAATGTTTCCTACTGAGGGCGATTACTTTGCCGGTCCTGGAGGAATTCAAGCAGATCAATTCACTCTGACTGTGGTTCAGGAGTCGGGTGAAAGAAAAGCAACGCGTACTTTGAGTTATGAGCCAAATTTGGGACGCTCACGGGATCGAGTGGAACTTTGGACAACTTCAGGGATTCAGCGAGGTCTTTTAGGATTGGGCAAAAACCGAGTGCAATGGAAAATGTTGAGTCGAGGAGCCAAGATTGCTGAAGGGGAGTTCGTATCAACAGTTTCTCGGAGAACTCAATTACGTTGTGATTCGCGGGAATACTTTTCAGCAGTGACTTCAGATTGTGAAAATCAATTCTCGATTTGTGAGCAGTACTTTCAAGAAGTAGTTTGTAACTAACGTCTCATGAAAGTAAGAAATAACAAAGGGACCCTGGGGTCCCTTTGTTATTTATTAGCATTCAAAATTAGTTCTGCGACTCTTTAATCTCACCAGCAGTCAACTCTTTGACTTTGGCTGTTTTCAGCAAGAACTCAATCACTTTCTCCTCTGTGATTGCGTACGTAATTCTATTTTCCTGCTCAGGACGAGAATAAAATTCCCGGATGCGGTCTTCAGGCAATCCAGTTTGTTTTGCGTACTCTTGAAACTTCGAATCCAAGTCAGCTTGAGTCCATCTCAGGTCATGCTTCTTCGCAATCGCATCCACTAAAAAACCAGATTGGATCATTTCAGAAGCACTGTTTTCAAAATCCTTATCCCACTTCTGAGCATAAGCTTCGAACTCCTGGTCGCTCATTCCTTGCTCAACCATTTTTTTCTTCATGTCTTCCATCAGAGCTTGTTTTTGCTCTTGTAGCATCGAACTTGGTGTATCGACAGGGTTCATTTGAACCAGTTTCTTCAAAATACGATTTTTGAAATCGTTTTCAATTCTCTTTGTCTCAGTCTGGGTGATGTCTTCTCGGATTGTTGTCTTCAAAGTTTCAAGAGTGTGTTGCTCGCCGCCCATCATTTGAGCGACAAATGCATCTGTGACCTCAGGTAATGAGCGTTTTTTGAGTCCCTTCAAAGTGACTTTGAACTCAACAGCTTTTCCGGCTAAATCAGCAGCATGGTAAGGGTTGGGAAACTTGAGGTTCAGAGTTGTTTGGCCACCAATTTTCATTCCTGTGATTCCTTGCTCAAAACCTTCAATGAAAGAATTTGAACCAAGCTCCAAGTGATGGTCTTTACCTGCACCATTTTCGAGTGGTTTGCCATCAACAAATCCATTGAAATCGATCACAGCAACATCTCCGGTTTGAGCTGAGCGATCCTCAAGAACGTCGACCAGTTCAGCGCGTGCAGCGCGGATGTTCTCAAGAACCTGAGTGATCCGTGAGTCATCAAAAGTAAATTTTTCTTTTTCAACTTCAAGGCCTTCGTACTTTTTCAAAGTCACTTCTGGCTTAATTTCAAAGTTTGCAGTGAAAGAGAACGCTGAATTTTCTTTGATCAAATCAAATTCAAATTCAGGATATGAAATAGGCTCCAGCTGGTGTTCTTTCACTGCTTCGAACCAGTGTTTTTGAATCAAATTTTGGATCACATCTTGCTTAATTCTTTCGCCGTACATTGTTTTAATTGTCGCAATGGGGGCTTTCCCTGGGCGGAAGCCTTTGATGTGAGCACTTTTTTGGACTCCTTTAAAAGCCAATTCAAATTCATTGGCCACTTTGTCTGCAGGAATTTCTACGTTCACTTTTCTTTGCAAAGTTCCAACTTTTTCAACCGTCGATCTCATAACGCTCCTTAGCTAGTTAAAAGCTGGCGGAGTTTAGGGGAAACAATGAGTTAAAGCAAATAGTTAACACAGCGCATAATGCCCTCTAAACACAGACCTGCGACACTCTGAAAACCTTATGATTAAAAGCTTTCAGCAAGAGATCATTTTTGTCACTGGCAAAGGTGGAGTGGGGAAGTCAGCTGTTGCAGCTGGGATTGCCTTAAAACGCTCGAAAGAAGGAAAAAAAACCCTTCTTGTGGAGCTTGGCTATCAATCGTTCTACACGGATTACTTTGCGGAGCAGCTAAAAGCTCCCGTGGCTTTTTCCCCTGTAAGAGTTACAGACAACCTGGATGTGGCTCTTTGGTCAGGGCCTGAGTGTTTGCGGGAATATGCCATTTACCTTCTGAAATCAGAAAGCATTTATAAGCTCTTTTTCGAGAATTCTGTTTCGAAAGCATTGATCAATGTTGCCCCTGCTTTGCCAGAACTGGCGATCACAGGAAAAATCACTTCGGGCCCTCGCCATGTAGGACCACCTCTAAGGTACGATGTGATTGTGGTGGATGCTTTTGCGACAGGGCATTTTTTGGCTTTGCTGAAAGCTCCGCAAGGAATGGCAGAGGCGATTCAGTTTGGTCCCATGGGTGATCAAAGCCGAAGCATCGATAAAGTTTTAAAAGACTCCAATCAGTGCAAGTATTTCATTGTGAGCTTGCCTGAAGAGCTCCCGACGGCGGAGTCTCTAGAGCTTGCGGAAGGTATCGAGAAGACTTTGGGGGCAAAGCCTGTGATCGTGATGAACAAAATGCTCCCGGTGGAAGTCACTCCCCACGAAGGAGCCTCGGATTTTGAAAAGTTTTTGACAAATTCTCAACAGCGCCAGAATCAGGCACTCAGTTTACTTGGCGGCAGACCTCTTCAAAAAATCAGTTTTTGTTTTCAGAATGACAGTTGGAAAGTTGTGGAATCGATTTCTCAGGAGATCAATCTATGAAGTCGTTGATTGAAAACTCCAAAGTTCTTGTCTGTGTGGGCAGCGGGGGCGTGGGAAAAACCACGGTGGCTTCCAGCTTGGCACTTTTGGGGGCTCAACTAGGGAAGCGAGTTTTGGTGCTCACCGTGGATCCGGCCCAGAGACTCAAGACCACGATGGGTATCGAAGAGGGTCAAGAAGCTGTCGAAATCAAAGGTCACCAGATCACAGGACAACTCTTTGCCTCTGTGATAGATCCTAAGAAAACCTTTGATGAGTTTGTGATGCGAGCGTCTTCTCAACCCGAAAGAGTGAAAAAGATTCTGAATAATAAGCTTTACGTTCAGCTATCGACTACATTGAGTGGATCTCAAGAATTCACGGCCTTGGAAAAACTATACTCGAGCTTTGAGTCAGGGAAGTACGACTTAATTGTTTTGGATACGCCCCCGACAAAACATGCCATTGATTTTTTGAAAGCTCCTCAAAAATTGGCTGCGCTGTTCACCGAAGGCGTTGCCAAATGGTTTAGAGATCCAAAGGCAACACAGCAAAACTTTTTCCTGGGGCTACTTCAGTCTGGAACAAAGCAGGTTCTCAAGACGCTCGAAGCATTGACAGGATCTGATTTTATGAAGGAGCTTGCCGATTTCTTTCAAAACATCGAGCAGTGGCAAGGCCAGCTTGAAAAAAGAGCGGGCGATGTGCATAGTCTTTTAGTTTCACCCACAACAAGTTTTGTTCTCATAACGAGTTTTGATGAAGCAAAGCTGAAAGAAGCAGAGTATTTTTCAAAGGAGATAAAGCAAGGCGGATATCGTTTATCTGCCTTGATAATAAATCGGGCTTTTCCATTCTGGATTCAATCTGGGGAGCAGTTGCAATCTAAATCCCCTAAGGTGATGAATCTCTACATGCAGATGAAGGACTACTACCAAAAAAGGGAAGAATCTTTCAGTCGGTTTTCAATTCGCATGAACCAGCAAGCAAAAATTCTACGTCTGCCTGAAATGCGAGAAGATGTTTCAGATATTTCTGGGGTTGAATTGCTTGCGAAATATATCCAGGAGGCAAAATGAAAAGCATCAGAGCTTGGTTTTCCCTTTTTTTCATAACGATTTTTGTTACCTCTTGCAGTTACTTTCAAAAAAATGAGGGTGTTTCAGGTCTGCCCGTAGATCCCGCTGTCCGGGCGGCACAAGAACAGCAGATTGTTGCCGCCGAAGACACTCTTGAAAGACAAGATTTTAAAATAGCAGCCGAGTTGTTTACAAAATTTGAAGATCAAAATCCACATTCTATTTTTATCCAGCAGGCTCGTTTGGGACTTGCGCGCTCCTTCCATGGTTTGGGGGAATACGCTGCTGCCAACGAGATTTATCGAAATGTACAATTAGCAGCTCGTCAAACTGAGCCCTCGGTGGCGGCACAAGCACTTTATTATCATTCCTTTACGGCTGCAGCTTTGGGCGATGATGTACGAACACTCGCTCTGTTAATCGATGCTTACTCGATGAAAACTTCGTTACCTGAAGAAATCGGACTTGCGGAGCTTCCTGCAAGATTGGCTGCAGCTTACTTTGCACTTGGAGAACGTTCAAAAGCTAGAGCTTTTTTTGCTGAAGCCGAGTCGGGAGTCGCCTTTTTGCGAGCAAAAAGAATTCAAGAGCCTAATCGTGATTGGTTGGCGAGAATTTATTTGATGATGGGGCAATTCAATACCACCCAATTGGGGGCCGAATCTCTGTCTGCTCATATTGACAGTTTGGGTTTCATACAGATCTTCTTGCTCAGGGCTGTAGAAGCTCAGGGTGTGCCTTGGTCTGAAAAAGCTTTGGAGCACTTTAAGGAGTCTTACAGAGACCTGACTCAATTGATTGAAAACTTGCCGACGAATCAGACCATGGATCAAGGGGCCGCGCAAAGAGAGCTTGTTGATCGTAAATCAAAGACTTACGAGAAACTGCTCGTGATTCTCAATGAACTAGACAATTATCGCTCTCCCGAAATTGATGAAAAAAATCAGCAAGTGAATGCACTTTTTGCTTTTGCTTCAGAAGTTCGCCGCTTGAGTGAGGAGTATTTACAAAAGAACGTGAGCTATACTCCGCTAACGCCCGAGTCTCGGCGCAGACAGGGAATTAAACAAGAAGGCCTCACCTTGGGACCAGTCGGGGAATAATCGACTTAAGGATAAGAAATGCCAAAAGATATATTGCATAAGAACTACTGTGAAAAAGCTGAAAAGATAAGAGAGTGGTTTGCCTCAAAAACTTTAGAAAAAGGTTTTCCCATTTATTCGAGTTACGATATCCGTGACTCTGGGTTCAAAATCTCAAACGTCGATGCCAATATTTTTCCTGCTGGCTTTAATAATATTTGTCCAACAGACAAAGAGAGCAGCATCGAGATCATGCAAGAATTCTTAGACGGGCACTACGGAGTGAAGACTCAAAAGATTCTTCTAATCACAGAAGAGCACACCCAAAATCCACACTATTGGGAAAATGTAGCAACCATCAAAAAGCTCTTGGAGCAAGCGGGACGCCAAGTTCAAATTGGCTTCCCTCGGCAGCTGGAAGCACCACTCGTGATGACCAGCATCACAGGTCTTCAAATCCCGGTGTTCTCGGGAGCCCTCGACTCTCAAGAAGTTCTTTCGTTCAAGCCTGATTTAGTAATTTCAAACAACGATTTTTCTGAGGCTCATGACGCTTGGGCAGAGAAACTGAATTTACCAATGAATCCGCCGAGGGAGCTCGGTTGGTATCAACGTAAAAAGAGCCGCTACTTTCATCACTATAATTTGTTGGTGGATGAGTTTAGTGAGCTCTGCGGCATTGATCCCTTCAATCTGAATGTGGCCACTGAAGCTTTCACAGAATTTGATGTGACTGAAGAAGCGTCTCGCAAATTACTGGCTGAAAAAGTCGACCAAATGATTGCACGACTTCAGAGAACATACACGGCGAAGGGAATTCAGGAAAAACCATTTGTATTTGTAAAAAATAACTCCGGCACCTACGGCTTAGCTGTGATTCGAGTTGGCTCGGGCAGCGAAGTCCTCGATTGGAACTATAAATCTAAGAAAAAAATGAAGGCGGCAAAAGGTGGGCGCGATGTTGAGGAAGTGATTGTGCAAGAAGGGATTCATTCACGAGTTCAGGCCGAGGGCGCATCTGCAGAGCCTGTGATCTATATGATTGGCTGCCAGCTGGCAGGAGGATTTTTAAGAACTCATGCTGAAAAGAATTCCACGGAATCCCTCAACAGTCCGGGTGCTGTTTACAAAAGGCTCTGTGTTTCCGACCTCAATATTTCTATCGAAGGCTCGCCCTTAGAAAATGTCTATGGTTGGTCTGCTCGTTTAGGACTTTTGGCGATCTCTGAAGAAGCGAAGGAAATGGGAGTTGATTTCCGGGGCTTTCAATCAACTCCCTGCAACTATCCGTTAGTCTAGAAATCTTGTCAGCTTTGGTCAGATTTCAGGCATCTTCGAGTAAGATGGAGCAATAAGGAGGCCCTTATGCAAAAGGCCTTTGGCGTAGTATTCACAATTTTTCTGTCTTTCGTTGCGGGATACTTTCTCTCCTTCAAATCTGGTAACTTTCCACTTTATGAAACTGAAGTGGTTCAGGTTTCCTCCAAGCGTGATCCGGCCGCGATCAAGCGTGTTTATGATTTTTCGGGCCTCGAAGGTTCGGCCCTCAGTTGGGCCACAAAACAGAGGCTCATCCACGGTGCTCGCATCGTGAAAATGAATGATGAGATTGGAATGGAGCTTGGGCATTTTGTCATCCGCGGCACTCAAGGCGAAAAGATCTTTGCCTGTCAAAAGTATTCAAAAGTGGAGTTTATTTTTCAAGGGGACGGAGTCGCGACGAGCGGGGAATCTCCAAGCATGTCTGTGGTTGGTGGGTGTGAGATCTCAACAGATATCAACAAAATTGCAGCTATTTGGATTCCCGTTAAAAGAATTCTCGGAGAGCCCGTGGCCGATGGAGAATTCGATTTTCGTGAAGGTCGACCTGTGAGAGTTCGCTTTGCAAATGTTATTGATCAGTGGCCAAAACTCTGGCGATTGCAGGCTGTGCGACTCATCGGATCTGAAAGTGATTCTGATTTCGTCGAGATTGGCCAAAAGGAGATTCGTGAAATCTCCTCTGAGCCAATCCTAGTAAAGTTCTAGTTTTGAGCTCCATTAATTAAACCGTCAACTATAGACATCAGCGGAAGTCCATTCATGGAGGATCTTACAGCTGCAGATTTTTGGGTATTTGTTAGAGCTTGATCGATGGTCCAAGGAATCTGTGGATCCAAACGATTTTGAATTTTGGCTTTTTCTTCAGGAGACCATAAGAAATCAGGGTGAGCATTCTGGTACCATTCACCGCCAATAACTTTTCCTTCAGCATCAATCTCGAGATCATAGACGTATTCTACAGTTGTCTTTTGATCATGAGACTCTTCATCGAATTTTTTTTCTGAAGCGGCAATCTCTGTGATGTAGGTGACATCCATCAAGACACCAACCACTGAAGTGGCCTGAGGCGCGCGGTACTTTTTGAACTTGTCAGTCCTGTATTTAGAGAGGGGAATCATGGTTTCATTCAAAGATCCTTCTTTGCGAGTGTTGGGATTAAAATATTTCACGGTGTAAGACACAATGGGATGATTCCAAACTTCGTAGTCATAGACAGCATCCATGACAAAAGGTTTCCCGTCGATGCCCACACGATTTAGCATAGTTACATGCCAAGTGGCTGGGTTTGTATCCAAGCACACATCAGAAACCACACGACCATTCTCATCAACTTTGGGATTTTTTTCGTCACAGCGGCCACCGAGAAACCGCTTTGCAAAACGACCGTTCCCCCACGCAATGGTTGAAAGTGCTTTCAAGTCATCGGGGTAAAAAGGAAGCAGCTGGCCTGAAGGCAGTCTGACTTCGATAAGTTTTCTTGGTCTTACATTCATGAAGGAAGCTGCCGCCCAACCATGACACAAGCCAAACCAAGTTTCGATGTTTCCTTTTTCATCCACACTCTCTGCAGAATTCTGAATCGACCATTTGGTCAGTCCGCGCTGATCGTCTCCGACCAAGAGGTCATACTTTTCTGCCGGTGAAAGATGATCGAGGCGCGCTTCGCTTTCAAAGTCGTGTTTCAGAGAATCATTGAAGAACTCCGAATAGTCTTTCCAGCGCAGAGAAGACGGAAAGCTCTGATCGAGATAACGATTGGCAATGCCCCCTTTGTAAGTGGGCCAATAGTCCGCTGACCAGGGTTGAACTTTAGCTTTTCCTTCCAAAGGACTCCGCGCTTCGAGATCCGCCACATTCACAAGTTTCGAGGTCAAAAGCAGTTCATCCAAAGCGTTGTACTCATCAGCGCCTGAGAAAGTTTGTCCCGTTTTACGAGGACGGCTGCGATTTTTAGTCTCAATGTAAGACCCATCACGAATGGCCTTCTGAGAGAATAAAGTTTGATGAAGGACTCTCTTTCCCTGAGCATCATACTTCTTTGGCAGGGCCTTCATGGTTTTTTCTGAGTCCGCGTCAAATGCTGAGAAAAACTGATGAATTCTTTGTTGAGTTGGCGGCAACTTGGCCCAAACAAAAGCAGGAAATAAAGACAAAAAAAGGAACAGTTTCATAGGCCCCCCGGCACTTGATGGTTCTAGCTTTTCAGCTTTCGGAGCAGCTAAAGAGCAAGCCTCAGGCCAAAGGGCCAGGGTTCTTACACGTAAGATTTAGCGAGTTCTACAAAGGTTCTGATCATGGCGCCGGAAGCTCCTTTTTTGGGGCAATAAGGGAGACGATTTCCAACTGCCCAAGCAGTTCCTGCAATATCGAAATGAGCCCATGGAATACCATCATCCACAAACTGCTCGAGGAAAGCCGCTGCGGTTGCAGACCCTGCTCCTTTACCACTGGAAATGTTTGAAAGATCAGCAAAAGTGCCTTTCATATCTTTCACGTGGTGATCTGTGAGTGGCATATTCCAAACCCATTCACCAGAAGCTTCAGCGGCGTTCTCAATCTTCTTTTTGAGATCAGAGTTGCGAGTAAAATATCCTGTGTGTGTATTTCCCAAAGCGACCACTATAGCTCCCGTGAGGGTTGCTGCATCGACAATAACTTGTGGCTTCAGCTCCGAAGCGTAGCAAAGAGCGTCTGACAAAATTAATCGGCCTTCGGCATCGGTGTTGTTCACTTCAAAAGTTTTGCCATTTCGCGCAGTGTGAACATCGCCAGGTTTTGTGGCTTGTGATCCAGGCATATTCTCTGTCGCAGGCACAAGAGCAATGGCATTCACTTTGAGTTTTAGCTTTGCAATGGCTAGCAAAGCACCAATCACGTTGGCACCACCGCACATGTCGTATTTCATTTCTTCCATGGCTGCTGAAGGCTTAATGCTGATACCGCCAGTATCGAAAGTTAACCCCTTACCGACAAATACCACAGGTTTTTTTGAAGCCACGGCTCCCTTGTATTCAAGAATGATAAATCTTGGTTCTTGCGCAGAGCCTTGAGCAACGCCCAAAAGGCCGCCCATTTTTTCTTTCTTAATACGAGCTTTGTCCCAAATACTTGACTTGATTCCAGTGCCCTTCACCGCTTGAACAACGGTGTTTGCTAGAATTGAAGGAGTCATCAAATTGCCAGGCATGTCGCCCAGCCTCCGAGAAAAGTTCACTGTTTCTGCCAGCGTCACGCCCTCACTGAGAGCTCTTTTGGCAGCGGCATCTGCAGATTTTGTGACCAAGTGAATTTTTAATTCTTCTTCTTTCTTGTCGTCTTTTTTCTTTGCGCTTTTCAGCTCATCAAAAGAGTAATCACTGAGCACTAAACCTTCTGCAAAGGCTTGCACGAAAGATGTATGATCTTTCTTTCCTTTAGGAAGACCGGCAAAATCCACAGCCACTGATTTTGCTTTCAGGCCTTGAACAGCCGACAATACTGTCGGACCTAACTGACGAACAGATTCGTGGGTGAGTTTATCCCCCACTCCAATCACAACTAAGTGACGATGACCCTCAAAATGAGTGTCTCGAAATGAGACGACTTCGCCAGATTTTCCAGTGATAGATTTATCCGCTAATGATGCTGACAGGTGACTATGAACTTTGGCGTGAGTGACTTTTGTTGTCTCCTGTTTACCTTTTTTTAAGGAGGTTGCGAAAACCACCAACGCTGTTTCACCTTGAGACGCTTTAACCAGATCTATTTTCATTTAGACTCCTAGATTGAGATTTCTCAAATTTACTCTGCGGCACAGTCCTCGCAGCAGAGCTTTCTTAAGAAGTCATTTACTAGCACACCCAAGATCTGTCTCAAAAGGATTTTTAAAATCTCATGAGGTAAGACCAAGGTCGATTCAGTCCTGGGGACTGAACTCCGATGAAGTGATGCTGATTAAAAAGAAGGAGAATCACCTGTGGCACTGATCCCCTACGTCATCGAAAACACCTCTCGCGGCGAAAGAAGTTACGATATTTACTCCCGACTTCTCAAAGATCGGATTGTGATCCTGGGAACTCAGGTGACGGATGATGTTGCAAATGCAATTATTGCCCAGTTTCTATTCCTGGAAGTGGATAACCCTGAGAAAGACATACATCTCTACATTAATTCTCCGGGAGGGAGCGTCACTGCAGGTTTAGCAATTTACGACGTCATGCAATTTGTTAAATGCGATGTTGCAACTTATTGTTTAGGAATGGCAGCCAGCATGGGATCGCTCCTCTTGGCTGCTGGAACTCAAGGTAAACGTTATTGCATGCCGAACGGCAGAGTCATGATCCATCAGCCACTTGTTGCCGGTGGGGGAATTAGTGGTCAAGTCACTGATATCGAGATCACGGCAAAAGAGCTTGTAAAAACCAAAGAGAAACTCACTAATATCTACGTGAAGCACACAGGAAAAGACTATGATTCTCTTTTGAAAACTATGGAGCGTGATTACTACATGAGCTCCGAAGAGGCTAAAAAATTTGGTCTTGTCGATCATGTGGTGGAATTCAGAAAATCGAGCAAAGGATAATTAAACATGAGCACAAAAGAAAACGGATCACTGCGCTGTAGTTTTTGTGGAAAAGGCCAGAAAGAAGTCAAAAAATTGATTGCTGGCCCCGGAGTCTACATTTGTGATGAATGTATTGATCTTTGCACGGATATTATTGATGAAGAAAAAGAACGCGAGACTTCGGTCAAAGGGACTTTTAAAGTTCCAAAGCCTGCAGACATCAAAGCCTACCTTGATGACTATGTGATCGGCCAAGTCTCAGCGAAGAAGTCTCTCGCTGTGGCAGTTCACAATCACTATAAGCGAATCAATGCCATGCAGGGAAAAAAGTCCGGAGATGTGGAACTTCAGAAGTCAAATATCCTTCTGGTCGGTCCCACGGGATCAGGCAAGACTCTTTTGGCCCAGACAATTGCGAAAATTCTCAATGTTCCTTTCGCGATGGCAGACGCAACTACTCTCACGGAGGCTGGTTATGTGGGTGAAGACGTTGAAAACGTAGTGCTGAACCTTCTACAAGCTGCTGATTGGGATATTGAAAAAGCTCAAAGGGGCGTCATCTATATTGATGAAATCGATAAGATTTCACGCAAGTCTGAAAATCCGTCCATCACTCGGGATGTCTCTGGCGAAGGTGTTCAGCAAGCATTGCTTAAAATCCTTGAAGGAACAGTCGCAAATCTTCCTCCCAAAGGTGGAAGAAAGCACCCTCAACAGGAATTTATTCAAGTGGACACTTCGAACATTCTGTTTATTTGTGGTGGAGCTTTCGTAGGACTTGATAAGATCATCGAGAATAGGACTTCTAACAGAACAATGGGTATTGGAGCCGAGATCAAAACCTCAAAAGAGCGACAGACAGACACGCATATCCTCCAAAAGCTAGAGCCAGATGACTTGACAAAGTTTGGTCTGATTCCAGAGTTCATAGGTCGTTTGCCGGTGATGGCTGTCCTTGATCCACTCGATGAAGCGGCTCTGATGGATATCTTGCTCAGACCTAAGAATGCCATCACGAAACAGTATCAAAAGCTCTTTGGATTTGATGGTGTAGACCTCAAGTTCACTGAAAAAGCCTTACACGCAATTGCAGCTCAGGCGATCAAGCGCAAAACAGGTGCTCGGGGACTGCGCGGCGTGATCGAAGAGTCGATGCTCGACATCATGTTCGAGATCCCTTCGAAAAATAACGTGAAGGAAGTGGTCATTGATGAGAAAACCATCGATGAAAAAGCTGCTCCTAAACTTGTTTATAAAACAGCTGAGGAAATGGAAGCCGAGGACAAAAAGAAAACTTCTAGCGGCGCTGAGAGCGCTTAAGCTGAAATGGATTTACGATCAAGAGGGCGCTCTGGACCAAAGTCTTGAGTGCCCTTTGATTTTGTCTAACACTCGACTTCTAATCACTGATTAACACATGCAGACACCGTTATACTTCAAATTGAAAAAAGCCGCTTCTCTTTAGCTCTCAATGGTTTGTACAATTTAATAAAGATGGGACTAACCCTTGACGGATCAAGGGGAGTCCACATTTTTAAGGTTATGACCATCAACCTACGGAGGGGCCCATGTCAGATACAACGAAGTCCAGCGCACAGCTACCTATGTTACCGCTCAGAGACCTCATCATTTTCCCGCATATGATGATGCCTCTATTTGTGGGCCGTGAAAAAAGCATCAATGCTCTCGAAGATGCGATGAGCAAGCAGACAGACATCGTTTTGGCTGCTCAGAAAGATGCGAAAACAAATAACCCTGAGCCGAAGGATATCTACGCCGTTGGGACCATCGGCACCATCATTCAGCTTTTGCGTCTACCAGATGGAACTGTGAAAGTTCTCGTTGAAGGTAAGCGCCGAGTAAAAATAAAGAACTTTGTCCCTAACGAAGCTTTCTTTGTGGTTGCAACTGAAGAGATCGCTGAAGAAACTTCGAGCGTGGTCGAGAGCTCCGCTCTAGTTCGGTCTGTGAAGACGACCTTTGAAACCTATGTGAAATTGAACAAACGAATTCCGCCAGAAATTCTGATGCGAGTTTCTACCATCGAGAACCCAGGTGAGCTTGCGGATATCATCGTGGCTCAATTGAACTTGAAGCTCGAAGAGAAACAGAAGGTTCTTGAGATCTTTGATTCAGCAAAACGATTAGAGCACTTGTTGAACTTGATGACGGGTGAGATCGAAATTCTCGAGGTCGAGAAAAAAATCCGCACTCGCGTGAAAAAGCAAATGGAGCGCTCGCAAAAGGAATACTATCTCAATGAGCAGATGCAAGCGATCCAGAAAGAGCTTGGCGAGAAAGATGATTACCAAGAAGAACTGAGAGAGCTCGAAGAGAAAGCGAAAAAGAAAAAATGGTCTCAAGAGGCGAAAGATAAGGTCCTTAAAGAGATCAAAAAGCTCAAAATGATGTCTCCCATGAGTGCGGAAGCCACTGTTGTCCGCAACTACATCGACTGGATGTTGTCTCTGCCTTGGTACGAATTTTCTGAGGAAACTCATGACGTGAAACGTGCTGAAGACATTTTGAATGATGATCACTGGGGACTTGAAAAAGTAAAAGAAAGGATCTTGGAGTACCTTTCAGTTCTTTCCATTGCGAAAGATCTCAAAGGCCCAATTCTTTGCTTGGTTGGCCCTCCAGGGGTTGGTAAGACTTCACTCGCACGCT
>JAJTIC010000121.1 GCA_021300175.1 Pseudomonadota bacterium
AGTTCTGTGGGCACTGTGACGTGATGTTTGGCGGCGATGCTCGCAGACTTTAAGAGGATCTTTCCCATATTTACATTCTTCAGTGTCAGACCATAAAATGGGGCTACTAAATCTCTGAGGTCTTTAGCGAAAAGATCTACGTCGACTTTTTCATTGAACGGAGCCAGATCAATATACTCATAAGCCAATCGTTCATAGTCTTCTTTGGACAAAGCAAACAGCATGCTAGCAATGGCTGACTGGGTTCGATTGTTCAGTCTCCCCACCACTCCAAAATCAATCAAACCGATTCTGTTCTCAGGCATCACAAAAAAATTACCAGCATGAAGATCTCCGTGGAAGAGACCGTCAGAGAACACCATCTTTAAGTAAGCTTTAAGTCCTTTTCTCATGACTTCTTGGGGTTCAACTCCCAACTGGGACAAAGATCCTTCTTTAGAAAGGGGAACTCCATCCAGGGCTTGCATGGTAAGAACTCGTTCTGTGGTCAGATCCCAATAAACTTTGGGAATGATGATGTCGTGATCGGAGCTAAAATTTTCAGAAAAACGGCGGATGTTATTGGCTTCTACGACAAAATTAGTTTCAAGCTCCAGTGTCCGAAAGAATTCGTCCGCAATAGCCATGGGGCTATAAGCTTTAATTTCGGGAACATTGTTCTCAAGAAGTTCTGCTAAAAAATAGAGAACACTCAAATCATCATTGATGGTCTGAATAATCCCAGGTCTTTGAACTTTAAGAACGACGACAGAGCCGTCGTTCAATGTCGCTTGATGAACTTGGGCAATGGAAGCAGATCCCAAAGGCTGCGGGCTGATTTCACGGAAATGTTTTTGCCAATCATTTCCAAACTCTTCTTTGAGAACACTTTGTATAACATCGAACGAGAGAGGGCTTACTTGAGTGTGCAGTCGTTCAAATTCTTGGACCCAGTCTTCAGGGACCAAGTCGGGGCGGGATGCGAGAAGCTGTCCAAGTTTGACAAAGGTAGGTCCGAGCTCTTCAAAGCTGCGGCGAACGCGCTCTGCGGTGGTGAAGCGCTCGGTCTCTGAGCTTGCGGAAATTCTCTCCAGAACAAATTGTCCGAGCTTCCCACGTTCAAGAATTTGATGGAAACCGTGCTTGGCGAAGACGCCCACGATGGTTCTTAATCGCGCAGCGTTTTTCAAAGTTTTTCCAATTTGTCGAGAGGTTTTAAGGACTCCCATCTAACGTTTCCCTTTTCTCTTTGAGTTTCTGCTTTGATTGGATTTTTTAGGCTTTGAAGATTTACCTTTAAAAATCGAACGATCTTCTTTCTTTCCAGCAGGGGCGGACTGTTTTTCTGGGGCCTTTGTCGAAGTGGAAACTCCGTTTCTCTGCTTCCACTGAGCCATCACTTTTTTCAAATGAGCTTCAGGATCGAATCCCGCGGAAGCATTGTCCGAGCTCTTTGACCGCTCGAATGTTTTTCGCGGACCCTTCTCTTTTCCCTCAAGATATTTGAGCTTTCGAGATTGCTTGGGGGAAGACTCTTCTTTTCGACCGCGATTCTTCTTATCACGAAACTCACGGTATTCTTTCTTGTTTTGGCCATCGTACTTAAAACCACGTTGAAGACTTTTCGGGGGATCTGCCAGTTCAAAGTCAATTTGGCCGCTATCTGTATCCGCGGCCACGACTCTGATTTTTATAGCATCCCCAATCGTGAATTTCACGCCTGACTTTTTTCCCACCAAAGAAAGGGTTTCATCGTCAAAAACAAGATCTTCTCGAGAAAGATTTTCTTTGTGAACCAGACCGTCGACCTCAAACTGGCGAAGCAAAACAAAAACCCCAAACTTAGTCACAGAACTAATAATACCTTCAAATTCTTCACCTAAATGGCGATGAATAAATCGAGCTTTTTTAATTGAGACAAATTGCCGCTCTGATTTCACAGCTCGTTGCTCACAGGCCGAAGTCATCGTCGCTGCTGTTTGAAGCTCGTCTTCGGACATCATTCGATATCCACGCACTTGAATTGCGGCCTTCAGCAAGCGATGAACAATCAAGTCAGGGTAACGGCGAATCGGAGAAGTAAAGTGGGTGTAGTGTTCAAAGCCCAATCCAAAGTGTCCAATATTACTGTGGCTGTACTTCGCTTGAGCCATTGATCTTAAAGTCAGAATATTGAGAATGATCGCCTCTGGTTTTCCTGAAAACTGCTGCAGTATTCGTGAGAGCCTTTTTTGCAGAACACCTGAATCAAACTTGGCATGTCCTCCAAAATTCACCACATAACGTTGCAGCGTTCGAATCGCTTCTTCGTTGGGAACGTCGTGAATTCTGAAAATACCGTCCATTTCTCGTTCATGAAAGAGTTTTGCAACAGCCACATTGGCGGCCAACATCATTTCTTCGATCAAGCGATGAGCAAACAGTCGTTCCGATTTAATAATGTCAATGGGAACACCTGTTCCATCCAGGATCACTTGGGTCTCTGGGATTTCCAAATCTAAAGATCCATTTTTAAAGCGTGCTGCCATCAAAATCTTCGCAAGATCAGAAGCCTTCAGGATATCTGCTTTTACATGAGAAAGTTTCGCAACTTCATTTCCATCGATGACTTCTTGAGCTTCGCCGTATGTGACTCGAGCTTTGGATTCAATCACCGCTTCATAGAATTTTTTGTCCAAAAGTTCTCCCGCAAAATCAAACTGCATTTCTGCAACCAGTGCTAAGCGCGGCAAGTGGGGATTCAAAGAGCACAGGCCATTACTAAGAATTTCGGGGAGCATAGGGACCACAAAGTTGGGAAAATAGACAGAAGTGCCCCGCTCATAGGCGTCTCGGTCAATGGCTGAGTTTTCCCTGACATAATGAGAAACATCGGCAATGGCCACATAGAGGAGGAATCCTCGGGGAGTGCTCTCAACATAGATCGCATCATCAAAATCTTTCGCCGTTGCTCCGTCGATCGTGATGAAATTTAAAGATCTGAGATCTTTACGACCCTTCATGTCTTCCTCAGAGACATGTTCTGAAAAGTGTTCCGCCTCCTGTAAACAAGCTTTTGAAAACGCGTGAGGAATCTGATTGTTCACCAAAACTTTTTTAACGTCTGTCAATGGATCTGTGGAAGAGCCGAGCACTTCACTCACTTTGCCCTGAAACCCATCAACATGATCAGGGTAAGTCAGAATTTCTACTTTCACGAGATCTTTGTCTTTGGCTCGAAAAGTTAAACCCTCGGGGACTTTCAGGTCGGTGCCCCAGCTTTTGCCTTCGTCCTTAACGAGACCGGACCCACCAGCCATTTGATAAAAGACGCCGGCAAAAGTCTTAGTTCCTCTTTCTAAAATTTTGCGGATTTCGCCGCGAAATCTGTTGGGACCTTCAGGGAAAATTTCAACCGTCACGCGGTCATTGGTCATGATGCCCTTCATGCTGTGACGAGGAATATAGGCATCGGGAATTTCAGGATCATCGGGAATAAAGAATCCAAATCCATCCGGATGGCGTTTGATCATTCCGTCGAGAGTTCGTTTTTTCATCCCATAAGATTAGCCAGACTTTGGGCCAAGTCCACTGCCAGAAATCATTTTATTTCCATTTCGCAATCGTAACGCAGCACCACAATACCAGGGCGCAATGCAGAATTACGAAAAACCCAGACCTAGGTCTGGGGCGTTAGCGCAGATGCAGTAACAGTTTGATTCAGATCTACAGTAACAAAGTTGAATTCAGCCAAAGCTGCACCCTCTGCAAAGCCGCATCTGTTGTGGATTCTACGATTTTCCCGAGCAGAAAAAATCAGCAAACGATTATTCAAAAGCGCTCCACAAGAACAAAAACAACCTGCAAAAAATTTGAGCGATTCACTGTTGTAATCAAGCAACAAAGCGACTTAAAAAGCTTTTCTTATAACCCTGCAAAAGAAAACCTATTGACTGGTCTACCGTATTTATTACGATTTCGAGTGTAGACAAAGTTTGAAATAAAAAACGAGTTAATAGGATTAACTTAAGAAAACAACAATGTTCATCAACGAAAGGAACAGCGATGAAAAAATTATTAGTAGTAGCAGCAATCGCAACTGCAGCTTCTCCAGCATTCGCTTCTAAAGCGCGTGTCGAGGCCCTTGGAAACTCTCCACAACTGACAGACGTTCAGTATGTCTTCCAAGCTCCTTACCAAATGCATGCAGTTGGTGAGTTGGCGACCATCGAGTGGGGCGGTAATGGCACAGATACACCTCATGCTGAAGGTGGATTCATTAAAAAGCATGGCGATGCTTTCTATGGTGTTTACTTCGGTCGCCAATCTGAAGATGTAAACAGCGGTGTTAATCGAGTAAACACTGCAGCCTCTCTTACTGGAACAAATGCACTTTTGCTCGAGCAAAATCCTTTGAACCTGATGTACTCTGCTAAAATGGGCGACATCACTTGGGGTGCAACTGTAAAGTATTCTAAAGGTTTTGACGAAGTTTCTGCTTCTCAGAAAAGAAAATCTGATTCAACAGGTATCGCTTTGGGAGCAACTAACGGCACTTGGGAAGTTCACCTCGTTCAAGGTCTTGGCGCACAATCAGACAACGGTGCTGGTGTAAAATTGAAAAGCAAATCAAACACTAAGGTTGCTTTGGCATACAACTTGTCGGATTCAATGTACGCCTTTGGATCGTATAAGATGGCAGAAAGCGAAACGACAGTGGCTGCATCGAAGAGTACTACAAAGTCCAACGAGTTGGTAGTAGGATTGGTGAATACTTTGGTTAAGGCTGATGGTGTTAACTTCTTCTATGGTGTTTCTTACAACTCTTCTGAAAATAAGCCATCGACTTTGTCTGCAGGTAATCCTAAGACTAACGAGACAAGCTTGCCAGTTTGGCTCGGTGTAGAAGCCGATGCTAACTCTTGGATGGTGTTAAGAGCAGTTGTTCAACAAACTGTTCTGATCAACGAAGAGAAAACTAACACTGGATCTGCTACAACAAAAGACGATGTTGACAACACAACAATGGCTGCTGGCGCGGGTTTCAAACTCGGCAAAGGTATGCTTGATGCGACTTTCGGAACTGCTTCTGAAGGTCACCTGAGCTTCTCAGATGGCACAACAGACGAGTTCTTATCTTCTGTATCTTACACTTACATGTTCTAATTTGAACCTGATAGGTTAAAGCGCAGAAAAGCCTGGGGAAACCCGGGCTTTTTTGTTTTTGGAGGGTAGGCCATTCTGGACACCTATCCAAAATGGCCTAGGTAATTCTGGACACCTATCCAAAAAAGTCTATATACTGAGTGAGTGATCAGGCGATATCTGCAGAGACAAATTGTTGGTGATTTGAGTGAAAAGATGGTCTTTCTGGCTGGTCCGCGCCAGGTTGGGAAGACGACGCTCTCTAAGTCTTTGGTGAAACGATATGATTATCTCAATTGGGATGTGGACTCTGATCGAACTCGGATTTTAAAGAAGGAATTTGAAAAGTCGGATCTGTGGATCTTTGACGAAATTCATAAATTCAAGAGTTGGCGCAGCTATCTCAAGGGCTTGTTTGATCAGCTCGGAAAAGACCAGAAGATACTTGTTACAGGAAGTGCAAAGCTCAATGAAATGCGCAAAGGTGGTGACAGTTTGCAAGGGCGTTATCACTTTTTAAGGCTTATGCCTTTAAGTGTTGCCGAACTCCAGATGTCGTCCCCATCGGATATTGATACTCTGTTCAGGCTTGGCGGATTTCCCGAACCTTTTTTTAAAGGAAGTCAGGTATCTGCTGATCGTTGGACACGGGGATATCAAGAAAGAATCGTCAGACAGGAAGTTTCTTCGTTAGAGCTTTTTCAAGACCTCGCAAGAATTGAAGTTCTCGTAGAGCGACTCCCCGATGTGGTGGGAGGTTTGCTATCGATAAATAGTCTTGCCGAAGATATTCAAGCTGATTCAAAAACAGTTCTAAAGTGGATAAAGTCCTTAGAGATGCTGTATTCAATTTTCAGGGTCGCACCTTTTGGAGACCCTAAGATAAAGAGCCTGAAGAAAGCGCAAAAGCTTTACTTTTATGACTGGAACACTATTTCTGAAGACGGGCCTCGGTTTGAGAATTTTATTGCTGTTCATTTACTGAAGTGGATTTTTTACCTGCAAGATACGACAGGAAGAAGCGTTGATCTTCGGTATTATCGAGATAAGAACGACCGAGAGGTTGATTTTGTCATCGTCGAAAAAAACAAGCCTATTCTGTTAGTTGAGTGCAAGTATTCACAGGGTGAAACTTCTCGTGGGATTCGTTATCTTAAGTCCCTTTTTCCCGCCGCAAGAGCCCTGCAAGTTTCAATGAGCACTCAGAAGACCTTTGTTGATGGGTCTGGAGTTGAACACTGCTCAGCATTGAGTTTTTTGCAGGAGTTGGTCTGATTTCGTGACTTGATCCGAATTGCGGGTCTTAGACTCTAAAGCTCTCTTTTAATTGCTCGCCTCTCTCTTGCCTAGTTGCCCAAGAAGGAGGTTTTATGCGCATTCTTGGTTTTGTAATCCTTTCTCTGATGATCTCTGGCTGCCTCACGGTGCGAGATAAGAATGGTGATTCGGCGGTTGAAGCTGGCGCAGTTAACGTTTTGGGGCAGGATACAGAGATTTTTTCATCTGGTCCGATTTCTTGGGATGAGCGGCCCAACAGCTATCGGGTTCAGTTTTCAAAGTCGAATCCACAGAGTTTTGTTTACCGAACGAATCTAAGAACTCAAGAAAAGGTCCTTTTAGAAACTCGTTCGGAAGTTGTGGACGATGATACGGTGATTTCTGGTGAGTCCTATTTTTACCAAGAAGCTGATCAGATGGGACGAAGTCTGCGTTCGTTAGAAGTGAGGATTCCTCAGGATTTAGTGATCAATAGTGATTTACAGATCAATAGTAACACTCAAGTGAGTTTCCATCGCATCTTTTTAGGTTCGCAAGCTCGAGTGCAGTTCAATCAATTTGAGGTGGCCTGGAGTGCTGACCGAATTTACATCGAACCTGGGGCTCAGGTTTTTGCATTTCCTGAAGGTGCAACAGCTCCCCAAGGTGTTTCTGGTAAAGACGGTGGTGTGTTCAAGATGAAAGCTCGTAAGATCTCTGGCGCTTTACAGCTATTCATGAATGGAGAGAACGGAGGACGGGGGCATGCGGCTACAATACCAAAGCTCAAGGTTTCAGATGTCTGCACCCGAGACACATGGATGCCAGAGGCGCCAGGGGGCATGGGGTTTCCTGGTGGTGATGCGGCTCAATTTCAAATTGTGACAGAAGTGCCCGGGGAACTTTTGGTGATTGTAAAAATGAATCCTGGAAAGGGTGGGATCGGAGGAGACGGCACACCTGAAATAAGCCCAGAAGACAAGTGGCGAGGACCTGCACGAGATGCTCAAATATGGTGTGAGTGGGGCTTGAGGAAAGGTTCACAAGGACCCGAGGGCTCAGATGGTAAATCTCAGCTGTCCCTTTTTCATGATGGCCCCACCATTCGATACTATCCTTAGTCTTACTTTCTCTCTGCAGGTAAATAATCGGGTGTCACAAACTCGGGAGTGAACGGATGCTTGAATGATTTGTACTCAGAAAGAGGTGGCTTTCCAATTTGAACATAAGCTTCGTCCCACAACCGAGCTAGCAACGCTGCAGCTCGGGCCATATGAGTCACGAGAAGTGGTTCAAATTTAATTGCCACCTCTTGGGCAGGTTTTCGTTTGGCCGGAGTTTTTATTTTCATGCCCTTTTCTTCTTTCAGCACTGACTTTTCTAAGACGGGATCAAGTTTAAAAACAGCTTTGACGTCATTAAAGGAAAGAATTCCAAGAGCTTTCATTTTTTCGAGTGTTGAAGGAGCTGTCAAAAATGAGGGCTTCTGTTTTTGCAAAGCTTTGCCTTTTTCAATAATCATTTTTTCGAGGGCATAAGTGCTGCTCACAACAACATCATCCTCATAATAAGAGTGAATGCCACCGTGACCAGTAGCCAAACCATCATAGTCTGCAGTGACGTGGAAAGGCTGGGCATTGTCGCCCACATAGTGTCCCATTAAGCCTAAGTTCACCATGAAATCGTAAGTCAACTTGTTGAAGAGAAAGTCTTCG
>JAJTIC010000130.1 GCA_021300175.1 Pseudomonadota bacterium
ATCACAACTTTCAATTTTTTCATCTCAACCACTATAAACTTGGAGTCTTTCGAAGAAAAGGATTTTGCTCTTGGCGAGATATTGACTTTTCAATGTTCAGAAGAATTCCGAACATCAAACAGAGTGTCACTAAGCTACTCCCGCCATAGCTGAGGAATGGAAGAGTGAGCCCTTTTGTCGGCAGCAGGCCCATGACGACACCTGCATTGATGAACACTGACAGAGCGAAGGTCACAGAAATTCCCAAGGCCAATGCTTTGCGGAAGGGCTTTTCGCAGCGAAGCGCGATCTGAAACCCTCTGAGGACGATGAATCCATAAAGAGCAAGGACCATCAGAACACCCATAAATCCCAATTCCTCACCGAGCACAGCCATCGTAAAATCCGTATGAGCTTCTGGCAGAAAGAACAGCTTTCCTTGTCCTTGCCCCAAACCCACTCCTGTGGGACCACCAGAGCTAAAACTCAACATGGATTGAATGACTTGAAAACCTTTAGTCTCTGGATTGGCCCAAGGATCTAAATAAGCAATCACTCGAGCCTTTCGATAAGGCTTCATCATCACCAAGTAATAAAATGTCGGGATCATGACCAGAAAAGCTGTCGTGATGTAGCGCCATTTGAGACCAAAAGCAAAAAGCAGAGAAACTGCCACCGCAGTGATAATCGCAAAGCTTCCAAAATCAGGCTGTCTGAGCAACAACACCATCGGCGCAAAAACTAAAACCATCACTGCTGGCCATTTAAGTCTGCCAAGAAAATTTTCCTGTCGAACGAGGAGACTTGCAAAAAGAAGAGAAAATGAAAGCTTTAACAGTTCCGAAGGCTCAAATCTCTGACCAAAAGGAAGATCTAACCAGCGAACAGCTCCACCCACTCTCACACCAAGACCAGGGACCAAAGTGAGGGCAACGCCAAGGCCTGCAATTAACCAAAGACCCCAACCATACTTTTCGATCCATTGGATCGGAATCTGAGCGGCCACCATCAAAACTGTAAACGCGAGGAGCGCAAACAGAAGCTGGCGCTCAAAAAAGAAAAGTCCATTTCCAAAAGACTCAGTCGCAAAAATATAACTCGAAGAGTAGACCTGAACCACTCCAACACCCATCAATGCAAGAACTGCGAGTAAAAGTGGGCTGGAAAGATGCTTCAGCATTAATTTCCTTGAACTTTGAGTTCAGATTTAGATTCAGATTTTATGTCGGGTTTTGCAGCTTCTGACTTTCTCTCAAGTACCATTTTCTGCTGAGGAACACAGCAGTACATGACTCCCATATTCTCTGAGGGAGTTTTATACTGAGTGATCGTAAAATTCTTGTCAGAATCACAACGCTTCGCCATTTCCAAATTCAAAGCCACATCAATATCTGGAAAGAGCTCTCCGTTGATAAATTCGCAGTAAAGCTTCGAGGTTTGAGCGACTTTTTCTCGCTGATCTTTTCTTTGCTTCATCGCTGAAGATGCACATCCAGATAAAAACAGAAACGAAGAAGCCAAAAGCCCCGTCACTAACAGGCGAATCGACATAACTCTCCTCCTTGAGAGATCTCTGAATCAATTAAACTTCTTCACGATCTCCTTAAAATAGTCTCCCCGCTCTTCAAAGCTGTCAAACATATCAGTGCTCGAGCAACCCGGGGACAGCAGAACGATATCCCCAATCCTAGACTTTTGGTAAGCAATCAAGACAGCTTCTTCGAAAGTTCCGATCAAAAAAGTCTCAGAAAAGTCCCCAAGGTCGCGATTGATTCGCTCCTTAGCTTCTCCGACCACGATGAGAGTCTTCACTTTACGACGAACGTGATTTCTGAGGGCTTCAAAACTTAAATTGGTTTCCTTACCCCCAGCAATCAAAATAACATTTTCATCGAATGAATCCAAAGCTCTCAAAACCGCGTGAACATTGGTGGCCTTTGAATCATTGAAAAACTGTACGCCACCCACTTTCCGAACGTACTCTAAGCGGTGAGGTAAGCCTTTAAAATTATTGATCACAGTTTGGATAGCTTCTTTTTTTGCACCATGTTCCCGAGCCACCAAGATTGCAGCCATCACGTTTTCGATAGAATGCTTTCCGCGCATTTTCATTTCTTTGATATTAAAGTACTCAATCTCAGGGCCTGTTCGAACGCGAACTTCATGACCAATATTCACAGCTCCACCGATATTCATGATCTGTGGCTCCAACTGATGCTTCCTAGAAAAGTAAAAAATACGGCCGCGCTGAACGGCGGGATCTCTGGCAAGCTCAACAACTGCATTGTCATCGGCATTCAAAATACTTGTTGTAGCTTGGTTGGTATTTTTGAAGATGCGGCGCTTAGCGTTCACATATTCTTCCATGGATCGATAACGATCCAAATGGTTTTCCGCCAAATTCATAAACAAAATATTTTGAGGCGTGAAAGAGTCCACAGTTTCCAGCATGAAGCTAGAAACCTCAGTGACAACCACTTGAGCTTTTTCCTCAGAGCGCAAATAGTCTGTGAGCGGAGTTCCCATCGAGCCACCCACCCAAACTTTTATTCCTGATTCAGAGAGCATTTGCTCAATCAATCTTGCGGTGGTGGTCTTTCCGTTAGTTCCAGTTAAAGCAATAATAGGTTCTTTGATAAACTGTGCTGCGAACTCCAGTTCGCCCGTGATCTTGATGCCCTGACTGCGAGCGTATTCAAAAATCTTCAGCCCTGAAGGCACTCCCGGAGAAAGAATCACTAAATCCTGATTTAAGAAAATTTTCGGACTGTGCCCTCCCAGTTCATACTTCACTGGCAAGTCACCCAAAGACTCGAGCTGAGTGCTCAGTTCAGGTTTTGATTTGTGATCCGTCACAGTCACTTGCGCGCCATGCGCTTGTAAAAATCGAGCCAAGGAAACACCGGTCTTTCCAAGTCCGACAACAAGAATACGTTTGTCTTTCAATTGACTGACGTCATTGAACATGAGGGCCTCCATTATTACATCTATCTCAGCTTAAGAGTCGACAAGCTCAATGCTGCGAGCAAAATCGAAATGATCCAGAAGCGAACGATGATTTTAGTTTCAGTTAATCCATTGAGTTCAAAGTGATGGTGAATCGGCGCCATGCGGAATATTCTTTTTCCCGTCAGCTTAAAACTTGCCACTTGGCCAATCACTGACAAAGCTTCCGCGACAAAAACTCCCCCCAGAAGCACCATCAAGATTTCATTTTTTGTGAGCACAGCCATAGTTCCCAAAAATCCACCCAGTGAAAGGCTTCCAACGTCACCCATGAAAACTTGTGCTGGATAAGCGTTGAACCACAGAAAACCCATTCCTGCAGCCACAATGATCGCGGCTAAAGGAACCAGCTCCCCTGAACCCATCACGTGAGGGATTTGAAGGTAAGCAGAAATTGTAAAGTGACCCGCGACATAAGCAAACAGGCCTAAAGTGGCTGCGGAAATCATCACTGGCACAATCGCCAAGCCATCCAGTCCATCTGTCAGGTTGACGGCATTTGCAGTACCCACGATAACTAATGAGGCAAAAGCCACATACCAATAGCCCAAATCAAAAGACACATTCTTCAAGAAAGGCACATGCAAGACTGTCGAAAACTGAAACCATTGAATAAGTGCAAACACGACAGCTGCTGAAATAGCGAATTCACCAGCAAGACGCACTTTTCCTGGCAAGCCTTTGGTGTTCTTTTTGCTGACTTTCAACCAATCGTCCAAATATCCGATACCACCAAAACCCCAAGTCACAATCAAGACAGCCCACACCAAGGGGTTCATCATGTCCACCCACAAAAGGACCGGAACAAGAGTGCTTAGCAAAATCAGTCCTCCACCCATGGTGGGAGTCCCAGCCTTTTTCTTATGAGTCTGAGGCCCATCATCTCGAATACTTTGTCCGATTTGATTTTCACGTAACCGACGGATGAAATAGGGACCCCACATCCAACACAGCAAAAATGCAGTGAAGAAGGAGATAAATGTCCGAACTGTGATGTAACGAAAAACGTTCAGTGCTGAGAATTGATCAGCGTACGAATACAAAAGCTGATAAAACATGATGTTCCTTTGATGACTATTCTTTCGTTAAAGAGAAATTCACAGGATGACAAGCAAGCACAAAACGCTCGAGCTTCATCCCCCGACTCCCCTTCACGAGTGCTATATCACCACGGTCTAGCACAGATGCTAGCTCAGTCGCAAGAGAATCTTCATAAGTATCTGATATCATGAGATTTTTTTTAAATCCAGCAGCCATTGCTCCCGCTTGAAAATCAGCTGCACTTTCCCCATAGAACCATAAGTGATCAAAACCTGCTTGTCCAGCCCACTCACCAAGCTCTCGGTGCGCATCCTTTGCAAAAGGACCCATCTCGAGCATTTGACCGAAGACGCCAACTTTCTTTCCCGAATTTCGAAGGAGCTTCACGTTATCAATCAACGCTTTCATGCTATCTGGATTGGCATTGTAACCATCAAACAAAATTTCGGCTCCTCTTTTCGTTTGCACCAATTGATTGCGACCCCAATTGGTTTTGAACAAGGGCAGGGCTTTCCAAATTTGGTCAGGAGTCAATCCACCCGCAAGCCCCAAAGAAGCTGCAACCATCACATTGGTCAAATTATGTGCGCCAAAAACCGGGACTCGAGCTTCAGCTTCTTGAGAGGCGATTCTTCCCTGCACTCTAAAGCCAGACATCTCGAGATCTTTTAGCTGCAAGAACACATCTGCTTTTGAATCTTTCTCAGAAAAAGTCAAAATCCTCTTTGAATGCGGGTACTCTTTGGATGCACGCAAATACATTTGTGCTGTAAAGGTATTATCTAAATTATAAATGCGCTGAGCTGTAGCTGGAGAAAACTTATAGATCTCTTCGTTGGCTTCTGCAATTTTCTCGAGGGATCCAAAGTGCTCAATGTGCTCTTTCCCGACGACAGAGCAAACAACCACATCGGGTTCGTTAATTTTTGCGAGGATTTCGAGTTCGTGGGCGTGATTCATTCCCATTTCACTGATTGTGATCTCAGCTCCTTCAAATTCTTCAAGCAGAGTGAACGGAACTCCCCAATGATTATTGAAAGATCCTTTCGAGTAGTGCGTTTTTCGGTACTGAGAGAACAAAATCGCAGTGAACTCTTTACTCGTTGTCTTTCCATTGGAACCTGTAATTCCCAGAACAAGAGCAGAAGATCTTCGCCGCTGGGCCCTAGCTAAATCATGAAGAGCTCGCAAAGTATCTTTCACAAGAATGACTGTGAGCTGAGACTTCAATTCCTCAGTGACTTTCGCCGAGTCATGAACGATCAAAGCTGCGGCCCCTTGTTCTTTGGCTTTATCGAGAAAAGCATGAGCATCAAAATTATCACCCTTGAGAGCAATAAAAATCTGCCCATTGAGATCCTTTCTCGTGTCGCTACCCACGCCCTTGAACTCTGTTTGTGACTGAGACAAAAGCTGACCTTGCACGGCATTCAACACAAAATCTAATGTCATTTTTTTCATGATTTAATTCCTCTTAAAATTTCCTGAGCGATCAAATAATCACTGAAAGGATGTTTCTCCGTGCCGATGATTTGATAATCTTCATGCCCTTTGCCAGCAATCAGCAGAACATCCGCGGGCTCCATGGAGAGAATCGCTAACTCAATGGCTTTACGCCGATCAGATTCAACTCGCACTTTTGCTGCCCGAGTGTCTTTATCGATACCAACGAGAATATCTGCAATAATGGTCGCTGGCTCCTCTGTTCGTGGATTATCAGAAGTCACAATTATTTGATCAGAGTACAGACAAGCGATCTGGGCCATGACAGGACGCTTGCCCTTGTCGCGATCTCCGCCACAACCGAAAAGAGTCCAAATCCGAGCCGAGCTGCCCGTTTCTTTGCGAACTTGCACTAGAGATTTTAGCACATTCTCGAGGGCATCCGGTGTATGAGCGTAGTCCACAAAAACATGATACCGAGTCTGAGTTTCCACTTGCTGAAGTCTTCCTGGAACTCCTTTGAAAGTGGCAAGCTTTTCAAGAGCTGTGACTGGTGGAACCCCAAGACTTGCCGCCGCTGCAAGCGCGCCCACGGCATTGTAAAGATTGTGCTTTCCACTGAGTGGCAGAATTCCTTCAAAGCTGCCAAAAGGAGATTTGAGTTTGAACACAATTCTTGAAAAATTCATTTGCAATAGCTCAAAGGAAAAATCAGCTTTTGGATCTTGCCCATAGGTCCAGATCACGGCCTCTGAGCAAACTCTCATGCGACGTCCATACTCATCATCAATGTTAACAATTGCAAAGAGAGGCTGTTTACGAGAGGACCACAAAAGATCCGTGAAGAGCCTTTGTTTCGCTGAGTGATAGTTCTTCATCGTTTGATGATAGTCCAAATGGTCTCTTGTTAAGTTAGTGAAAAGCACAGTGTTGAAATGAACACCATCAGCGCGGTGCTGATGAAGGGCATGACTTGAAACTTCCATCGCCACAAGTCGCGCTCCTTCAGCTTTCATTTCTGCCAGCCGGCTTTGCAATTCGATGGGACCTGGCGTGGTCATTTCGGTGGACCATACTTTATCGAGCAAATGGTGATTGATGGTTCCCAAAACGCCCGTGGGCATTTTTAACTGGTTGAAAACATGCTCGAGCATGTAAGTGGTTGAAGTTTTCCCGTTGGTGCCTGTGACTCCAAACATCAGCATGGATTTGGAAGGGTGTTCAAAATACTGACTTGCTAAATGATCAAGAGCCGCGCGAGTGTTTGGCACTACTTGAATAAAGCCAGAGAAACTGGTGGGAACTTTATCAGCAAACTCGACAACGACTGCGCAAACACCTTTTCTGATAGCTTCATGAAGGTGGTCGTGGCCATCCTCTTTGGCGCCTCGAATGGCCACAAAGACATCCCCGAGCTGCGCTTTTTGAGAAGAGACGGTAACAGACCTAACCTCGGTCGTCCGAGCATACTCCGAAAGATTCTTGAACTCTGGCAAAACTTGCAGCAACTCGAACAATTTCATGGCATTTATTAGGCCCTGAAATTTTCACCTTGTCCAGGTTTTGAAACCATTTGAGATCTCTGAGATGCCAGCAGCAACTGCAGAAATCCCGCCTCAGCAGTGAAGGTCTTTGAATTGTCAGTTCATCCAGTGCGGCTTTGGTTGACAAGTTTGGAATGTCGCCGCATTCATAAGCCATGAAAAAACGATCGATCCAATTTCTCGAAGCCCTATCTCACAACCTCACAGAGCAAGAAGCTGCCGCTGGCCAAGCCGAGCTCACAGTGATTTTGTTTCATGGATACGGAGCCGATGCCTATGATTTGCGCTCTTTGTCCGAAGTCTTAGAAACCGGTAAAAAAACTCGTTACATTTTTCCCATGGGTCCTCTCGAAGTGCCTATTGGTCCTGGCTGGACAGGGCGAGCATGGTGGCCCATCGACATGGCTCGCATCGAAAAAGTAGCGATGACGGGACAACCGGCAGATCTCTCTGAAGAAGTCCCTCAGGGAATTGATTCTTTGCGCGGGGAAGTTTTCACAATGATCGATGGTATCGAGCCTGATTTTTCAAAAATTGTGGTGGGTGGATTTAGCCAAGGATCAATGCTTGCAACAGAGCTCGCTCTTTCTGCAGCAGACCTCAGCAAGAAATTCGCTGGATTACTTTTGTTTTCAGGAGCACTTGTGAACAAAACGCAATGGAAGACTAAAGCTCCTTCCGCAAAGGGACTGCGATTTTTGATGACTCACGGAACACAAGACATGGTTTTGGGAATAAAAGGGGCGCAACAGCTCGAGTCACTTCTTGCAAGCTCTGGCCTGAAAGGAAAGCTTGTGAGCTTCCCTGGCACTCACGAAATTCCTATGCTCGCTATCCAGAAAGCCAACGAATTTCTGGCAAGCATTTAGTATAGCCAGCTTTCGACCCCTGTTGTGATGCTGCTTGCGATCCAGGAGATGACCTGGTCAGGATCTGCAAGCAAGTGGCTTCCTGCTACTGCTGTCGATGCTGCTACTGCTGTCGATGCTGCTACTGCTGTCGTAGTTGTCTTATCATACCTTTCCGCAACTGCTCCCCTATGCTGACTCAACATCTCTTTTCCCCATTCCCCAGTCGAAGCCACCCCAACCTTCCGACTTTCGCTAGTTTCGCCATCCGATCTTTCTCAAGTTCGAAGCCCCCCTTTTTCCGATATCTATTCTTCGACGCATTTGGCATTTGAAGGTCAATTTACAATTCCAATTGATCTGAGTTCTGCAGAAGTTGTAGCCACTAAAATTTTCCTTGTCGAAAATACCATCGGTCACTTTTTAATTGACTCTGATTATAATGGTGATAGAAACTTATCCATGGAAAGCTCCTCCCTTCAAAGAAACCTGAGACCGCAAAGAACGGAATCAGCACGGTCGGCGCCCAAGCAATTGGGCTTTCGCCCTCAATTTGAAAAGAAATTTTCAGATCGTTTTGGTGGCGGAAAACGCACCACTCGCTCTTCCCGAGGACAGCGGCCTCTTTCGACCAAG
>JAJTIC010000147.1 GCA_021300175.1 Pseudomonadota bacterium
CTTGGTCGAAAGAGGCCGCTGTCCTCGGGAAGAGCGAGTGGTGCGTTTTCCGCCACCAAAACGATCTGAAAATTTCTTTTCAAATTGAGGGCGAAAGCCCAATTGCTTGGGCGCCGACCGTGCTGATTCCGTTCTTTGCGGCCTCAGGTTTCTTTGAAGGGAGGAGCTTTCCATGGATAAGTTTCTATCACCATTATAATCAGAGTCAATGAAAAAGTGACCGATGGTATAAATAAATCAACTCTTTGAAAGGATCTGGCAGAAGTCCTAAGGGAAGAGAGTCATTGATGGGAATTCCAATAAGGGGAAGATGAAAGGATCTTGGGGAAGATGAAAAAGGAGAAGACCTCATGCGATCAATGGGAGATTGGACCCGAGAATGTGGTCAAAAGGTTGCTCGTCAAATTTGCTGGGATAGTAGGTCAGTCGGCAGCGGGATCCGACTTCAGTTCAATTAGTCTTCCGATTTTTGAATGGTCGTGCGGATCAAAGATTTCATGTTGCTTTTACGCTCAGAAGTTCCGAGTAATCCTTTGAGCGAATCATGCAGCGACGGATCGTTGATCAATGCCCCTAAAGTTCCCTCTCCGCGATCGATCTTTCCTAATATTCGATCCATCTTTTCGAGCGAGTCTGCAATCTTTTTAGGACTGTCATGACGGATCTCGGTAAGCAAGAGTCTACTTTCTTTAGCCGTCTGGCGAAGCTCAACGGCAGCGTCTTGAAAATTACTCATGATTTTCTCAAAACGACCTTCGTGATTCATTGTCTTCGTCATGACATACAGCTCGTTGATGATCTCAAAAACTTTGTCGGCTTCTTTGCCTCGCTCCGCAATCACGCCAATTAAATCTTTAGATTTATCCGTCTGAAGCTGACTGTTCTCGGTCAAGTACGTGGTCGCAAGCCCCGGCAAGATCATGATGTATTTATCCCCTAAGGCTCCCTGGGTGCGAATTTCAACTCGGCTGTCCGAGGGAATCATGCCTAAAGCATTCTTCTCGATCTTCATTGTTACTTTTAAAACTTTAGACTCTGACACATATTGGATTTCTTCGACATTTCCAATGGTTAAACCTGACAGTGAGACCACGCTTCCATTCGCCAGTCCTTGAACTTCTTGAAACTCAGCAAAGACTCGCGTTTTTTGAGTTAGAAACCATTTATCTCCATCCAAAGAAATAATAGAGAAGAGAATGATGCCCAATCCAATGAGGACAAAGATTCCTGTCTGCATTTGATTTTTAACGTGTGCTTCCATTAAAATTTCTCTCCAGCAGCAAATTTGGCAATGATATTTTCACCTTGGGCTTCGATCTCAGCGATGGTTCCTATGGCTCTGATTCTTCCATCACCCAGCATTGCAATCCGATCACAAACCGTGAAAGCCACTGGCATGTCGTGAGTGACCAGAATAGAAGTCACTCCGGTGTTCTTCAAATGCAAAATCATCTCTTGAATCTTCCGAGTGTTATAAGGATCTAGTCCCGCCGTTGGCTCATCATAGAGTATAACTTCGGGACCCAGAATAATGGCTCGCGCAAGTCCTACTCGTTTTTGCATTCCTCCCGATAGATTTCCTGGATAAAGCTTTTCGTTTCCGGCAAGTCCAAACTGACTCAAAAGTGAGAGGACTTTTGTTTGTATTTCTTTTTCAGAGAGTTGGGTGTGCTCACGAAGAGGGTAAGCGAGATTTTCAAAGACCGTCATTGAGTCAAAGAGAGCTCCACCTTGAAAAGCGTAAGCAATTTTTTTTCTGATGGATACAAAGTCATCTTCGTTGAAATGTGTGAGCTCTTGTCCTAAATAGGAGACCGAGCCTGAGTCGGGTTTCTCAAGACCGATCAAACTCCTCAGAAGAACTGACTTCCCAGTGCCGGAGCCACCGATGAGCCCCAGGCATTCGCCTTTTTTAACGGCAAAGCTGAGTCCTTTGTGAACTTCTTTGGAGCCGTATCTTTTATAAAAATTCTCGACTTTTACTAAGTCCATTTTTCGATCACCCAAAAAAGTTTCGTTAAAAAGAAATCGCCAATGAGAATAAAGATCGAGGAAGTAACAACAGCTTTGGTGGTAGCAACTCCAACACCTTTGGTGCCGTCTTGGACATTGAGTCCGTAGTAGCAAGCAGGGACTGCGATGAAAAGAGCAAAAAAGAAACTTTTTGCAAAGCCGGCGAAATAGTCCATCATCGACAAATTGGTGATTGCTTTAAGAACATAAAATTGAGGATCAAGTTTCAGCTCGGTCACACCTATTGCCAGGCCGCCTAAAAATGCGACGAGATTTGCGATGCCAACCAAAAGAGGTAAAGAGATAAGGCAAGCAAGAACTCTTGGGAGCACAATTTTTTTTATCGGCGAAGTGCCCAAAGCTCGAATGGCGTCAATTTGTTGAGTGACCATCATAGAGCCAATCTCAGAAGCGATACCCGCACCCACTCGAGCAGCGAGCATCAGAGCAGTAAAAACAGGGCCCATTTCCCGAAGGATTGTAACTGTGACTAAGCGAGGAACGTAAATGGTGCCCCCAAATCGTTCCAATCCCAGACCATACTGTAGCGCCATGACCATTCCAGTGCTTGCTGCGGTGATGATTACAAGGGGCAAAGAGCGATGGCCAATCTGAAAAACCTGTTCAGCAATCAAACGAGATTCCAGCTTGCCTTTGAGATTTTTCAAGATCAATGTGAAGAGTTCGGCAAGTCCGCCAAAAAAAAGAAGGGTTTGGGTCATCGGATCTCCAAACTCTGGAGAAATTTCTCAAAGAATTTGAGTTCTTGAGAGAAGCTTTTCGGTCGAGCCACATAGGTCATGACGAATGAACAAGAATTCTTTTTCACGGTCAAGATTTCTATTTCTACATTGACTCCGTCAAGTTGCCCTTGGGCTCTGGTTCTTCGGGCTTCTCTTTGGGCGAAGGTCATTGTTTTATTATCAACGATATTTTTGATACTGAGAGCCGAGAGGGCTTCTGACTCGATAGTGCCCAAGGGAAGATCCCCGCCAACACCACATTCTGAAAGGATGGCAATGGTGTTTCCTGTTTCTAAGGATTGCCAACTATGATCAAAGGATTCTCCCTCGAGTTTTTTGTAAGGGCTTTCGGGCTCTTCAAATGTAAAGTTTTTGGATTTCGTGACTGGTGTCGGAGTGATAGAAACGGACACACAGCCTCCAAGAATCAGAGCAAGCACAAGAAGAGGACCGATGATGCGAAAACATAGTGGGTGATTCATCATGATAACTGTCGGTAGTTCCTGAGGTATTCTCGAGGATTCGGTGGCCATCTTTGGACCTGAGTCCAGTGTCACGAGTTTGGCAGTGCCGACAAGATTCCGTGGGGAATCTTTTGCCCATGATGAATTAATTTGCCGGAGAGGACAAAAATTGAGTGGCATCATTTCTGCTTAAGATCAATAGAAGCTACAGGTTCGTACTTTGCCATGGATGGGAGAGGTCATGTTTCGAGGTTTCTTCGCAGTTTGTCTGATGCTTTTTCTCGGACTTAAGGCGAGTGCGTCTGCTGTGAAGCTCGATATTCAATTTGTCGGTGAAGCGGTTCACTTGGAGCTCGCTGGACATGAACAATGGAACTACGACCTCAAGCGAACCACTGAAAAAAACAAAGTATTTATCGATCTCCAAGTTCCTCGACTTGACCAAAGTTCAGTGGACAAACTCGAAAAATTCTCAGCACCCTTTGTGAAGTCAGTTCAGGTGCTCCGACAAAACGTCGACGGGCAGGATGTTGTTAGATTTGAAATTACAGACAGCGAAATTGAATCCTTCGACTATTTGACAGATCAGCCGTCAAGATTGATTGTGGATTTGTTCAAGTCTCAGCCGAGTCCCACCGCGAAAACAGCTCAGAATCCAAAAACCACCGAAAAGACGAAATCTGCAAACACAGTTGCGCCCAAACAAAAAGAGGCCAAAGCTCGAAATCCAGCCAGTGACACATTAGTGATTAATCAAGATTCAGGGAACGCTTCTGCTGATGTGAAGCCCAGAGCTGGTGTCTTTGACGGCGCGGATCCCAACTTTGATCGATTTGCGATCAAAGATTTTGAAGTGAAAGAAGAAGCTGTTCTTGCAAGTCGTGAAAATGTTTACTTGGAATTTCCAATCTTAAAACAAAGCAATGATATTCTGTCAAAGATGCTGTCTCGACCGCCTGTCTATATTGTTGAGCCTAAAGACACTGATGAGAACAAGCAAGCAAGGCTGCTAGTTCAACTTTTTTCAAACAAAAGATACAATGTTTTTCTGAAGACTTTGAACTGGTTTCTCGAGAAATATCCACAAAGTGAATATGATGAACTTGTTCGCTTCATGTGGGCCGATGCCCACTTTGCGCAGTGGCGTGAAGGTAGCAATGTCTCTGATTACGACTTGGCGATGATTCGTTATCGCCAAGCAATGGAGAGGTATCCTCAGTCAGCCCTGGCTGAACGCACTCTGATGTTGATGAGCTTTTCGACCTTAGAGCGTGGCGATTACCTAGCGACACTCAGGCAGTTTCAAGCTCATATTCGCAATCGTCCAACTTCTCCGAACCGAGACCTTTCTCGCCTAGGAATTGCCGAATCTTTCCTTAAGATTAAGCGCTTTGACGATGCGATCAATCAGTTGAACGAAATTGAAAAGGACGGTCAAAGGCAATATGCGGTTCAAGCAGCTTATCTAAAAGGCGATGTCTACTTCGAGAAGAAAGACTATCCCAATGCAATCAAAGAATATGCGGCAGCACAGTCAAAATTTCCTGATACAGGGAATGAGTTTCCCAATGCTGTTTACAATCAAGCTGCAGCCCTCTTTTGGACAGGTGAGCACCGAAAGAGCTTAGAGCTTTACTCGCAATTCTTGCAGAGGTTTCCTTCTCATCCTTATTCAGGTTACGCCATGACTCGTATTGGGGAACTACTTGAGATTCTTGGTGCTGACAAAACAAGAGTTGTCGGTGCTTACTTAGAAGCTTACTTCCGTTACGGAAATGAACCTTCGGCTCGAGTGGCCCGAATGAGACTCCTCTCAGAGCGAATGCCTCAAATGAAAGAGAAAGAACTCAAGAATGCCATTCAAGAGATCGAAGCAATCGTGAAAGAGGACAAAGAGCTGCTAAAATTGGAACAATTTGCCACCATTCTAGTGTCGGATGGTTTGAGTAAAAGAAAAGAGTACGAGGACTCGATCAATCGCTTGATCAAGTATTATCAAGCAAATCCTACAAGTGCCGACACTCAGCTGCTATCAAGCCGAATTGT
Organism: Pseudomonadota bacterium; assembly: GCA_021300175.1. Lineage (GTDB taxonomy): Bacteria > Bdellovibrionota > Bdellovibrionia > Bdellovibrionales > Bdellovibrionaceae > JAJTIC01. The sequence continues at coordinate 5,267 of JAJTIC010000147.1, forward strand.
TCGTAACATCAATGCGCAGATCTCTGACGAAGTTCAAAAAGGTCGGTTTTTAGAAGCATTGAAAATTCATAACAAATACACAGATTCTTGGCTGAAGTCTTCACAGCGAATTGATACGAAGGTAAACTTAGCTAAGGCATTTGAACTGGCGGGCACACCTTCGAGAGCAGAAGAGATTTATAAAGCCACTCTGAATGAGATCTATGCACTGAAAGGAAGCCCCGAAGAAAGACAAAAAAGAATACTTGAAAAGATCCCTTCCACAGATGACCTGAATCTTCGATTAGCGTCCGTGACTTTCGGTCAAGGCAAATTTCCCCAAGCCTTCGATTATCTGAAGCAAATTCAGAAGCCTGATAGTCTCTCGGAGGTCGATCAAATTGAACGAGTCAAGTTAACATCCAGTCTGCTTCAAAGACGTGGTGATTTGAGGTCCGCCACCAGGTACTTGTCAGAGCTTCTCCGTGAGTGGAAGGGAATTCCTGAGCTTGTTGCTGATTCCTATTTGCAATTGGCTCAATTGGAAGTGCAGTTGGGTGACCAAGCAGGAGCTGTTAAATCCTTAGAGAAAATTTCAACTTTGCAGAAAGATTCGAATGGAAAGGTACCTGCCGAAGTTCATGCGAAGAGCCTCGAAATGCTCGGGGATCTCAAATTCAAAAGTGGACAAGAAGAAGACGGTATCAAAGCCTATGAAAATCTTCTTTCACAGTATGAGTCAGAAAAGCCACTGTCGTCTATTCGTTATAAAGTGGGTCAGTACTATTTTAAAAAAGGTGAGATTCAAAAAGCAGCTGATGTCTGGGACAAGCTCAAAAGTAATAAGAGCCAGTTCTGGTATAAGCTGGCACAAGAGCAGTTGAAGAGTTCAGAATGGAAAAATGATTACAAGAAATACATTCAGCGAATTCCTGCAATGGAAGGAACTCAGTAATGAACTTTAGAGAATTTGCAAATTTTCAAACTCAGAATTCAGAAATGAATCGGATGCTCACGATGGCGGATTCTATTTGTCAAAGCCAAGCGCCAATTCTTGTTTCAGGGGCTCCAGGAATTGGGAAAACCACTCTAGCTCTGCAAATCGGATTTAGAAATAAAGCTTTTCCGAACCAAGTGATGTTTCAAAAGAACATGGATCCCCGCGGTCTCAAAGAGGGAACTTGCCTCATCGTAGAGAACTTAGAGAGCCTGCAACTCGAAGACCAAGACACCTTGCTGTCCATATTGGATATTATTCGTATGGGGCTTAAGGTTAGAATTATTGCGACTGCCGATAATTATGTAAAAAATTATGTGGAGCAGGGCCAGCTGAAGAGAGATCTTTATTTTCGGCTCAGTGTGATTCATTTAAAAATTCCTGCACTGAGTGAACGTCCTGAGGACATTCTGCTGTTGTCAGACTTGTTAGTGAAATCGACAGCTTTGATTTTGGGTCAGAATAAGAACTATCAATTATCTGAGTCAGCAAAGGCAAAATTAAAGAGCTACTCTTGGCCATTCAATGTCACAGAATTACAGACGGTTTTGGAAAGAGCAGTGACGTTGTCTCCGAGTGGCAATATCGAAGATCGTCATATTGAGTTTGAGCACATTGAACGAAAGCAAATGGAATTTGTGGGCTTAACCTTGGCAGAAATGGAAAAGAAGTTAATTTTGCAGACGTTGGAGATGACGAAACAGAACCGTACAAAAGCCGCTTCTGTTCTTGGAATTAGCATCCGAACTTTAAGGAATAAGCTTTCTGAATATCGAGAGGCAGGTGTTCTATGAGTACTCTTTTCGATAAAACAACGGCAGGTCTTGCGACCGCCATCAATATGCGAATGATGAAGCAGAACGTCATTCAGTCAAATATCGCTAACGCAGAAACTCCGGGCTATGCCGCAAAGAAAATGGATTTTGAGGAAGCGCTAGCTCGAGCTTTAGATGTGGATGGTCTGAGATCAGTGGGGACTTCGCACGGTGATCACTTTCATGTCGGTGGTGGCAGTATCTCAAAGATCAGGCCTGATATCTATGACAATCCTTTAGGGCAGATCTCCAACGATGGGAATACTGTCGACATGGCGTCTGAGATGGCCTCGCTGGCAGAGAACTCAATTATGTATAAAGCAGCTTTGCAGTTGATCAACAAAAAGATGGCATCTCTGAAATATGCCGCCACTGAAGGTCGGTAAGGAGTAAATCATGTCTGATTTTATGACGGGTTTTAGAATCAGTGCTTCCGGAATGGCTGCGCAAAAGATGCGTATGAACACTATTTCGAGCAATATGGCCAACATTAACACGACCAAGACCCCGGAGGGCGGACCTTACCGCAGGAAAGATGTGGTCTTTGAGGCCATGCCTGAAACCAAGAATTTTGGCGAAATCCTGCCGGTTAATTCTCCTCAAGAAAAAATGCAAAGGGTTCAAGTCACTGACGTTATCTCTGATCGAAGAGCGCCTTTGATGAAGTACCAGCCCGACCATCCTGATGCCAATCCGGACGGCTATGTAGCCATGCCGAATATCAATTTGATGGAGGAGATGACCAATATGATTCAAGCAACTCGTGCCTATGAAGCCAATGTCAGTGCTCTTCAAGCTTCGAAGGACATGGCTTTGAGCGCCCTGGAGATTGGTCGGTAAGGGTATAATTGAATGAGGAAAATTGAGAAATAGTCCTGTAGAATAAACAACATAGACGGAGAAAGCCATGGAAGGTTTTACAGTCAAAAATGCAAATAGATTCCTGGACAGTGGGCGTTTCAATAACTCGCTGGATTCGAAATCTATTTCTGTCGGAAATGATTTTTCCCAAAGTGGTGTTTCCAATGTCGAATCTCAAAAGAGCTTTGCTGACACTTTGAAGGACGCCATCTCTCAAGTGAATGAACTTCAAAAGACATCGGACAAGGCAATGCAGAATTTAGCTTCTGGTCGATCTGAAAATATTGCTGAAGTGATGATCACTGCAGAACGTGCAGACATCGCTCTGAAGTTAATGATGCAAGTAAGAAACAAAATTGTTGAAGCCTATCAAGATGTTATGAAGATGCAGGTTTAATTAAGGAGAGTCGCTTGAATCAAATTATAGGAAATCTCATTGTTCAGTTCCGTGAGTTCTTTAAAGGTTTAGGACCCACAAAGCGGCTTTCGATCCTAGCTGCATCGGGGATAGCCTTTGTAACTCTCCTCATTGTCACTTTCATGGTTTCAGGGAAAGACTATGTCCCGCTTTTTACCAAAATACCGACTGACCAGGTTCCCCTAATAATTCAAAAGCTGAATGAAAAGAATGTGCAATTTCAGCTCCGTGACGAGGGATCGACCATCGCTGTTCCCAAAGATCTTCTACATTCCACGCAGATGGCTCTCATGGCAGAGATGGGATCGACCAAGTTTGGGAGTGTTGGTCTGGAAATATTCGAGAAACAAGATTTCGGAACTAATTCTTTTTCTCAAAAGATCAATTTTCAAAGGGCTCTTCAGGGTGAGCTCATGAGTGCAATTAATACTTTGACAAGCGTTAAGCAGTCCAAAGTTCTGTTGGCTATACCCAATAAGAAGACTTTTCTTGAAGAAAGCGCGCAGCCAACAGCTTCTGTTGTTGTGGAGCTTCACCCTGGAAAAACATTGAGCCAAGAGCAAATTCGCGGAATTCAATATCTCGTGGGAAGTGCTGTTGAAGGAATGGATCCAGAGAAAGTCACGGTGGTCGATGATCGCGGTAAGATGTTGTCTCGATCCAAAGATGGCATCGCCGGGGGTTCTAGCGAATTGATGGACCTTAAAGCTAAAATTGAAAGGGATCTCGAAGAGAGAATCGAGTCCATCCTTTCAAAAGTTGTTGGGCAAGGAAAGGTCATCGCGCGAGTGGACGCGTCCTTGGACAACAAAGTTGTCACGGCTGTGGAAGAGTCGGTAGATCCCGAGAAGACAGCAATTCGTTCTCAACAATCTGAAGAGGAAAGTCTGGATGGTTCACGCACAAACCCAGCGGGCGTTCCTGGATCACGAGCCAACTTGCCGGGCGCTGAGGACGCAGGCCAAGTGGGCTTTAACCAAGAAGTTAAAAAAGAACTGAAAACGACAAATTATGAAGTGCCAAAAACTGTTCGCAACATCAAAGAAGCAGCCGGCGGATTAGAAAAAGTGTCGGTGGCGGTGCTTGTCGACGGTGTTGAAGTCACCACGGCGAAAGATGATGGGTCCGTTGATGTTGCATGGAACGCACGAAGCGCCGAAGATTTGGCAAAGTATGAATCTTTGGTCAAGAATGCTATCGGCTTTGATCCTAAGCGAGGTGACCAAGTTAAGATCGAAAACATTCGTTTTATTGCAGAGGATTTCTCTGAGTCCGATAGAATCCTGACTTCTTTGGAAAGAAAGAAGTTGGTTCATGCTCTTTTCAAGTGGCTTTTGTTGGGCTTCTCTTTGGCCCTCTTTTTCTTTATCGTTGTTCGACCCTTCATGCAATGGATCACCGATTCCTTCCAAGATTCTGTGGAAGATATGCTTCCTCGAACTATCGAAGAGCTGGAAGAGTTGCAATCAGTGGATTCCACATTGCCTGGAATGTCTTCAGCCTTGCCAGTTTTGGAAGAGTCGATTGACCCGGATAAAGCAGAAACTGAGCTTCTCAAAGATCGTATTATGGCCATTATGGAAACTGACGAAGAAAAAGCTCAGAATGCTTTCGGAATGTGGCTTGTTCGAAAGGACGGATAGATGCCTAAGTTATTGAAACTCGAAAATCTTGAATACGAAAGACTCCGTGGTTTTGAGAAAGCCGCCATTCTTTGCAATTATCTCGGAAAAGATGGAATGCGCATTCTTCTCAAAGGAATGGATGATGGTGACATTCGAAAGCTGTTGAATGTCATGCAAAAGTACAGGGTGGTCCCTGTCCATGTGACCAAAAAAATTCTTGAGGAATACTATGAGCTGATTTCTGAAACCGAGGATTACATCTTTTCCGAAAAACCAGCTTCTAAAGATGCTGTGCTTGAGGCTCTGGGCGAGGAGAGAGCACGAGCGATTCTTGGAGGTGTTAATCAAACCAGTGGTGGTGGTCGACAGTTGGAATCTTTGGAAATGGTCGATGCTAAGTCACTTTCCACTTTCTTAGTGAACGAACATCCTCAGACAGTGGCAGTCATCTTGGCGCATCTCGAGCCAGAGAAAAAAGCTGAAGTCTTAAAGCGCTTACCTGATGCTCTTCAAGCAGAAGTGGTATTGAGAATGGCGAACTTAGATAATGTGGCTCCAGAGCTCATTGGAGAGATTGATGCGGTTCTTAAGCGAGAATTAGCATCCATGGCAACGGTTGAGCAAGGGTCTCTGGGAGGAGTTCAGCCTGTTGCTGAAATGCTGAACGTGATGGATAAGAATACAGAGACTTCAATTATGTCTCGTCTTGAAGAAAAAGATCCTCTCTTAGCAGAAGAGATCCGTAAACTGATGTTCGTCTTTGATGACATCTCTAAAATTGATGATCGCGGTATTCAGATTCTTCTTAAAGAGATCCCCAATGACAAATTGTTGTTGGCGCTCAAAACAGCCAACGAAGAGATCAAGAACAAAGTCTTCAAGAATATCTCTCAGCGTGCTGCCGAGATGCTCAGAGAAGATTTGGCGAATATGGGTCCGTCTAGATTGTCCGACGTTGAAGGTGCTCAACAAGAAATCGTCAATGCGGCTCGCCGCTTAGAAGCTGAGGGTAAGATTATGATCGCAAGAGGCGGTTCGGAGGATGCGCTTGTCTAAAGAAATCATCAAAGCTAATTTGGCGTCGAAGAAAGTGCTCGAGTATGAGCCACCTAAGTTGGAGTTTGGAACTCCTGAAGTGGCTCTGCAGTACCTTCAGGATCGACAGTCCCGGCCCAATGATTTCAGAATGTCAGATGTGATCCGAGTTCAGACCGGTGTGGATGGGATTGAGGCCCGTTCTCTGGAGGAAACGGTCGAAGCAAAAGTTCTCGAGCGATTGCGAGAAGTTCAAGAGCCAGCTTATCAAGAAGCCTACCAGTTGGGCCTCGACGAAGGAAAAAAAGAAGCCTTCAATCAAGCTTCCTCAGAAATTGAAATGCGCCTAAAGCAGTTAGACGTGCTAATTCAGTCCATCACTCAATTAAAGAAAGATCTTGTTCAGCACAATGAGAGTCATCTCGTTCAATTAGCATTTCATATGGCTCATCGGATCGCTGCTGCCGAAATTAAAGCTGATCCTTCTTCCATTGTTGAAGTGATTCGGAAGGCCGTTGAGCTGGCTCAGCTGGAAGAAAATGTATCAATCCAAGTGGCTCCATCACAGCTAGAGTTTCTTGAAAGCCTGAAGGGCCAAGGGAAACGAGATCTTGAATTCCTCAAAAAAGTGAAGTTCGTGCCTGTGGATTCGATCCGCGAAGGCGGATGCATCATTGAAACCAATTATGGTGTGATTGATGCTCGCTTCGAAGAGCGGGTTGAGAAGTTATGGACATCGATTGCGGAAAATCTGTACCGAGTTAAAGATAAAGTGAGTGCCGCGTGAATGATTTAGCGATCAGTTGGGATAAGTATCACGATGTGATCAGTTCCATTCATCTCACTAAAGATAGTGGTAAAGTGACAGAAGTGACAGGAATGCTTATTAAGGGGTATCTGCCTGGGGCTTCTTTGGGAAGTATTTGTGAAATTCACCCCACAGGCATAGAAAAATTCTTTCTCGCCGAAGTGGTCGGCTTTAAAGACAAGTCGGTGCTTATGATGGCTCTGGGTGAAATGCGTGGGGTTGGCCTTGGTGCGAAGATTGTTTTGCGAAGACAAGTCGCCACCGTGAGAGTGGGCGAAGAGTTGCTCGGGCGAGTTGTGGATGGCCTGGGAAAGCCCATCGACAATAAAGGCGACGTTGAAGGTGTTAAGGAAGTTTCGCTGTATTCAGAAGTGAGAAATCCTCTGGATCGGAAGCCAATACGACAGCCCTTGGATCTTGGTGTCCGCGCCATCAACGGGGCATTGACGGTGGGTCAAGGTCAGCGCGTTGGGATCATGGCGGGTTCTGGGGTGGGTAAATCTGTACTTTTAGGGATGATGGCTCGAAATACAAAAGCGGATGTGAATGTCATTGCACTGATCGGGGAGCGTGGCCGTGAAGTGCGCGAGTTTATCGAGCATGATTTAGGTCCTGAAGGTATGGCCAGATCAGTTGTCATCTGTGTCACGAGTGACCAGAGTCCTCTCATTCGTATGCGAGGAGCCTTTGTTGCCACAGCAATCGCAGAGTATTTTTCATCATTAGGAAAAAATGTTCTGTTGATGATGGACTCAGTGACTCGTTTTGCCATGGCTCAGAGGGAAATTGGATTGTCTGCAGGTGAACCGCCAGCGTCGAAGGGATACACACCGAGTGTTTTTTCTCATCTTCCCAAACTTCTGGAACGCGCAGGCTCTTTTGAAAATGAAGGATCGATCACAGGTCTATACACAGTTCTCGTTGAAGGCGATGACATGGATGATCCTATTGGGGATGCCGTACGTTCCATTGTCGACGGGCACATCGTGTTAAGTCGGGCTCTAGCACAAAGAGGCCATTTCCCTGCCATTGATATTTTGCAATCTGCTAGCCGGGTGATGAGAGCTTGTGTGAGTGGGGATCATGCCCAACTGGCTCAGAAATTACGTGAAGTCCTTGCTGTCTATAAAGATGCTGAAGACTTGATTAACATTGGTGCCTATAAGGCAGGATCAAATCCTAAAATTGATCGAGCGATTAAGTTGATTGATCCGCTGAATGATTTTTTGAAACAGCAAGTGGATGATCCCACTGATTTCAAGTCCACCGTGAGATCCTTACAGATGATTTTGTCTCAAGCCTAGGGAAACAAAATGAAAAAGTTTAAATTTCCACTCGAGAAGGTGATGCAGCATCGAAAAATCATCGAGAATTTAGCACAAGCTGAATTTCAAGAGGCTCAAAGTCGACTGACCTTACTGCAAGAAGAACTTGCGCAAATGCGTAGCCAAGTCACACATGCTCATCAGCATGCTTTTAAGACTGCAATCTCCGGGGCGCCCGACCTTTCGGCAGGTTTGACACAAGTGAATGAATACCTGCGAGGGCAAGACATTCGGATAGAAAATCAGCTTAACAAGATCAAAGAACAAGAGACTGTGGTCGAGAACTTGCGGGAAATTTTGCGAAAAGCAGCTGTTGACCATAAAATAGTAGAAAGCCTTAAGGAGAAAGAAAAACAGGGCTTTAAGGAAGAGTACAAGAAGTACTCGCAAAAGAATGCAGACGAATTGACTTTGATGAGACGCTCACGGAAGGCTGAAGGCGAATGAAATCTGGGTACGATCAGTTCTTTAAACAAGCACGAAAAAATGCGACTGGGCAGGCTCCCGTGAGAGCTCAGCCCAAGTCAAAAATTAATTTTGATGAGTTGCAGAAGAAAGCTGAAAAAAAAGAACAAATCAATTCTCAGGATCTCGCAAAAGCTCTTCGGCAAAGAATGCGTCCTCAAGTTTTGAATCAGAAACGGCGGAGTCGGAAGACCCCGTTTGCATTGATCACTTTTTCCATCCTTGGTGTGGTTGGGGCCTCCCTAGGTCTGCACTACCATGAAGACATCTATCACATCGTGAAGAAAGTAGAGATTGGGATTCTTTCTCCGGCCGCAGCGGAAACGGCGGCGCCTGCAGCAAGCTCTGGAGCTGAGGCGGCAAAGCCAGCTGAGCCCGCATTGACAGATAAAAAAGAGTTCACCCAAGAAGAAATCAATCATTTTGGTAAACTGAATGAGCGAAAACGCGAACTCGATGCACGTGAAGAAGAGCTCAATCGAATGGAAACAGAAATTACAGCTCAGAAAGTTGAGCTCGAAAAGCGGCTTGCAGATCTCGAGACGACTCGCCAGAATATATCAAAGATCCTCGAGGAGCGTGTGGAAGCCGATGCACAAAAAGTGGATACGTTAGTGCAAATGTACTCAAACATGAAGCCGGCACAGGCGGCCAAGGTGTTTGAAACTATGGACGAAGACTTAGCTGTCGAAATCTTAGGAAAAATGAAAAAGAAAAATGCAGCAGAAATTATGAATTTGATTAAGCCTGAAAAGGCCCAAGTCTTTTCAGAAAAGTATGCTGGTTACAAAAGGAATCAACCCTAACAGATAAAGGAGGAAACAAATTTTGATCACAGATCTCGCGAATCTGGGCCCCGCCTTGAGAGCCCAAGATGTGGTGGCAAAACCACAAAGCGAGAGGGGAAAAAATAAGCAGGACGGAAGTTTCGATCAAGTGATGAAAGATACTTCTGAACGTGCGA
>JAJTIC010000013.1 GCA_021300175.1 Pseudomonadota bacterium
AATCTCGCAAAACTGTTGCAGAAAAGGGCTTTCGGATTTAAAAGCTTTAAAAACTACAGACTTCGTCTGCTAAGTTTATGATTTTTTTGGGATTTGGACAAAGTTCCACCATCGAGTGAGTAGAACCAGAGACACCGTGTTTTTTCTTATTGGCTTGGTTTTTTGAACTATGCCAAACGAAAATCATAGCACTATGTTACTATGAAAAAATGGATTTGTACACACATTATGTGTACAAAATGGTGGAGGTGGGGGGAATCGAACCCCCGTCCGCAAGCGATCCACGATAAGGCGCTACATTCTTAGTCTTTGTTTTGCGTTGGTTGGTGAGCTTCCAAAGACAAAATCTCCCCAACCCTACCCCCAGAAAAATTTAGGTCCTTTGCCTGGAGATAACACATCGGACCGAGGTGTCTTATCGACGCTTTTCCGGTACCGACACCACTTACCGGAAAAGCGTGCTAGCGCTTAGGCTGCAAGTGCGTAATCGTTGCCAATTACAAAATGCACGTTTTTAACGAGGTCCCCATGCGCCCCGGAATGCTCCTTATGCTTCTGCACCCACGTCGAAACCGGGTCACCCCCACGTTCTCGATAGGCCAAATCCAATATAGCCCCCTCCCCCCTGAAAAGATAACAATATTTATTTCTTCTCTAGGTATTTCGGGGGTTTAGGTTCATATTACGGCCACTCGAGAATAATCTCTGGTCTTTTCAAGTAGGTATTCGTGGATTCTCAATTTTCTGATCTGGGTATTGACCCTTCTTTAGTCACACATCTCTCGGGTATGGGTTTTAAATCTCCCACTCAGATTCAAGCTGAAACGATTCCTATATTAATGAATCAAGAAACAGATTTTATCGGCTTAGCTTCCACTGGAACTGGTAAGACCGGTGCTTTCGCGATTCCCCTCGTCGAGAAAGTTGACGAGTCCAAACGTTTTCCCCAAGCTTTGATCCTGTGCCCTACTCGTGAATTGTCCTCACAAGTGGCGGCACAAGTTTCACAGATTGGTTCTTACAAAAATCTCCGCGTTGCTTCCATCTATGGCGGTGCCTCTTACCACACACAAATCAATGCTTTGAAAACAGGTGCACAAATTGTGGTGGCCACTCCAGGTCGCTTGATCGACTTGATGGAGCAAGGACTAATTTCATTAAAGAAAATCACTCACTTGATTTTGGACGAAGCTGACGAAATGCTCTCCATGGGTTTTCAAGAAGCTCTGGATGAAATCTTAAAAGGTATTCGTAGCGAAGACGGCGACCACCGAGTGTGGTTATTCTCAGCTACTATGAATCGTCAAATCACGAATATCACTCGTCAATATCTGAAGAACCCGCAAATGGTGAAACAGTCTTCGGGCACTGAAACCAATCAAGCGATCAAACAAACATTTGCCATGGTAGCTGAGCGTGACAAAGTTGAAGTTCTTTTGCGATTGATTGGCACACAGAAAGATTTCTTTGGTCTAGTGTTCTGCCGACGCCGTGAAGATACAGAGACAGTAGCAAAAGCTCTCATGCATGCGGGAATCCGCGCCGAAGCGATCCACGGTGAGAAAACTCAACGGGAACGGGAACGCATCCTTGCCGGCTTCAAAGCTCGTCAAATTCAAGCTCTGGTAGCAACAGATGTTGCCGCTCGCGGAATCGATGTGAAAGAACTGACTCACGTGGTGAATATGACTTTGCCTGTGGAAGTTGAATCTTACATTCACCGTATAGGCCGAACTGGCCGAAATGGTCAGACAGGCCACGCTCTTTCTTTAGTGACACCTTCTGAAATGGGTCTTTTAAGACGCATTGAAAAGTCCACTCGCCAAATCATCGAGAAAGTTTCTCCACCATCGGCAGATGAAGTGCGTAATTTGAAAGTTCAAAATTACTGTGCTCGTCTATTGGAAAGCATGCAGGATGAAAAGTGGCTCAAGCGTGTTCAAAAGAACATGGCTGATATCGAGTTACCAGACCAGCTGACTTCTTTGTCAGCTGCTGATTTATTTAAAATTATGCTGGTTCAGCAAGACCCCGCGATTGTGCACACAAAGGATCTCGAACTGGCGCCGCGACCACCAAGAGACTCTCGTCAAACCGATGACGGCCGACGATACAATCGCCCTCGCCGTGATTTCCGTGGCGGGGAACGCAGCGATTCTCGCGGAGGAGATCGCAGTGAATATCGTGGTGAACGTAATGACCGCCGTGGAGGCCGCTCTTTCAGCCGTGGTCCGCGACCGTCCTCATCAGAAAGTACTTCAGCGGGTCCTCGTGGGTTTAAGTCTTCAAGACCCAGCACTCGTCGCTTCCGAGATTAACTGACAGTGATCCTGGCAAGTAGAGCTCTTTAGTCGACTTGCTGAAGCTTTATGCAGTGGCATTTTGTCCCTGATCAGAGTCAAGATGTCCCTAAATATTTGAAAAGATGAGAAGTTATCAACTTCTTCCACCAAGTTATCCACAATTTTCATCAAAAATTCAGCGGTTTAACAGCTTCTGACATAATCCTAACAAAATAATAAAATTTAGCAAATTAGTTAAATCGAGGCAATTTTTTGAACCCCAGGTTTAACTTAGTCAGCCTTTTCTGTGACAGGAAACAGCTGCAGATTCATCTGATAAACCCTTTCGCCAGGGGCTTCAGCTCTTTTCACTGCATTCTCTTTTTGGGTTTTTTTACGGAACTGACGAAGCTGAAAACGAATTTCTTCAAATTCGCTTCGAGTCATTGAAACAGTCAATGATCCAAACTCGCGGTCAGTAGCAGAATCTCTGAACAGGCTCTCAAGGCCTAAGTACATCAGTTCAGTCTGAAGCTTCCTAACAAGGGCCCCGGGAACCTCAGCTGCATCTTCAATCAACTGATTGGATCTCTTCAGAGACCCGTCCTCAGCCATGACAACTTCTTTACTCTCGATCAGTGATCTCAGTGCCAACTCAATTTCGTCAATGGTGGCTTGTCCTCGCAAAAGCTCTCTGAGACGCTCCGGCTGGAACTTGACACCTTTCTGATCGATCATGGCGAACAGGATCCACGCCACCCAGCTCGGAACTTTCTCCCAAGTCTTTTTGTCGATCTCGCCAGCTTTCAATTTTGAATTCACACGGTGCTCGTTGAGCTGCTTCAAGAACATGTTTCTTTCTGCAGGATCTGTCGCTTGTCCAAAAAGAACCATCAAACGAAATTCTTCTCCCTGTTCTTTCATAAGCCCCATAGCTTTTGCAAATTTTCCGATCATCTCTTCCGAAAGATTTCGGCGACCTTCGATGATCATCTTCAAATAATTCGGGGATTTAATATTCGCAGCTGCCGAAAACATGGCATAACTGTAAGGCCGAATATCTTTAGCCGTGAGATTGCGTTTAAATTTATAGAAATCAGACAAGAAAAGTCGATAATCTAAGTACCCAGAAATTTTGGGCATTTCTAAGATCTCTGGTAAAGCAGAAGATGCGATTTTCGTTTGGTTTGTTGAGCTTTCAATTTCCATAAGACTCCCCAATCGATGTCGTCACAACATTTCACATCTTCTGTGAGAAAAAACCAACAGGTTTTTAACGAATCAACCTGACGCTCACTCGATTGATGCGAACGTCCCTGTTGACGTACAATACGATACTATCTGCACCGCGCCCAATCTCAATTTGTTGGTTAAGATACAAGGTCTGCGGAGTGCCGTAATCCCCAAGAAAAATTGTTCCTTGGCGGAAAGAATTGATGAGAACTTCAGCACTTGCTCCACCTCGATAAACAGATTGCCCATCGATCGTTATCGAGGAAATTCTATAGCCACGGTATTGAAAAAGATTTAATTCGTATCCTAAATCCAATCTTCCGCCACCATAAATAGTTCGGTAAACAGACCTCTCGACAACTTGCTCACGAGGATTTGAAGGATAGTCAGGATATCTATTTCCGCCTCGTCGGAGATTAACAACCACAGTGTTGATTTCAGCTAATCCAAGAACGCGAAGCCCTAAATTTCTTAAGTTGTAACCCATTTCCAAAGGACGAGTAGGTCTTAGAATAACGCTGTAACTGGGGTAGGTTTCTCTTGCAACCGACCATCCATCGGCGAGCAATTCAAGTTCGAGGCGACGATTCAAGCCTCGAAGATTGACCTCTACAGAATCAATTTCTGAACCCCGATCTGAGAACTCACTCAAGCCAACGATGCGGTTCAAGGAAAGAACTTCGTTCTGCACAACTCGATTCACCCACCCAGATCTTCTTTCTATTCCATAATCAGGATTCCCTGGGCGACCGGGCCGTTCAGGATATCGAGGGTCCTCTGGGCGAACCGGGTCATAAGGTGAGGGGTCTGGGCGATGGCGACCTGGCTCGTCAGGACGAACGAAATCAGGTGGACAATTGACTCCACGGCCACAAATGTCGCCTTGAGCCTGGGCGTGGGCAAAAGACCCCGATAAAGTGAGAGCTGCAATTAAAAGTGGTTTTACTGTCATATCTCCTCCGGAAAAGGGTCAAAATGGCCACAACGGGCCTCCAAGGAAATGTATGAGCAAACGTGAGGCCACTGCTTTTTTAGCAAAGTGACCCCAGCTCAACAGCAAAATTTAGAGCTTTTCTGACAGCTGCAAAACAGGCCTCGAGATTCGCTCGATTTGGAACTTCACTTTGGTATCACCCTCAACCTTGACCTGAGTGTTGAAATCCACTTCGAAGGACAGTGTTCCATAGCCATTGTTATTCACAAGTTTCAGATCTTTCAGGGAATCATGCAGTCTTGTCTTATAAACGACTTCACCGTTCGAGTTCACCAAATCAGCTTCAGAAACAGTTCGAACAGCAGATTGTCCAGCTCCACCTAAGCCTCGTTGATCTTTGAGATCACCAGACATCACAATCATTTCCTTGTTCAAAGTTTTTAAAATGAATCGATATCCTGTCTTTCCTTTGATCACTTCAAATGTTTCTAACTTTGCAGATTCAATTTTACCAGTCGTGTTGGTATTCAGCTCAGTATGGCGAATGATGCTATAAAGAGTTTCCATTTCAGGAACTGTTCTGGTGGCTGCTGGAAACTGACTTCGTAAGTGGACATTTGTTTTTCGGAAAATAATGTTCACTGTGGAACGATTTCCTAAATCACCAATCTGCAATCTCAGATGAGAAACTTCACAAGTATCAGATTGAGCATCCAAACATTTCAAAGTGCCAGCCACTTTGGCTCCTGCTGTTTCTGCAAGAATCTGAGCAGACTTCTGCCCATTTCCCTCGAGCGTTCCACCGAGGATCATATTTTGAGTTGAATTTCCTTTTTTCATCATCAATTGAATCGCTACGTCGCCGTTTGAATAATCAATTTTAAGCCTGGCGTCTTGAATGATCGCCGCTGCCTCTAAGTTTTTTAACTTCACTCGAGCATCTTTCACATCATCCATTCTGAGTTCTAAAAATTTTCTGACGGGATCATTGGCAGTTCCAGTGTAGGTTTTTGAGAGCATCTCTAGTTCATTGATTTCTGCTTGAACGCCCTCAGAGGTCATCGGCGGCGCCTGCTGCCCTTGTTGCTGCCCTTGTTGCTGCCCTTGTTGTTTCCCTTGTTGTTGTCTACTTTGTGGGCTTTGTTGTTGTCCTTGTCCTTGCTGCTGAGCCCGAGGTTGAACTTGAGCCCCAGGCTGTGTCTGATTGCGTGTATTGTTGTTTTGACCAGATTCGGGCACCGCTGTGGGGGGATTCTTCGGAGTTGGAGCGGCCGGTTGCGTTGCTGTCGGTGCGGCTTTCCCCATGACAGGCTGATTGTCTTTGCTCTTTCCGCAAGCCACTAAGGCTAAAAATAGAAAGCTGAAAGAAACTGTTTGAAACACGGCGGCCTTCTTCATAAGCACTCCTTTTGGTCATTTACTCCAAACAACTCAATAAGCAGTCCAAGTGCCAATGCAAAAAGCCCTTTGCCTAAACCCCAACCTCTCTGAGCTGTCTAGGCCATAGACAGTCAGCCACTTCACGGCCTTTCTTTTCTACTAGGGACCTAAGAAATTCCCCAAGGACAAATGATTAAATCAGAAAGTCCAAAGAGCGGCCATGGTCGTTAAGCCATTGCTCGGCCGCTTGGTAATTGGGACAATGTGATTCGACGAGATCCCAAAATTTTGGAGAATGATTCATATGCTGAATATGGCAAAGCTCATGAATCAAGATATAGTCTCGCACAAATTCCGGAGCTCCCCAGAGACGATAGTTCAGAGAAATGACTCTCCGGCGATTGCAACTCCCCCACCGAGACTTCTGATTTCTGAGTTTGAATTGAGCGGCCCGCACTCCAATCTTAGCTTCCCAAGCTCGCGCTTTCGTTTGAAGCTCGCGCTCATGTTGAGTCCGATAATAAATTTGAAGTCCTTCTTTAATATCCCGGGGACACAAGCCTGCCTGATATTTTTTTATCGGAAAATGAAGGGCCAGCTGATTCTCGATCAAGCTACCAAAAGATTTTCGCAAGACTGTGGGAGCCAGTTTCAACGAACAAGGACTCCCATTCACAGGAATTAACTCGCCTTCAACAAAGTTTACCTGAGGAATTTGGCTCTCGATAATTTCCAAGTTCTTGAGGCCTTTGATGATCCAAGTTCGTTTTTGTTCAAGAAAAATAAGAATTTGCTTTGAAGAAAGAGTACGATTGGCATTCACATAGATAAACTGCGAATCTTTCAGATAAATAGAGAGCTTTCTGCGAAAAGCTCTGCGCCGAACTTTGACAGTCCAGTTTTCAAACTGTAACTCTTCTTGCTGTGAAAAAAGCCGATCTAACATCTTTCTATCAATTAGATCCAGAAGTGGTCCTTCAGGCAACTGAAGAAGCAGGATTTCGTCCCACGGGTGAGTTTTCTCAGCTGAATTCCTATGAAAATCGAGTTTTTGACTTGCGACTGGATCACGAGGATCAATCTCCGGATCGAGTGATTGCAAAGTTCTATCGTCCCGGCCGCTGGAGCGCTGAAGCCCTTAAGGAAGAACATCAATTTTTGTTTGAACTTAAGAAAGAGGGCATTCCCGTCGTTGCTCCGATGTTACTGCCAGGAAATAAAAGTTTCCTTTCTGTTCAGGGGATGAATGTTGCATTTTTTCCTAAATTCGTCGGCAAAATGCCGGAAGAACTTTTAGAAAAAGATCTCTATCAAATCGGTCGGCGACTTGCGCAGATTCATAATGTGGGATCAAGAAAAAGCTTTCAGCATCGTCCTGTGGTTTTGGACTCACCTTACTCAGCTTGGCAGAATTTAGAATTTTTGGCACCCCAAGTGGCGCCTGAAGTTTTTCAAAGATATGAAGCTGCGGCCATCGAGATCATCGAGCGGCTTGAAATTGAATTGGACCCGGAGGCTTTCCTTCGAATTCATGGCGACTGCCACCGCGGGAACCTGCTGTTTCAGAGACCTCTTGGCGGGGACCGAGAATTTTTCTTTGTCGATTTCGATGACTGCATGATGGGACCCGAAGTTCAGGATTTCTGGATGCTTTTTGCCGAAGCAGATTCAGACCTTGAGAAAGATCTGATTTTGTCAGGCTATGAAGAACTTCGTGAATTTCCCCAGGCTCAGTGGGAGTGGGCTCCCCTTTTGCGAGGTCTGCGTATTTTGAACTATGCAGCTTGGATTGCCCGCCGCTGGGAAGACCCTAGTTTTCCAAAGCTTTTTCCTGAATTTGGCACCTATTCGTATTGGGCCGAAGAAACAGAAGCTCTCGAGCGAATTGCCTGGTCTTTTGCGGGGCGTTAAGGGTCGGAAATGACCCCTATCTAGGGTACACCTGCCCCTGGTTGGGTCCCACACGGATGCTCTTTAAATGAACCCCGCTAGGCCCGGAAGGGAGCAACGGTACCTTAAAGACTTTGCGATGTGGGGTGCCCAACCGCTATTCTTCAAATCTTGAGTAGCTGGGGGAAATTTGTCCTATCAAGTGATTGCCCGAAAATGGAGGCCTCAATCCTTTGATCAGTTGATCGGGCAAACTCATATTTCTCAAACTCTTCAGAACGCTTTAAAGAATGGGCGTCTTCCTCACGCTCTCCTCTTCACAGGGCCTCGTGGAACCGGAAAAACTTCATCGGCACGAATTCTGGCGAAAAGC
>JAJTIC010000062.1 GCA_021300175.1 Pseudomonadota bacterium
AGTGTTTAATAAATCCAATTACGCCCAGATGATCGGCGCTTCGCTGGAAATGTATCATAAGAATTCTTCAGATAAAAAGAAGGCCACCGAGGTTCGCTACCAACTCGCCAAGCACACTTACGATCAGGGGCAGTACGCCCCAGCGGTCATTCAGCTCACACAGTTTGCGAAAGAATTCAAAGAGAGCCAACCCCAGCTCGCTTTGCAGGCGGCGAATCTTTCTTTAGATGCTCTTGTGCTGGCGGGTGAATCCCATAAAGTACAATCTCAAGCTGGTGAGTTTGCGCAGATGTTTCCTCAGGCGAAGCAGGATTTCGCAGCCATTCAGCGAAAATCTGCACTGACAAGATCTGCAGAGGCTTTTCAGACCCAGAAAGATCCTCAGAAGGCTTGGGAAGCTCTTCAGGGCTTTGATTTACAAGGGGCCAACAGTGAAGAGAAAAAGATTTATCTCAAAAACAAGATCGTGATTGCTGAAAATCTTAAAAACTTTTCTGAAGCGCGATTAGCAGTCGATCAGTACTTAGCTTTGCCACAACTCACGACTGAGGAGATGACTTTTGGTCTTGAAAGAAAGTCATTTTTGAGTGAGCTCGTGCTGGATTTTGACTCTGCCCTTATTGCCACGCAAAAGATGACAGGTCGAGATGAAAAGAAAATTTTGAAGCTCGCTTTGTTGTCAGAGCTTTCGTTGAAAGATGCCTCACCGTTTTACCGAGATTTCTTAAAGACATCTCAGGATCTTGAG
Organism: Pseudomonadota bacterium; assembly: GCA_021300175.1. Classification (GTDB taxonomy): domain Bacteria; phylum Bdellovibrionota; class Bdellovibrionia; order Bdellovibrionales; family Bdellovibrionaceae; genus JAJTIC01. The sequence continues at coordinate 749 of JAJTIC010000062.1, forward strand.
AAAAAAGTGGCGATTGCGGTTCAGCTCGTGAAAGCCAGTTCTCAGCCAGCACAAGAACTTCAAAAACAAAAGAGTTTGCTCGAGAAAAAGAATGATGTTTATGCAGGTCTTTTGCTGGATCTCTTTGCTGAGGGGAGATTGAAGCTCGAAGAGATGGAAGGTCTCAAGAAGATCGCCCAGACTTCTTCGGGTCAGGTTTTGATGCGATTCCAGACTCTGAAGAGTCTGGAATCATTAAAGAAGCAATTTGAACAGTCTCAGGTGGACGCAAGCCAACAGAGCAAGCTTGCAAAAACTTTGAAAGCCAGAGTGCAACTTTTAGAGAAGCTCGATCAGCTGGCTCAAGCCTCTTTAGAGAGCGGAGATTGGACTTCTCAAGTTTTGAGTCTTGATCTTGTGGCTCATGAGAATGAGCGTTTTTATCAAGAAGTTTTAGCGCTTCCGGTCCCGCAAGGATTGAATCCGGAACAAGAGCAAGAGTATCTCATGTTGCTGTCACAGCAGGCAGGCCCTCATCAATTAAAAGCTCAGGACGTGAGAAAGAAGCTCAGCGATCTTTGGTCCACACAAGGTCTCGATCAGCAACTTTTAAGCACGGCTCAACAGGCAAAAGGATCAGCTGCTAAGTTGATAGAGGCGGAATTTCGCTTTCTTCAAGCGGTCGCTCCTGAAGATCTCAAGTCTGTGATCGAAAAAGCGATCGCAAGCTCTCAGAACATTCAGACAGGTGGTGCTGTTGTTGCACTCTCAGACGTGGAAAATGCAAAGAATAAAGTTCGGCAAAATCCCCTGAGTGTTGAAGCTTTGAGAAGGCTTGCTGAGCTTGAAAGACAGTCTGGAAAAGTCGCCATGGTGAATTATTTAGAATCAAGAATTGAGAATCTGAAAGAAACAGAAGGGGTGAAGTAATGATGAATTTAGTGTTGTTGTTATCGAGCTTTTTGATGGCGGCCCCTGCTGCAATAACTCCTGCCGTGACTCCTCAGCAAACCTTGATCAAGAAAAAGACAACAGATGTGAGTTTCGAAGATGTGCTTGTTCAGGGTAAGTACCATTTTTCAGATGAAGCCGTGACCACTGTCGAGCAAGATAAAGTTCTTGATGCTCTCTTGGGTGTGAGAACTGATTTTCAAGACCGTATCGATCAATCCACTGAGCAACGATAAGGCAGTTAAAGATGGAACTTAGAAAATATAAATTAGAGTCCAGGGCAGGAAAAATCATACGAACATTTCAGGTTCAGGCGGACCGAGTTCATGTGATTCATAGAGCGGACAATCGACGGTTGGAGCTCGTCTCAGATTTGTCGGCTTTGAATGATCAAAATGTCGTTTATAAAGAATATGGTCAGTTTGCTCCTCAGGATTTATCAGCTGTAAAGTTCGAAGTTCCCGGTCTTGGGTTTATTACAGAGTTTGAAGAAGCCGCTCTGCAAAAAGACGTGGTCCTCGAAGAGCCTGAAGAGAAAGTTTGGTGGCTCGCGCTTATAGTGACGATGCTTTTTATTGGTGGTTTGATGAGTTACTTACTGACTCATCCCATAGAGACAGCGCAAAGAGATGCAGAGCTTAAGCAAGAAGTCGTCAAGATTGTGAAGAACATTCCGATCACTCCTAAAAAACCAGCAGCGCAAGCTCAGTCCTCAAACAATATGAATCCCACATCCAAAGTAGCTCCTTCTAAAGAGGCTGTTCGACGTCAGGGAGCTTTGGCTGTTTTGGGGTCTATGAATTCCGGGAAACAAAGGGGTGGACTTAATCTTGGGGCTGCTCAGACCACTGCAGGTCCAGGACTGGGTGGAAATGCAGGCTCGGGCGGAGTGCAGACCACGCTTTATGGGAAAGGCCTTGTCTCAGCGCCTTTGGGTGCTGGGGGAAATCTTCAAGGCGGTGGAGGCTACGGCACGAAAGGTAAAGGTGGCGGTCAAGCAGGTTATGGGAGCTTGAGTCTTGTTGGAAGCTCGGGAGCTTCTCCTTTGCCTCTTGGTAAAGAAGCCATTGTGGGTGGAGGCCTTGATCGGGACCTTATTGCTGATGTGATTAATCGAAATTTGGGACAAGTCCGTTTTTGCTATGAGCAAGGTCTTCAATCAAACCCAGGTCTTGCCGGACGAGTGGCCGTCGCTTTTGTGATTGGTGGTAACGGGCTTGTGAAGACGGCGGGAATTGAGAGCACATCATTGAATGCGAAATCAGTTGAAGATTGCATTGTGGGGCGATTGAGAAGTTGGAAGTTTCCTCTGCCAGAAGGCGGAGTTGATGTGAAAGTGTCTTATCCATTTAACCTGAGAAGAGCGGGGCAGGGGTAGATTATGAAGATAAAGGGCTTGATCCTTATTATAAGTTTTGGTGTTTTTGGATTGGTCAGCTGCAGTACCAATCAAAATCCTTTTGATGGAAATGTTGTGGGAGTGAATCCTGAAGAGGGTCGGAAAAAACCGACACCGGATCCACTTTTTTCAGATAGCTTAAGACTTGAGAGTAGTTCTCCGGAATTCAACTTTCAAGAAGGCTCTGAATCGACTTTCACTTTATCGGCAAGATCTTTGATCCCCGCCACCGATGCTCAGATCCAAGTGGAAAATATGCTTGAGTTTCCAGGTTTGAAGTTTGATGGGAAGTCTTTGGAAATTAAATGGACACCGGCCCTGGGCTTTACGGGATCAGATTTACAAAGACGCTCTCTTTTGAAAGTTTCTTACAGTGTCTTTTCGACAGAAGCTCAAGTGAGAATTCAAATCACAAAAGCTTTCCCGGTGGTGGTTCAAAAGAAATTGCAGCAGCCCCAAGTGGTTCGTGTGTCTGATTTGATTTCTCAACCGATTCGAGAAGGGCAGTTTCGCTTTTTTGAAGTGGTCGTCGAGGATCAAGATTCAAGCCCTGGAAAAGTGCCTCGACTTCTGATTACAAGCAACCCTTCCAGTTCTTACCCTTCAGCGGCAACCTTGGTGGACTTTTTTACTTCCACCCCTGAGCAAGATTCGAGCAACAAATCTCGTTGGACTTTCCGCATGCAGCTGGATGCTCGCGAAAAGGATCTCACGCGAGATGAAGATCAGTATGAGTTTGCTGTGATTGCGCTTTCCAATTTTGGAATTCAATCAAATCTCTTTCCGGTCAATGTGAAATTTAGAACTCAAGTTAAATCTCCGGTTTTCACTTTTGATAATTATGACCAGGTCAATGTGGTAGCGACGGAAAGAAACCGCCTATCTTTTTCTGTTTATGACCCTTCAGGGGAAGGGAAACTTGAAGTCTCTGCAACAACAGTGGCCGTGATTCCTGGTCAGAATGATGTGAGCTGTTTTATGTCGGGAGGAGAATCACAAGTGAAGTGCGATGTGCTCCTGCAGCCAGATATGAGGGCCATTGGGCAAACCTATACTTGGACAGTGCGTGCGATTAACCGCAGCCCTGTTGCTGGTGATTCGGCCTCTAACAAGCAGGTGGTTCAGACGATGTACATCAAAGTGGAAGCACCGCCGCCACCACCGCCTACAACCACGACTTCAACAACGATCGCTCCGACAGGAGGTCTCCAGTGAGATCAAAACTTCTTCTTGTTCTAGGTTTGGGAATTTTCTTGGCAACAACAGTGCAAGCGCAAGAAGCGGTAACGCCAGCGACGACGCCTGCTTTAAGTGATTTTGATTCGTTGGGTGGGAACTCGGATCTTCTAGAAAAAGCAAAAGCCATTCAGGGATCAAGCCGAGTTGAGATTATCCAGAACCGAATTGTGCAAAGATCAAAGCGTTGGGAGCTCAGTCCCGAATATACCCAGACACTGGGAGGGGACTCTTATGTCAGAACAGAAGGTTTTTCTCTGAATGCTCATTACCATCTCAATCCCCGATGGAGTGTGGGTGGTAAATACACTTATCATACAAACTCTCTCACTAAAGAAGGAAAGAATTTGATCAATGATTCATCGGCAGGGGGCACGGGAATCATTCCCGCTGTGGACTATGCAAAGCAAAGCTCTCAATTCTTGGTGAACTGGTATCCTGTCTATGGGAAAGTCGCTTTTTTGGATCAGGGGGTCACTCAGTTTGATATGTATGCAAGTCTTGGGGGGGGCCAGATTGAAACTTTGAGCGGAAGGAAAAGCACTTATTCTGCAGGGGCAGGAGTTGGCTTTTGGTGGAATTCAAAATGGACCACTCGTTTTGAAGTTCGTTACCAGAACTTTCAAGCCAAAGATTACCAGGAGTCTAAGTTGATGAACTGGACCGTGGCCGGCCTTCAAATGGGATACTTGCTTTAATCGGAGGGGACTCTTATGAGAAAATTTTTACTTGTTGTGTGCTACCTCTCGTCTTTGAATGTTTTTGCTCAAGGGGAGGATCTTTTAGGGATTCTTGAGGGACAAAACACAGCTGTGGTCAGTCCTAAGAAACAACAGATCAATAGCTATCTTACGCAACTCATCGGTCAGCCCACAGCAGAACAAAATATTTTCATGCAGTTCTTCGCCCAGGAAGACTTTCGAAAATCTTTGTTTCAGTGGTCGAGTGCTTTTGCAAAAAGCTCCTTTGCGCAAACTGATAATGGAAAGGCCCTGTATCATCTTTTGTTATTCAAAAATGGCTTAGAAGTGATGGGTCTTGAGGGTTTACTGACACAAACTCAGCACCAGAATATTTCAATTCTCTTGAAAGAAGAGTGGAAGAAAGCTGCGGGTCCTGAGCATCGGGTCTGGTTATATTTACCAGAGCAGGCTTGGAAAAAAGATTGGACTTCTGTGTTTGGTCTTGAAGCCCATATTCGTATGAGTTCAAAAGCAATTTTTCAAAAGAAAGATTTGCAGAAGCTCGGTGAGCTTAAGCTAGAAACAGCGCCTGGGAGTCAAGAGTTTGCCTGGCTGACTTGGCAGGAAGTTCTCCTCACCATTCCTCAAGATGCTAATAAAGCCGCTCAAGTTCTTGCTCAGTTAATGAAGTTAAAGCAGAACGTGGTGAGTGAAGATCTGATGAATATGACAGCAGCAAGGCTTTTGTATGCCCGCGGATTTTTGGATGCTGCAATCAAATATTATGAAAAAGTACCTAAGAAAAGTGACTTGTGGTTTGAAGCTCAAGAAGAAAGTGCTTGGTCTTACTTAAGAAAGGGTGAGCCACAGAATGCCATTGCCATCAGCCAGTCGATAACATTGCCGGAGTTTTTGCCTTTGGCGGGTCCTGAAAGCTTGTACGTCAAAACCATCGCTGAATTGAAAACCTGTCAGTACGAAAAAGTGACGGCTGGATTGCAGCAGTTTAAAAATGTGTTTAAACCTCGATTTGAGAATTTAAATCAAGTCGCAAGCTCTGCCACGAATGAACCTTCGGACCGTTTGGCTGGCGCAATGAAAAAACAGCTGCGCATCTCGGTCTCTGATCTCAAGGGTGTTTTCCAGAGTGTTCCTCGCTGGACTCTCAGAGATCAGGTTTTGCGAAACATCGTGAACACAGAACTTAAAATTGAAGCGGAAGCTAAAATTGCAGGTGATCTTTATGCTTCTTCACTGACTGAAGGAACAGCCCAGATTGGATTTCAAGCAACCATGGAAGGCTTCAAGCAGGCTGCAGAGCAAAGATTGCAGCAAGTGATCAACTCCAGACACCAAAGAGTGCGCGAACTCGCATCAAGAGAGATGACCGAGATCCAAGCAATTCTTAAGAAAATGCACATTGTAGAAGCTGAAGTTTTATCGCAGGCAACTCTCGCTCACCGAGTGGCGAGTAGCTCTGAAACAGCGGGTCTAGTGACTCAAGAGGGGACCACGGGTTCTAAGGATCCCTATGCTTTGAAGTTTAAAGGAACACAAGAAGTTTGGTTTGATGAAATTTCTAGTTATAAAGTGAGTGTTGATGGAGCCTGCAAGGGTGGAAAGAGGTAGTATGAAGAAATACCTAGTTTCTGTGATTTTAGGCTCAATGCTGCTCGGAGCCTGTGCTGAGGAAACAAATAAGATGTTGCCAAAGCCCAATGATCAAACGGAGCGGCGAAAATTGGCCACTCAAATCACTTACACTTCAAAAGTAGATATCTTGTTTGTGGTGGATGATAGCGCCTCTATGTCGAGTCATCAGAACAATTTAAGTCGTAATATTGATATCTTTGTGAATGATATCGTGAAGAATCGGATTTTAGATTATCAAATTGGTGTGATTTCGTCGACGGTTTATAATTTTCAGCCCGATCCTTGTAGCAATGGATATCTTTGTGGGACTCCTCGCTATGTGGATCGAGGCACGATGGATGCTGTTAACCGTCTTAAGCGCAATCTGCTCGTTGGTATCTCGGGGAGTGGTACAGAACAATTCTTTGACCCAGTGTTAATGGCCATTCGCGCTAGCAGTCAGGGGAGTTATAATTTTGGATTTTATCGGCCTGATGCATTTTTAGCAGTTGTTTTCATTACAGATGCGGAAGATCAGTCTTCAATATCCCCGAGTGATTTTTATGATCAGTTGGTGAAGCTCAAAAATGGGGACGAGAAGAAAGTTTTAATCTATGGGGCCTATATCCCTTCAAGTCTCGGAAATACTTGTGCGAGAGATGATGTGAGTATGCTTCCCTATCGGCTGGAGCAACTTTTCTCGATGGCGAAATCCACCATTTACAGTCTTTGCGACCCTAACTTTGGACAGGGACTTGCTAAAATCTCCGGAGAGATTTCTGCGAAGGTCGGGCGTTTTATTTATTTAGATCGTCCACCGGATGTTAAGACCATTAAGATCAGCTATGGGACACAAGTGCTTCCTAATGATCCCAAAGTGGGTTGGGTCTATAATCCCGAGCTCAATGCGATTATTCTTGGTGAGCAAGTCCAGTGGATTGATCAAGGTCCTGGGGTTCAAGTAGAAGTTGAGTTTGATGAGGCTCAGTATCCCACTCCGAAGCCACCTCGGAAATAGAAGCGGGCAAACCAAGGTCAAATTTCATAATCTTGAAGAGCTTTCATCGGCTAAGTCTTAAGGCTCTTCAGGATTTTTTATCTTCTTTCGATTTCCCACAATCCATAAAAGATCTCCGGGTGCAAATTGAAGATCTAGCGGTGGATTGAGAATCCTGTGGCCTTGCCTTTCGATTCCTATAAGAAGTCCTTCGAACTTCTCTCGGATCAAAGAAGACTTCACTTGCACTCCAATCAAGCTACTACTTTCTGTCAGTAAGAGAGGCTCCAAAGACATCTCATCAGAGAGATGAGCAGAAGTTTCTTGGTGGAGCTGGAAAAGATCTTTTTCAAAGGACTCCATTTGTTGATCTGATCCAATAAGATGCAAAAGATCTCCTGGCATTAAGATCTCATCCCGAGTGGGAGGAGAAATAAAACGGTGTCCCCTTTCAATTCCTGCAATGATAATTCCGTATTTTTCTTTAATTTTGAGATCAAAAAGATTTTTTCCGGTCATAACAGACTCCGCGGGAACAGAGAGTTCCGTTTTATGAGCGTCCCAAGGAACCATCAAGGGTAAGGATTTCTGCTTCTTAGCGGTGCCATCAAGCTGGCTGAGGAAGCGACTTTCAAACCACGTGTAGACGGGTTCTAAGTATCGATACAAAAAATAAAACAAGACAGTGAAAAGAATCAGGGAAATTCCTAAGACAAATTTCAGTCCCACCAACTGAGAAAGAAGGGATGTAAGTATCCCTAGGGCAAGAATAAAACGAAACCCTAAAAGTGTTCTTCGGAGGTGGATGCTCATCTTGGTTTTTAAAATCTCTCCCACGGCAGGATCTGAAGGTTTTGCAAAAACCAAAGCCCAAAGAAAGGGGCTTGCGACCAAGATGGCTGTTCCTAAGCTGAGGATCTGAGCTAAACGGCGGTTTTGCAATTCATCAGTCAAGAATGGATAGAGAAACTTAGACACCAGAAGAAAGATTGCGATCGAAATCACCGCATTGATCATGATTTTTTGGAAATGAGAAAAAACAACTTGTCTCCATTCCGGTGAAGCTGAAATGAGCCTTGAAGTTTCACTGTACTGTTGAACTTGAGCAATAAACTTCTCAGGAACCAAAAAAGACAAAAACTTGATGATGACATCTCGCTTTTTCAGAAGAAAAGGTGTGGTGAAAGAAGTGACTAAGCAAACACCGACTGAAATCGCATAGAGTTCCTCGCCAGCGACTTTGCCCGCGATGGCAATACCCGCAAAGATAAAGGAAAACTCCCCAATTTGAGAAAGGGAAATTCCTGTTTCCAGTGCGGCTCGAGGAGACTGTCCAACCAGCATTCCGCCAGCGCTGGCAAAAAAGATTTTACCCACGATGACAGCCAGCGAAAGACCAATAATCACGCTGGGTTGTTCAACAAAAACTTGGGGTTCAACAAGCATCCCCACAGAAACAAAGAAAATAGCTGCAAACAAGTCTTTGATCGGATTTAAGAGCTTTTCGATGCGGTGTTGCTGCTCTGTTTCGCCGATGAGAGATCCCATGATAAACGCACCGAGCGCTGCAGAGAAGCCAGCTTTTGAGGCAATCACCACCATTCCTAAGCAAAATGCCATGGAAGTGATGAGAGCTAGCTCATCTGTCAAGAAATGGCGAATTGACTTAAGAAGTTGCGGGATTAGGAAAAGGCCCGTCACAAACCACAAGATGAGGAAAAAGCTTAATTTCAGAGTTTCAAGCCCTAGAGCAAAGCCTGAGACTTCTTGGCTGATCGCGAGAGTTGTGAGGAGCACGATCAAGAGGACCGCGACAATATCTTCGACAATGAGGATTCCAAAAACCATGTTGGCAAAGCTCTTGGATTTCAGATTCTGTTCCTCAAAGGATTTAATAATAATTGAAGTCGAAGAAATACACAGAATCGCACCTAAAAACAGGCTCGTGGTGATGTTCCACTCGAGAGCTGTGCCAAAAGCGAAGCCTATACCGAACATTCCCAAGATTTGAATCATGGCTGCAAGAAGTGCTGGCCCTCCCACGCTCGTCAGTTTTTTAAAGTTGAATTCAAGGCCTAAGCTAAATAAGAGAAAGATAATCCCAAGCTCACCCCAAACTTTAATGGCTTCTGAATCTTTCACCGTGGGGAATAGGTCAAAGGCTGGCCCCACAACCATTCCTGCCAGCAAATAGCCTAAAATCATGGGAAGCTTTAAGAAGCGAAAAAGCAGGGCTGTGCTCGCGGCAGTGAAGAGAATCAAGGCAAGATCAGTGATCAGTTGAGGAAGAGTGTGCATTTCGCCATGCTAGCAGAACAGAAGCATTGCGTAAACATTTTGAATTTGATTGATAAATGGAGTCTTGAGTCATAACCGAAAGGAATGACTCCATTGATGAAGCAGTACTGGGAAATTAAAGCTCTCCATAAAGAAGAAATCTTGTTATTTCGTATGGGAGATTTCTATGAAATGTTTTTTGATGATGCGATTAAAGCTTCGTCGATTTTGGGAATTGCCCTCACTTCCAGGAATAAAAAAAGTGCTGATGAAACGCCCATGTGCGGAGTTCCTTATCACTCGATTGCAGGCCCCATCAATAAACTACTCGCTCAGGGGCTCAAAGTGGCCATTTGCGAACAGGTGGAAGATCCAAAGACTGCGAAAGGGATTGTCAAGCGAGCGGTGACTCGGATTTTGACCCCTGGCATGGTTTACGATGTTGAAACCCTCGAGTTTCATCGCAGTTATTATATCGCAGCTCTGGATCAAGAAAGTTTGTCTTTACTGGACACAAGCACGGCGGAAGCGAAGTACTTTCTGCAGCCTCTGGAGCAAAGCCTCAAAGTCCTTGAATTGATTCAAGTGGCAGAAATGATTGTGAGTGAAGATCATCGCCAATTGGTGCCTTCTCAATTGCAGAATCTGCTGAGTGTTCACGAAGGGCTTTGGAAATCCCAAATCGCACTTCCGCAAACTGCCCAGCGAATTTTAAGCTATGTGCAGAAAGCAGGACTTTCTCCTGAAACTTTTGAGAAGAGATTCCACCGAGAAGTGATGTCCGCAGAGCGTTTGCACTTGAGCTCGGTCACTTGTCGGCACTTAGAGCTCTTTGAAAGTTACGCACAAAAGCTTGAAGGAAGTTTGTACTGGGCGATCAATCGCACCAAAACGTCTATGGGGGCAAGGCTGCTCAGGCAGTGGATGACTTTTCCTTTGCGGGATCTCTCAGCTCTCAAGGGTCGCCAGGACAAAGTGGATTTTTGGATCGCAGACTTACCCCTGCTGAAAAAAGTTCGGGAGCTTCTGGGGGGCATGGGAGATCTTGAGAGGCGCTTCACAAAAGCGACGTCTGTTCAAGCCCATGGGAGAGATTTGATCTCTTTTGCAGAGTCTTTGAAGTACGGAATTGCGAGTCTTGAATATGCCGAACATTTTCCGGAGAGAAATGAAGCGCTGAGTACTTTGGTCGAAAAAATATTAACGACCTTGGTGGAAGATCCCCCAATGACTGTAAAGCAAGGCGGGATGGTTCGAAAGGGAGTCTCTTCGGAACTTGATGAGTGGATTGAAATTTCCACGAATTCTCAAGCTTTGGTTGAGAGTTTAGAGAAGCGAGAGAAGGAATCAACAGGGATTTCAAGTCTCAAGATTCGTTACAACAATGTTTTTGGCTACTATATTGAGATTACGAACACTCACAAAGAAAAGGTTCCTGCACACTATTTGCGAAAGCAGACTTTAGCCAATGCGGAACGCTACTACACCGAGGAGTTGATTGAGCTTGAAAAGAAAGTCTTAAAAGCTCAGTCCGTTCGCAGTGAACTCGAGTTTAAAATCTTTGAAGAGCTCAAAGAAGAGATTAAAAAAGCGACACCTCAGATCCTTAGGCTTTCGCATCAAGTGGCCGAGATGGATGTGCTCTCATCTTTTGCTGCTTTAGCGCGTGAGCGGTCTTACACAAAACCTGAAGTGAGTGAAACAGGAATTTCAGTCGTGGGGCTTAGGCATCCAGTGATTGAACAGTTTCAAAAAGGACAGTTTGTTGCCAACGATCTCAAGTTGGATCAAGGGGAACTATTGCTTTTAACTGGACCCAATATGGCCGGTAAATCGACCTTTATGAGGCAAGTGGCTCTGAATGCCATCCTTCATCAGATCGGATCCTACGTAGCTGCGGATCAAGCAAAGCTTCCGCTGTTTGATCGAATTTTCACTCGCATCGGAGCTTCCGATATGTTGACCGAGGGCTTGTCAACTTTCATGGTTGAAATGACCGAAACAGCCAGCATTCTGCGGGAAGTGAGTGCTTCTTCGCTTGTGATCATGGATGAAATTGGCCGAGGGACTTCCACTTTTGACGGAATGAGTCTTGCGCAAGCAATTTGCGAGTATCTGCTCTCGGAAAAATCTGCTCTGACTCTGTTTGCAACCCATTATCATGAGCTCACGGAGCTCGCAGGAGCTTTTCCTCAAATGAAAGTGGGACATCTGTCTGTTCAAGAAAAAGATGGTAACATAAGATTTCTTTACTCCTTCACTTCAGGACCTGCCAAAAGAAGTTACGGCATTCAAGTTGCTAAACTGGCAGGTTTGCCAGCTCCAGTGATTCAGAGAGCTCAAAAGTTACTTAAGGAAAAAGAATCTCTCGGTGACGGTGTGTCTACGCAGTTATCTTTGATGTCACAGGCGCTGATTCAGAGTGAAGAGAGCTCACCTCTGGCTGAAAAAGATCAAGCCCTTCAAGCTTTGATTCAAGAGGTGCAAGAGTTTTCCCTGTCGACAAAGACGCCATTAGACGCCATGATTAAAATTGCACAATGGCAACAGCAGATATCCAAGCCCTCATAGAACTGAGAACGCAGCTTGAGAAAGAATTTCAAGATGCAGTGAAATCCGCGTCCGTTAAGAATTTCGGTCCTCGAAGCTCTCGGAAATATTCAGTCGGTCTTGAGAAGATACTGAAAAAGAACCTTCTATGGCGGGCGGCGAAACCTATTCTCCTGGGAAGTTGGGGGGAGAGAACACTGACTCTTCAGAGTGACTTTGAAGTTCTTTTTGTGGGTGATGAGCGTTCTGTGGGATTCATCGTTCAGGAAGCGGCTCGCCTTGGGTTTCCTCTGCGCGCAAGAATGCCCGCTTCAAAAAAGAATTGGTTTTACCGAGCTGATTATCGTGATGAGCTGGCTCTTTTTTTAGGAAGAGCTCTTTTCTTGCAAGATGAAAAGAGTCTTCAAAAGCAAATTTCTTCACGAAAAAAGAAATTTCCCGAATTGCGCTTTAAAAAATTGATTCTTAAAGAGCGAAAAATAAGACATGAGAAGTATCCTTGGTCTGTAGAGCCCAATGTCAAGTTTGGCCCTGGGGGGCTTCGAGATTTAAGTCTTGTGAAAGCTTGGGTGAAAATCAAATCCAAGTCGCGAGTGCACTCAGATTTAAAATTAAAGTCCTGTGAGAATTTTCTGCTGTCGGTTCGCTGGTATCTTCATTTATTCGGAGCCAGTAAGGTTCGGAAAGATCAGCTCCTGAAAGAAGTTTCCATTGAAATTACAAAATTTTTTCATGGACTTGAGCAAAAAAAATTCTATCGATCTCTTTATCAGCAGTTTCAAAAAGTTGATGCAGAATTCTTCTCTTGTTTTGAAAAGAGTCGATCCAAAAGAACGGCCTCCGCTGCTTCAGGACTTGGTCGATATCTTAAAGCTTCTTCTGAAGATCTTGGGTCTTTGTTTCGCTCGCAAGCCTTGCACAAGTCGTTGCCAGATCTCGACCGTTTGACGGGATATGTTCAGTTTGATCAGTATCATCTTTACCCTGCCAATAAGCATATTGAGCAAGCTTGTGTTTTGACGGCTCAGTTTGTAGAGGGGCGTTTTTCATCGCCACTTGCGCAAAAGCTTCATGGGTTTTTATTTCCTAAATCCGCGCGATTTGCGCAAGTTCGTTCTGAAAACAAAGTGATTTTAAAGCTCTTAGCTCTTTTTCATGATCTGTCAAAGGGACTCCAGGGAGATCACTCAGAGGTTGGATCAGTAAGAACTGAAAAAATTCTCATTCAACTGGGAATTTCTCGAGAAATCTCTGAAGAAGTGAAGTTCTTGGTGGCCGAACATCTTACGTTTTCTCACCTGGCTTTCCGAGGTCAGCCAGCTCAAGCGACGAGTAAGAAAGTGATCAAGGAGAAAGGATTTAATCCGAGACGAAGTGCTTTACTGCTTGCGTTCACAGTGATTGATATCGTAGCGACAAACCCCTCGGCTTTGACTTCATGGAAAGAGACTCTTTTGGAGCAAATCTGGAAGCATTATATCGCTGAGCCGGGTCTACTTTGGCGAGGCTATGGGGACATTTCGTTGGATCAAGTTTTGATGGATGAACTGGGGGAAGATTTCCTCGTTGAAGATTTGCAAGCTTGCGAACGAGCTTGCTCGGAACAGAGAGCAGAAGACTTAAAGATTCAGCAAGTGAAGGGGATGATCTGGGTTCGTCTACATGATTCTCAGGATCGGATTGGTTTACTGGCCGATGGATTAACACAGCTTTTTTCTATTGGTGCTTCTGTGGATCAAGCTTTTGTTCTGACTCATCCTCGCATTGGTGTTTACGATTGGTTTAAAATCGCGGGTTTTACAGAAGTTGAATCTTTGAAAAAGCGTTGGGCCTGGAAGCAGAAGAAAGTGGAGTTTCCTCAATATCATTTGCAGAAGATCGAAATTTTTTCTGAAGATCAGGAGGTTCTCCGAATCCTCGTGAAGGGCGAAGATCAGAAGGGGCTTTTAGCTTACTTAGCGCATGTGTTGTCTGGTTTGGGCTTAAGAATTTTAGAGCTCAGAGCGACAACTTGGGGTCAGCGAGTGGAAGATATGGTTGTGATTCAAAGGCCTGCGGCGTTGAGCTCACAGGAACTCATCTCACTCATTCAAGAGCAGTTTTAGGCTTTCTGCTTTTGGGATTGACCCTTTTTTCCAGCCTGGGTTCCTGTGTGGTTTCTCCAGTTATATTGAGGGTCATTTTTCAAACGATTCTGCCAAGCTTCCCATTTTTTCTTTGGGAATTTATGTTGGACATTGCCTGACTCATCAAAAATATCGGGATCTTTGCCAAATAAGAAATCCAAAACAAATTTTCCAATACCCATATGAAACCCCTATGACTCCATCAGATTAACTGGAAGTCCTAGGTCGAGGCAAGAAGGATTAAATAGTTCGCGGATTAGCGCACACATCAATGATATCAAGTCCCGTGGACTCGTTCAGTCGTTGCCCTTTTTTGAAATGCTTGAAGCAGGTCTGAGCGGCGCGTTCAAAAGCTTGGTCGTAGGAAGAAGCTGTCTGAGTGTACTCAAAGGTTTCCCCATTCATCTTGAAGCGGAAAGAATAGACTTTGGCTCCAGGTTCTGTGGAGATCCAAGCGTGGCTGGCACTGCAAAAGCCAAGAATAGCCACCATCGCAATCAAGATCTTCTTCATGGTCGCCTCCTCTGTTTCCTATCGTCTGACTGAAGGAAGGAGCAAAGTCTAGGCCGTGAGAGCTTCGTGTGATTTCATATTGAGGCACTATAACTATCTGAAAAGAGTAGGAAATATTGTTTTACATTCTTCTCATTCTGGGACAGTATCACGCTGTCTAAGGGGAGATTTTCACATGACTAAGTCCTGGACATCGCTTGTTCATTTACTGCTTGGGGTCTTGTTGTTGATTGGCGGTTCAGTAAGTGTCGCCGAAGGCTCTCGTACTTCGCGTTCAACGATTTTGATTTCTGACATCGATGATACTCTCAAAATTTCTCATGTTCTCAATACTGCTGAGTCTGTCGGCAGTGCTGGTAAAGTCGGGAATCATTTTTTAGGAATGGCAGGACTTTTTCGCCATGCGGATATTCCCACCTATTATGTGAGCAATGCTCCTGAATCTCTGATGGGAGCCAGTCATGAACTTTTCTTGATGTATAACGATTTTCCCGCGGGTGAAATGCACTTAAGAAAGAGCCTTTCCGATGAAAATCATAAAGTGGAAACTCTGATCGAGATTATTGATCGAACAAAACCCGAAAGAGTGATTTTGGTGGGAGACAATGGGGAGCAGGATCCAGCGATTTACCAGTTGATCCAGAGTCGATACCCTGAGATTCAGTTCCAAATTTATATCCATTGGGTTTATGACTCTCAAGGGAAGAGCGACCGAGGGGCCCCGCTGCCGGCAGGACAAAGAGGTTTTGTGACAGCTTTGGATCTTGGGCTCCAATGGGTTCAAACCGGAGATCTTTCAGCCAATGATCTTCAGAGCTTTGAACTCACATTGCTCAATCAGAGACCTGAGCTAAAAAAGTTACTTCTGAAGCGTTGTCGTTAAAATGTTGAAAGACCTGATTCATCCGACGTTGCAGTCATTTCTTCCCAAAGAGCTGGTGCAGCAACCGCTGAAAGAAGTGAAAGCCAATTGCTCTGATTGTATCATGGCAAGGCCTCACAATAAAAAGCGTGTGCACTACAACCCAAAACTTAAGTGTTGCACTTTTGAACCTTTCGTTCCTAATTTTTCAGTGGGTTACATTTTAAAGAACCCAAGTCTTACTGGGATATCGGCTGTCCAAACCAAAATTCAACGGCGAGAGTATGCTCTTCCTATAGGTATGGTGGCCCCCGTGCGATTTCAAGTGGAGTTCTCAAAAAGAAAGGTGGGGGATTTTGGTCAGAAATCAGACTGGCTTTGTCCTTACTATGACTTTCAAGAAGAGTCCTGCGGGATCTGGCCTGCTCGCGGAAGTGTCTGCACGAGTTTTTATTGTCACAGCAGTTACGGAGACCGTGGTCTGCAGTTCTGGAAAAATTTTGGGGATTTCCTTCATATTGTTGAAATGTCTTTGATGGAAGAAGCTCTTGTGGAGCTTGATTTTTCGCCTCGTCAGATCTCGGAGCTTTTGGGGTACATGAATCGCACTTTGGGGACGGCTGCAGAAATGAGGTCATGGGTCATACCAGAGGCTAAATTTAAAATGTTATGGAATGGCTATGATGAGGACATCGAAGGTTTCTATCTCAAGACTCTCAAGTGGGTCGAAGGACTTTCAGAAGCTGGCTTTTATCAGTCCATTGGAGAACTCGGAGAGAAGGCTTTGACCCAAGCTTTAAAAAGTCTTAAACCCTTGTTATGAATTTTTGCGAACAACAACAGACTCAAGTCATTAAGACTCTTCAAGGTTTAGAAACTTGGGAAGATCGATATCGCAAAATTATCGAGTTTGGCAAAGGGCTTGCGCCTTTGTCTGAGTCGGAAAAAAATGAAGCTAACAAAATCAAAGGTTGCCAATCCCAAGTGTGGCTTGTTCCAGAACTCAAAGACGGAAAGGTGTTGCTTCGGGGGGACAGTGATGCTGTTCTTGTTAAAGGCCTTGTGGCTCTCGTGATTCAGATTTACTCGGGTGGCACACCTGATGAAATTTTGAGCACGCCGCCTCAGTTTTTGAAAGAGGCAGGCCTTGAAAGTCACCTCACACCCTCAAGAAGTAATGGGCTCAGTAGCATGCTCAAGCAGATTCAGTATTTCGCCTTAGCGTATAAGACGCTTCTTTCACAAAAGCGCTAGACAAATCCTCCTTGGGTCTGATTGGATAAAGTCAGATCTGGGGGAAAAATGCACAAACGGATTTTTGCATTTTTGTATATTCTCTTTTCGTTTCATTTTGCATTCAGTGAAAGTTGGATCACACCTCGAGCTGTCTATGGTGAAGATGATCGCGAAGAAGTGCGTGGGGCGCCCTTGCCGTGGATGAAAAAAGCCAAAGCTGTTGGTGGATTTTTATTTAGCAAATCCTACACCGATCTCCCAGGGGGAGGGATTCGTATTAAGCCTCAAACACTGAAAGAGCGCTATCAGTTGTGTGATGGTGAGCCTTTTGAGAATCAGAAGCTGGGGCCTGATTGCACGGGTTTTTTGGTGGGAGACGATCTTTTGGTGACGGCGGGTCACTGTTTGCGGGGGAAGACCTGTCCTCAGGGGGTTTGGATTTTTGATTTTGAGCTTGATGGTTCTGGCCGAGTTCGAGAAACCTATCATCGCCAAGAGCTTTATCGCTGCGTCGAAGTGCTTTCTGCGAGTAAAGGAAACTTAAGAGATCATGGGCTGATTCGGTTGGATCGCAGTCCAGGGCGTGAGCCCTTGAAGTTGTCACCCAATTTTCCCAAACTGAAAGAAGCCGTGGTTGTCATTGGTCATCCATCAGGCCTGCCAAAAAAGTTAGGTTCTGGGGGTGAGGTCAGAGCTCTTGAGAAGAGCGGTTCTTACTTCACGTCCAATCTAGATACTTTTAGCGGAAACTCTGGATCGCCTGTCTTGAGTGAATCCACAGGACTTGTTCAAGGCATTTTGGTCCGTGGAGATGAGGACTATGAGTCAACTTCTGAAGGTTGCTCGGTCACTAAGAGGTGTGATCCTGAGGGCTGTGAAGGTGAGGATGCGACGACAACGGTGTTTTTAGCTGAGATGCTTTCCTCATTGAATCCCTCAAATTTTGCAAATAGCCAATCTCGGAATCGCTAAAGCCCGCTTTTTTACGAGCTTCAATGGCCAGAGGTTCAATTCGTTTGGGAATTTTGTGACGTAGAGAATTCATTCTCCGAGGAAAATCCTCCTCGGGGTTAGTTCTTTCGCTTTGACAGACTTCCCGGTACCAGCGAGAGCCAAATTCCACATGACCAACTTCCTCTGTGAAAATAGTTTTTGTGATGTGATGAAGTGGGCTTTCCAAAACGCCATCGAGTCTTCTTAAAAGTGTATCTCCAGCATCAAGGCCACTGCCTTCGAGATAGCGGTGAACAATCAAGATACGATCCAGAAGCGAGTCTGAAGAGTCTGTCGCATGCCACAAGAGAGTGTGCACGGGCCAGTGTCCCCACTGAAAACCCAGTTTTTCAAGTCCGTTCAGGCAAAGCTCTAAGTGACGCCCTTCCGACAAGGTAATGCCTGCAAGCTCCTCACGGAAGGACCTCGGAGCCTCCGGGAAATCCCGAAGAGTTCTCAGTCCTAACTCCATCGCTTGGAGTTCGATGCTTGCGAGGTCATGGAGCAATCGGGCCTGACCTTCTTTGGAGGAAAGACCTTTCTTATCAGGGTGATCCTCGGGTTTCAGAACTCGAATATCTCGCCCCGGCGAAAAGGGGGATCTGGGCAATTGAAAAGTTAAACTCTGGTGAAGAGATTCTTCGAGGTGAGCTAGTTTTTGTCTGACGCAGGTGATTTCTATGCTCATAGTGTCTTGATCTCAAGGGTGACAGCTGAAGCTTGAAGATCTAAGATATTCATATGGGAAAAGGTTGGAAAAATACAATAAAAGCTGCAAATGCAGCTAAAAAAGGGGCTGCTTTCACAAAGGCGGCCAAAGAAATTCAAGTGGCTGCAAAATTAGGTGGTGGAAATCCCGAATTTAACGCCCGTCTCAGGATGGCGATTGATGCCGCTAAAAAGTTGTCATGTCCTAATGACACGATTGAGCGAGCCATTAAAAAGGGAACTGGCGGTCTCGATGGGCAAATCATCGAAGAGATCACCTACGAGGGTTATGGTCCACACGGCGTAGGGGTAATTATTGAAACTCAGACCGACAATAAAAATCGCACAGCCCCTGAGGTCCGTCTCTTGTTCAAATCTCATGAAGGGAGTATGGGCGAAAGTGGAAGTGTGGCTTGGATGTTTGACCGAGTGGGGTTGATCGAGGGCGCTAAAGATGGGCAGTTCGATCCAGAAGAAGAGGCGATTGAAGCTGAAGCCAATGAAGTCGAAAAGACAGAAGAAGGGTACTCCTTTTTTACGAGTGTCGAAGTGCTTGAGTCTGCAAGAAAAGCTTTGGTGGCGCGTGGATGGAAAATCACGACCTGTGAGTTGTCATATAAACCGAAGAATATCACTGAGCTCACGCCGGAGCAGTTGAATCATGTGCATGAGTTTCTGAACGAAGTGGACGAACACGATGACACTCACCGCGTCTATGCCACAATAAAAAGCTAAGATTTAAAATTTTTCATGGGGGGCAAGAAATCTCCATTGCCCCTCAGGCAGTTGGCCTAATTTTATTTTGCCGACGCGGACACGTTTTAGGCCTAAAACTTCCAAGTTCATCATTTCACACATTCTGCGAACTTGGCGCTTTTTACCTTCAGTGAGGACAAAACGAAGTTGATCGGCGTTGACCCATTCAACAAAAGCACGCTTAAGAGGTTTTCCATCCATTTCAAGACCAAAGCACAGAAGAGACAATTGTTCTTTGGTGAGTCGTCCACGCACTCGAACCAAGTATTCTTTTTCAATTTCACTATTTTCACCGATGAGTTGTTTGGCGGTTCGACCATCCTGAGTGAAAATTAATAGACCTTGCGAATCAATATCTAGACGGCCTGCCACAGCGAGACCTTCAAGATTTCTCGGGTGATAGGGGGAATTTTGGGGTTCCATTTGGTTCTCTTTGGTGAGCAATCGGATGGCGGGTTCGTAACCTTTTTCAGGTTGTCCAGAAACATAGCCGATCGGCTTATTCAAAAGGATGGTCACCAAATCTGCCTGTTTTTGCTTTGCTTTGGCTGCAAGTTCCACTTTGTCAGTGCGTGAGACTTTGGTCCCAAGCTCAGTCACGCGAACGCCATTCACAAAAACCAGACCTTGTTCGATCAAAGTGTCTGCTTCCCGTCGAGAACTCAGACCTTGCTCAGACATGAGTTTTGAGAGTCGAATTTTCTCGTTGTTTTTATCTTGGGGGCCTGATGTCATAGATGAAATAATATACGAGGAGTCTTAGCATGTTACAACCCCCAGCGAGTATCTTAAAATCATTTCAAGCGCTTTTTCTTGGAATCACACTATTGGCCTCAAACGCGGTTTCCGCAAACTACAGCTCGGAGCTTTTTGAGCAGGGCTCTGGATTTTCCAAAAAGCTTTACACGTTTCAACTGACAAACACAGCAGAAGGGGATCTTCTGAAATCAGTCGCTCAGTATAAAGCCTTGGATGGCAGCGTGGTTGTTGAGGAAAGGGCTACGCTCAAGGCAGCGAATTCGGAATTGGTCCGATTAGAAGTCGATCAGAATCAAATTGGAGCCAAAGCCGTGATTCAAGTCGAGGGAGATAAGATTCTGTTCACTAAGACTCAAGATGGAAAAGAAAAGAAATCCGATGAAAAAAAAGGAAGCACATTGGTGGTTGCTTCAAATTTTCATGCTTTCGTCAAATCTCAATGGTCCCAAATTATGGCAGGGAAAACCATTGACTTCAGATATGGCGTTTGGTCCAGACTCGAAACTGTTGGTTTTGAAGTTTCTAAAGTGGGCACTGAAAAGATAGGAGCTGATGAAGCAGTCGTGATCCGAATGAAGCCTTCGAGTTTTATCATTGCAGCTCTCGTAAAGCCTCTGACATTCAAGTGGGCAGCTGACGGATCAAGAATTCTTCAAATGAATGGTCGGGTTCCCCCGATGCAAAAAGTGGGATCTGAGTTCAAAGATCTCGATGCTGAAGTTATGTATAAATACTAAGATTAGGGCCAACCTCAACCCAAATTGATTCATTCTCAAAGAGCTTAAGACTTTTTGGCTGAAGCTCTGGTGAGATCTCATGGATCTTCTTAAAAATTTTCTGTGCGATCATCTCAGTGGTTGGGATTTCTTCACCGGACTTAAATGTTTCAACGACCTCGTTGAGGTGTTGATGATCCCATTCTTTTTTAATTTCCAAAAGAGTGTTTCGCGCAAGATCTTGATGAGAAATATCAGAAAAAACCACAGAGACTTTGTAGTCATGTCCATGACCAGGCAACAGGTTGCAAAGGCCAAAAGTATTTCTATTTTTTTCTGGAGACCATTTTTTCTGGTGATAAAAGTGAGCAGCACTAAAACTGAACTGTAGCTCAAATTCGTTCATGTGAGACTGATGCCTCCATCAACATCCATCAGCGTTCCCGTGGTCCATGAAGACTGCGAGCTTGCCAAAAAGTAAATGGACTGAGCGATCTCTTCAGGTGTCCCGATTCTCCCCAAAGGTTGAAGTTTCTTCATTTGCTCGACAATTTTATCTTTCTCAGGAGAGGAATAGAAACTATGGATTGGGGTATCCACAATTCCCGGGAGAACTGCGTTGACCCGAACTCCGTGAGGTCCCAGTTCCGCAGCTAAAGATTGAGTCCAGGAATTCATTGCTGCTTTTGATGCAGAATAAGCCCCAGTTTGAGGGGTGGGCTTTCGTCCCAGAGTTGAGGAAACATTCACAATGCTTCCTTGGTTCCGAATAAGTTCTTTCAGAACAATTTGTGTAAGAAGTTGAGGGCCAAAGAGATTGACTTGCATCATCTTTTTCCAGCCGGTGAGATCAGAACTTGCAAACATTTCTGCAGAGAATATTCCAGCATTGTTCACTAAGCTCAGAAGCCTGACATCTTTTCTTTCGAAAATATGTTGGGCGTACTTTCGAATAGTCTCTTCTTTTTCGAAATCAATTTTTAACAGGGAGGCTCCAGCGGAGCAGTGTTCAGCCACCTCAATGAGGCGTTGCTCGTTTCTTGCAGCTAGAAAAACAAAATAGCCATGAGAAGCAAACAGCTGAGCTGTGGCTTTTCCTATACCGCTCGATGCGCCTGTGACGATCACTGCTTTTTTCATAGATTTATAGGTAGCTTGAATTCGGAAATGAAGGAAGCGAAAAAAGAAACTTGAGGTGGGAGCCTCAAGTTTCATGCACAAAAGAACTTTTTAAACGTCTTGTTTAAAGTTTGAGATTAAGCTGATTTTCGGCGCATAAAGGCATGGTACTTCTTATCGAAATCTTTTGCTTTATCGCCTTGCAGAGTGATGAGGCCTTCTTTGAACCAAGTGTAGTGTTCTTCACAGAAGCTCGCGCGAGAGGGTTTGGCTTTGCAACCTTCGGCGTTGCACTTTGAAGAGTGTAGAGGAATAACGTTGTTAGGTACTTGTTTCTCTGTGTTGTGTGGTGTTGGTTTTGATTCTTTAGCCATTTTTTCTCCTTGCCTCAGTCATTGATGAGCCAGACAAAGTTCTTATCGGCGAAGGTCTGTTGGACTAAAATCAGAAGTGATATTTGTCTGTGTTTTCTCAAAAAGAGATATCTTTGCGACTAATCCCTTTTCAGTTTTGAAAGATTAAGGGTGTTCAGTTCATTCAGTCGGAGTCCGGTCCAGCCCTGTTTGAGGAGGACCGTAAAGAAAATCGGACCGGTGGGAATCAAGCGATAATCCTCGAGAAGGATTTTCATCGCAGAGGTGCAGAGCTCTCGCTGGCGTTCTAATCGCGATGTGATCCTCATCTCTTTCAGAGAAGCTTCAAATTTGACATTTTCAAAGCGGATATAGTTTTCAGGCGAACTTTTAAGAAAGGATTCAAGCGCCGCTCGGCAGGTGGGGCGCTCTGGGGAGTTGCCTTTTCGAAAAAGAGAAGGTGGCAATTTTTCAAGGCGGTCGAGAAAGATCTTGTTCTCTTCTTGTTGTGCAATCACATCAAATCCTGCTTTTTTCCATTGACTGATGAGCCAGTCGGCACCCCTTTGGTGATCTTCTCCCCCTTGTTTGGAATAAACGAATTTGAGAGGGATTTTAACTGACTTCTCGGGAGGCTTCGGGGGGATATGATCAAGGCAAGGTATTTGTGTGAAAAACCTTGATGGAAGTCCAGGGCACCCCGGGCGTGGGCGAGCATAAAACAACTTTTGGAAGGCCTCGTAATCAAGAGATGTGGAAAGCAGTCTTCGTAACTCTGGTTTTTCTAAGAGCTCTCCAGAAAAACCAATGTAGTCAAAGCGAATCATCGGAACTTCGAGGTAATCGCTTCGTTTTCTGAATTTGGGAATGAACAGAGTGGGGAGGCGTCTGAGAAATTGGATTTCATTTTTCTCGTACATATTGAGAGCAGTGGTATCTTCACTCACAGTCAAAAACTCGACTTGCGGACGACCTGGGTTTTTCTCCCAGAAATGGACGTTGGAAGTCAGAACAATCCGATCCCCTTTTTTCCAATTTAGGATTTTGTAGGGACCTGAGCTGATACCGTCTTTTTCAGGAGCAAAAAAAAGATGGGCCAAGTTAAAAATAAACTCACGATCTGCCTCGACCAGTTGGAACTCAAGGGTCGTGTCGTCTTTGGCTCGAACTCCCAATCGAGAAGGAGGGAGCTCTCCCCGAAGAACTTTTTCTGCATTCAGTAAATTAAAAAAAAGATCAGGCCTGAGTCCAGGCCTTTGAGGATCTAAATAGCTACGGTAAGAGTTCACAAAATCTTGTGCTCTGAGTGGAGTCCCATCAGACCACTTTAAGCCGGGCTTGAGCTGACAGGAGATAAGCTTTTCTTTTTTGTAGGTGCATTTTTCAGCAAAGCCGTCTTTCAGTTCGCCGTTGTGGTACTCCAAAAGTGTTCCGTAAATTTGCGACAAAAAGTAATTTGACCCTGATCCTCGCTGATCTTTGAGTGAAATGGATTTTGGTTCAGAGAGCAGTGTTAACCGAAACACCGGCGGAAGAGTTTCTGCCCGTGCGATCAAGGATGTAAGCAAAATGATAATCTTCAGAAACATTAGCGCTGAGAGTCCAGTTCCATCTTAGCAATGGTCTGTAGTTGCATATTGCTGGTGCCTTCATAGATCTGGCCAATTTTAGCATCTCGCCAAAATTTTTCCACAGGATATTCTTTGGTGAATCCGTTGCCCCCAAAAAGATCAATGGCTGTGCTGGTGATGTTTTCAGCAGCTCTCGAAGAAAAAAGTTTTGCCATGGCAGCTGCTTCAATAAAATCAGCCCCTGCATCTTTTAGTCGAGCAGCATTGTAGACCATCAAACGAGCGGCTTCGAGCTCTGTGCGCATTTCTGCGAGTTGGAACTGAACACCCTGAAACTGGGCAATGGGTTTTCCAAATTGTTCACGGCTTTGGACGTATTTCAAAGTGGCTTCGTAAGCGCCTCCAGCAATGCCAATCATTTGCGCACCAATGCCAATGCGTCCTTCATTGAGAGTTTCAATGGCGATTTTGTATCCTTTGCCCACTTCGCCAAGGACTTGGGTGGCGGGTACTTCGCAATTCTCAAATAGAAGCTCGCATGTGGAGCTTGCGCGAATTCCGAGCTTGTCCTCTTTCTTTCCAACCTTAAAGCCAGGGAATCCACGCTCGACCAGGAATGCTGTGATTCCTTTGTAGCCTTTGGAAAGATCAATATTAGCAAACACAATGAAAACATTGGCTTCATTACCATTAGTGATCCAAAGTTTTGACCCGTTCAAAACATACTTATCGCCTTTAAGTTCCGCTCGCAGTTTGAGAGCGAAGGCATCTGAACCTGAGCTCGATTCACTCAAAGCGTAGGCGCCAACCCACTCTTTGGCCATTTTCGGAAGATACTTGGATTTGATCGTTTCACTGCCCCATTTGATGAGGGCATTGGTGACCAGAGTGTTCTGAACATCACACAGGACAGAGACAGATCCATCGACTTTGGCAATTTCTTCCACAGCAAGACAGGCCATCGTGAAAGAAGCCCCAGCTCCGCCGAGCTTTTCCGGAGTTTCAATTCCCATGAGACCCATTTCAAAGAGTTTTTGAACGATCTCTTTCTTCATTTCAGCTTTTTCATCCATCTCGGTGACGTAAGGTTTAATTTCATTTTCTGCAAATTCCCGAACGGCCATTTGGAATGCGGATTCGTCTTCACTGAGTTGGGTCAACGCTGGTCTGGTTGAAGTGTTCACAGGGGATTCTCCTTCAGTTAGGTAATGGGCGATCATGGTAATTTAAACAGTTCTCAATTCAGAGTCATGACGCAATTTTGCATATGGACAATTATAGAGAGCTTGGGTAGCGTTTCGAGCATGGATTACCTTAGCCTAGCTCGAGACTTAGTTACATTCTTTGTCGTTCTTTTGTTTTCACTCTGTTTCCATGAGTTTGCACATGCTTGGGTGGCAAAACTGCGAGGTGACAGAACTGCCGAACAAATGGGTCGCTTGACCATGAATCCGTTCGCTCACATGGATATGACGGGGACCGTGATTTTACCTATTATGACTATTTTTTTGAGAGCGAGCACTGGTGCTAACCTTCCTATGTTTGGATGGGCCAAGCCAGTCCCTGTCAACGAGAGAAACTTAAAACGTCCCCGCCAGGATATGTTCTGGATTGCCTTGGCTGGGCCTATGAGCAATGTCCTTCTGGCGGTCCTTGGTGTCGTTGCCCTTGTCTATGTGGACCAAACTCTGAAGACAGTGACGACTTTTTCGGCGTACGTTGAGCTTCTTCAAACGTTCATTATTACAAACCTCTTTCTTGCTTTCTTTAATATCATTCCTTTGCATCCTCTGGATGGTGGGAAAGTGTTGGCACGATTTTTACCAGCCGACGTGAATGATAAGCTCGAGTCCAATCAACATATCACCAGCATGCTTTTGTTGATGCTGCTTTTAACTGGAATGCTGCAATTTTTAGCAGTGCCGGTGATTTATACTTACCGGGCTTTGATCGCTTTGGTGTTCGGGGTGGTGTCGTGAGTTTTCAAAAACCAAGGCTCATGACAGGGACCCGGGCAACGGGTGAGCTTCATATTGGTCACTACTTTGGAACCATCAAAAACTGGATTGCCATGCAGCCTGATTATGAGTGCTTCATTGGTTCCATGGACTGGCATGGAATGACGACAGCTTACAAGGAGAGTCGCTCCGTGAAAGAGTGGAACCGCGGCGTGATTGCAAACCTTATTGCTTGGGGGATTGATCCCGAGAAGACGACTCTCTTCATTCAAAGTCGAGTTCCTGAAGTTCTTGAGCTCTCTATGATTTTTGCAAACCTCACTCCGATGGGATGGCTGGAGAGAGTTCCCACTTGGAAAGATGCCATTGAAGAAGCCAAAGCCTCGGACACCCATAATTTGGGTAGGTTCTCATATCCAGTGTTACAAGCTGCAGATATTGCCATTTTCCGTGGAGAGAAAGTTCCAGTTGGAGCGGATCAGGTCGCTCACTTAGAGCTGTCTCGTGAAATTATTCGAAGAACAAACTCTTTGTACAAAACAAGGATTCCAGAGCCTCAGCCAGTACTGACGGAAACTCCCGTGGTTCCTGGATTGGATGGACGTAAGATGTCAAAGTCCTACGGGAACGCAATTTCTTTGAACGAAGAGAGCACAACTCTGTCAAAAAAGATTCGCGGAATGCCGACTGATCCGGCGCGAATGCGCCGGGAAGATGTGGGAAATCCCGCCAATTGCAATGTGTTCAGTTATCATAAATTGGTCTCTTCTGAAGAGGATAAAACTTGGGTTGTCAAGGGTTGTACAACGGCTGGAATTGGCTGTGGGGACTGCAAAGGACGACTTGCTGAAAACTTAAACAAATTGCTCGAAGAACCTAGAAATCGACAAAAAGATTTGTTGAATAATCCAAAACTGCTTGATTCAATCATAGCCGCAGGATGCGAAAAGGCGAGCTTGGAAGCCCGCAAAACTTTGGTTGAAGTGAAAGAAAAAATGGGAATTTAACAAAGTATGATTTCGGTCCAGCTGCCAAAATTTGAAGGCCCATTAGGGCTCCTTTTGTATCTCATTAAAAAAGAAGAGATGGATATCTTCGATATCCAGATTCATCACATCACTCAGCAGTATCTTGAGTACATTAAGCTCATGAAAGAGTTAGATCTTGAAGTGGCGGGGGAGTTTATTGCTTTGGCAGCCACATTGATCCAGATCAAATCCCAAATGCTTCTTCCTCGCTACGATGAGAACGGGGAAGTTATCGAGGCGGAAGACCCAAGGAAAGAACTTGTTCAGAGGCTTCTTGAGTACCAAAAATATCAAGAGGTCTCAAAAGCACTTTATGAAAGACCTCTTTTAGGCCGGGATTATTGGGCTCGTGGAGTCCGGGAAAAGCTCGAAGCTCAAGAAGATGAAATCTTGCTCGAAGAAAACGCTCTTTTTTCTTTGATATCAGCTTACCGGAAGGCGATCAAGGGCTTGAAGAAGCGAGTGCATAAAGTTGCTCATAAGTTGCAAAGTATTGCTTCCAGAATTGCAGAGATTAAAGATCGGTTGTTGGTGGGCCAGAAAATTGCGATGTCATCATTGATCGATGGTATTGTAGAACAAGTCATTGAAAAGCGTCGACAAGTCCTGATCACTTTCTTAAGTCTTTTGGAGCTGGGGCGCATGGGCTTAGTTAATTTGTACCAAGTGGACAATTACCAAGAAATTTATGTTCAAGCCAAGAGAGAAATTGAAGATACGGCTTTGGGTAAAGTTCAAGAGTATGAAACTTTGAACGCTGAAGAAGAGGCTCAGGCCCTTTTGGCGGAATCAAGTCAAATTCTTGAGGACGAACTAGTAAGTCTTGAAGATGCTCCCGTGGAGTTAGCTCAGGACCCTCAGATGATTTTTGACCAAGGAATCGAAGACACAGCTCTGGTGACTGAAGAAGTGGCCACGGATGATGATATTTTAGCGGCAGAAAAGGAATTAGAGCAAAATGGATAGTTCTGAAGTGAAAGAGAAAATGGAGTCCGAACTTGCACAGTTTGAGGTGGGGACCGCGGAAGAAGAAACAAGCTTCTTGCCACCCGTTGAAGAAGAGATGCTGGCTGACGATGCCCTTGAGTCCACGGAAAGTGTGGAGGGGACTGAGCTTGATTCTTTTGAGTCCGCTGAAATTGAAGAGCTTGAGTTCATCGAAGAGGAAAGGCTCGATTCCATCGTTGAGTCAGTGTTGTTTGCCTCAGATCGACCCGTGAGCTTGAACCAATTGAAATTGGTTTTTAAAGGCACGAATGTCAGAACAGATAAAATTAAAAGAGCTCTGGATCGTTTGGCGGTGGAGCTGGCTGGCGCTCGTCGAGGTGTGAGTCTTGAAGAAGTTCCCGGGGGCTATCAACTCAGAACAAAAATAGATAATATGAATTTTCTGTCGCGAACATTAAAGACTCGTCCTTTCAAGCTTTCTGGACCTGCTTTGGAAGTTCTCGCGATCATTGCCTACAAGCAACCTCTCATAAAAGCTGAAATTGATGAAATTCGTGGGGTCGAGAGCGGTCATTTGCTCCGTGCTCTGATGGAGAAAAGTCTTGTCACTTTTGAAGGCAAATCAGATAAACCAGGGCGTCCAATGCTTTACGGGACTACAAAAAAGTTCCTGGAGATCTTTGGATTAAGAAATCTGCGTGAATTACCCACACTTTCTCAGATTGACGAGCTTCTTCCCGAAGGGATGACTGAGGATGAGGCCAACGAGAAAACAACCCTAGGTGAGCTCACAGAGAATCTTTCGCAAAATGCAGGAACAAGTTATTCAGAAGGTGAAGAAGAACTCATGAAGATTTCTGAACAGCTGCAAGTGATTGATACAAGCACTGAGTTCTTTGAAGAGGAAAAAAGAAAAGAAAAGCGCAAGAAAGAGGCGGACAAAGCTTCTGGAATTCGCGAAGCCCTTTTAGTCGGCGAAGCGGTTCCATCCAGGGACAAAAATTGGCTCGCTAGATATGACCAAGCATTAGCAGAAGGCTATCAGTCTCTGGATGAATTTGATCAAGCAAAAAAACAAGCCCAGTTGGCGCAGCTCGTGGAGAAACAAAAAGAAACCATGAATGAAGGCGGGAGCGCCCTAGAGACTGAATTGAGTATGGCAGCGAGCGATCCGTCGGAAGAGATGTTTGCTGAGGCTGACGAGAGTATCGATCAGGATCTGGCACTGCATGTTTCAGCGGACGAGTAAGTTTCTTCTTTCTCTTTTTCTAATTTATCACATTCTCACAATGGTTATTCTTGCAAATGGCTCCTCCTACCTTGGAAGGAGTCTTGGGCCATGGCTCACGCCTTATGCCAATAGTCTTGGACTGAACACCACTTGGAACTTCTTTTCTCCAGATCCAGCCCATACGATGTATCTTCGAGTCGTG
Source organism: Pseudomonadota bacterium (assembly GCA_021300175.1). Lineage (GTDB taxonomy): Bacteria > Bdellovibrionota > Bdellovibrionia > Bdellovibrionales > Bdellovibrionaceae > JAJTIC01. The sequence continues at coordinate 29,532 of JAJTIC010000062.1, forward strand.
GTTCGATTTCTAGATTCTTTTAGCGCTGAAAAGAAAGAGTCTATTGAGTTTTATGTACCACCTGGCAAAGAAAAAATAGCTCTCGATTCGGGCGAACGAAGGTTTCTGTACACCATGAGGTTTATGTTGCTCGATCCTCAACGTTTAGAAACGGTGATAGCTCCTTATTTTTGTAGAGAATTTCCTGAGGCCTCGGAAGTTTTCATCGAGCACATTTTGGAAAAGATTCCTAATCTTGATTCAGCTCATGTGAGTGGAGCGAGTGAAAGGGATATCATTTATGCGAACGAAGGCCCCCTCTCACAGACGGTCAAATGCATCCCCGAAGAAATGAGGAACCTCAATGAATAAGTCGCTTCAAGCGTGGAATCAGTTTTGGTTTGCATCGCGGGACTTACGAAGTTTAGCATTGATGCGTATTCTCCTGGGAGGCACGCTTTTTTTATTGTATCTCTCCCGCCAAGAAGTCGTGATGCTGTTTTTTACGGACCAAGGAATTCTTCCAAGTCGTCTTGCTCTTGAAGTGATTCCTGAGTTTTACAGACCCTTGTTTTCTTGGGGATTTTGGCCGGATAATTGGAATCCAATAATTCATGGCCTGTACCTTTTGGGGCTTCTTTGTTTCACGCTCGGTTTTGGTGTCAGGATGACATTTTTTCTGACGTGGGTTCTACATATTTCATTCATCCAAAGGAATTATGGGGTTGCGTTTGGTGCGGATCTTATTGGTGGGCTCTTTCTGTTGTATCTGAGCTTAACTCACTGTGCTGTGAAATACTCTTTCAATCAACTCATTGGTCTTCGTCACTCAGCCTCGGTCAGAGATGATGTTGTCTCCAATTCATTTTACCGAGTCATTCAAATTCAGCTGTGTGTGATCTACGCTTACACGGGTTTTGAGAAACTCAAGGGTAATACATGGTGGGATGGAACAGCCCTTTGGAGTGTCTTTGCAAATCCGCAGATGGTCATTTGGGATATGACTTGGATGAGTCATTTTCCGTTGGTGATTGTATTCATCACTTTCACAACGGTGTTATTTGAAATCTATTTTCCTGTTCTCATTTGGTTTGAAAAAACCAAACGAGCTTTTCTTTATTTTGGAATGGTCTTTCATTTTGGAATTGGTTTACTAATGTCCCTGTTCAGTTTTGCTTTTGTCATGCTCGCCCCCTACTTCTTATTTCTGAATTCAGCTGAGCTGGATCGTATTGAGTCTTGGTTTCATCGATTTCAGCGGATCACGAAGGTTAGATAGCGGGTGATGCTGACAGATGAGATTTAAGTGCGGAGTCAAAAGTTGTCTCATCTTGAGAAAAATGGAGCGGAAGTCTAGTGGTTTCTCATCCTGTGCCGATAAGATCAGTGGAGGGGATGTTGATGAAGCAAGCCGTCCGTATCGTGCTGACCTTGAGCTTATTGTCTGTTCTTGGGCTGTCTTATCAGAACTGCACTTCCTATTCCGAAAATACACTTCATGGTTCTTCAAACTGTCTAGATTGTGACGGCGGACTTTTTTTTCCTGGAGTTCGGCCTCCTAGTTTGCCGTGGGTTTACAACAATTTCACAGCTCCTTCATCTGGTGCTGGGGTCAGTTATAGATTAGGGTTTTTAGAGATTTCCGGGGAATGTTTTTTACCTGATCATGTGGATCACGAGTTGCGCTTGACTGCGCTGAATGATGTTTCTGGTTTAAGTTTAGGCTTGGCGCTTTCTGGGGCTCAACCGATTTATGAAATCGGTGGAATTAAGTGTCAGCAAGGTAAATACTATGTGATTACTTTTCCTATTCAGCCGATCGGGCAGGATTATCTCGCGAGGTACACATTTAGACTCAAATTGTATCACCGAGTCAACGGTGTTTTGGTTGAGGATTCTGAATTCAGTGTCTTTGCGGCCATGGATATAGCTCAGTCCCTGCCTAACTGAAGGCGCCATTCATTGAGCGGAAAATCTCTTAAATTCTGAGGAGAAAGTTCTGGCGGAGTCAGTGGGTACAGCTGTCTTGAGAGTGTTGATCTGAACTGCAATTCTTTAAGTAGCGAAAAAACAAGACTCGAATCGAAGAAGGCCTCCAAGAAATCCTCTCGAGAAGGGTTCATTGGTCCAGTTGCCAACAACAGAAGTAAGATATTTTTAGTCTCTTCCTCGCCTTTCCAGCCAACGGGCATTCCAGGAAGTTTCAGGATCTCACCAGTCGAGAACTGAGAAGAGAGTTTACTTTTTAGAGACTCAAGGCTTGCAAACTCACTGTCTTTTTGGAGTTGGGAACTCAACAGCAAAGTGAAGTCACATTTTGTCCAGTCGATGGATTGAGTGTTGGTTGGGGAGAGATTGAGAGGTATTTTACTTTTTTCAAAGAAGAGAGCGACCCAAGATTTACTAATAATCAGGTCTTGACTCAGACATAGGCGTACCGGTTGGCGTTGTGAGCCCCATCGCTTTTCTGGAAAAGCCCCAAAATAAAAACCCCCACCCAAGGCAGTCCCCAGGATGAGGGTCCATAAAATGATTCTCGTCCAACGAACCTTAGAAACTTTCATCAAAGGCAACTTGCCCTGTGACGCCTACTTGGTAAGCAGACACTCTTCGTTCGAAGAAGTTCGCCAATTCCTGCATGTCTTGAAGTTCCATGAAAGGAAATGGATTTTTCACATTGTACCGAGGTGGAATATGCAAACTCTCTAAGCGTTGATCCGCCACGAACTCCAAGTACTGCCTCATATCTTTCAAAGAAAGACCTGCGACCCCGTGGTCTAAGATATCTTTCGCAAAAGCCATTTCGCATTCGATCGCATCTTCAATCATCTGAGTGACCATTTCATTCATTTGTTCGTTGAATAAACCGGGCTCTTCCCGGCGAGCGGTGTTGATCACTTCAGTTGCAAAGGCAATATGCATGCTTTCGTCACGGAATACCCAGTTTGTGCCGGTGGCAAGTCCTTGCAAAAGCCCTTTGCTCCTTAAGAAATATACGTAGGCAAAAGCTGCAAAGAAAAATAGTCCTTCCACACAAGTCGCGAAGCAAATCAGATTCATCAAGAATCGTCTGCGATCTTCTAGTGTCTTCAAAGAGTCGAGGGTATTGATGGAATCCATCCATTTAAAGCAGAAAGCCCCTTTCTTTTGAATTGATGGGATATTGTGGATGGCTGCAAAAGCTTTCGCACGTTCTTCGTGGTCTGGGATATAATTATCCAACAAGGTCAGATAGAATTGCACGTGGAGAGCTTCTTCATAGAGCTGTCTTGATAGATAAAGACGAGCTTCTGGGGAATTCACATGCTTGTACAAATTCAAAACAAGATTATTCCCCACGATGGAATCGCCAGTTGCAAAGAAAGCGACGAGACGATTGATCAAGTGCTTTTCTGCAGGGGTCATTTTTGTTTTAGAGTGAAGATCCGCCAGGTCTGTAGAAAAATCAACTTCGTCCACAGTCCAAGTATTTTTAATTCCGTTTTTAAACATTTCGAAAAAAACAGGGTACTTCATAGGTCTTAAATTTAAATCAAATCCTGGATCTAAAATCATAATTCACCATCCTTATTGGCAGGCCTCACAGGCCTCTGGGTTTTCGAGAGAGCAAGCAATCACTTCTGAGTCCGAATAAGACTTTGCCGGAGCCTCCGTCGCAGCCATCGGAGAGGTCGAAGCTGTCATGTTCGACGTTTCCTGTGGGATGGCTTGAGTTGAATTGCCTTTCTTCACTGTTGTTTTAGCAATGCTGGTTGCAGGTCTTGAGCGCAAGTAATATGTGGTTTTCACTCCACGCTTCCATGCGTACATGTACATACTTGAAAGTTTACCGATCGTTGGGCTTTCCATGAACAAGTTCAGTGACTGACTTTGATCAATATAAGCGCCACGGTCAGCAGCCATGTCGATCAATGCTTTCATGGGAACTTCCCAAACTGTGCGATAGAGTTCTTTCAAGTTCGGGGGAATCGCCGCCACGTCTTGAATGCTTCCTTCAGCCAGCTTGATTTCATTTCTTAGGTCTTCGTTCCACAGGCCCAAAGCTTTTAGATCAGAAACCAAGTACTTGTTGATCTGCATAAACTCCCCAGAAAGGGTCTCGCGCTTAAACAAATTAGAGACTTGCGGTTCAATCGCTTCGTAGCAACCAACGATGGAAGCGATCGTCGCGGTGGGCGCAATGGCTATCAAGAGAGAGTTTCTTAGTCCCGATTTCTGGATTCTTGCTTTCAGAGCATCCCAGCGTTCTGGTTGCGAAGGAGTCACTCCCCACAAATCGAACTGCAGCGAGCCTTTGGCAGCTTTAGTTTCAGGGAAAGCTGTATGCGCTCCGTTTTTCTCTGCAAGTTCGCAACTGGTGAGGAGGGCGTTATAGTAAATCTCTTCTTGGATGCGGGCTGAAAGCTCTTTCGCCTTTTCAGAGTCAAAAGGAAGCTTCAACTGAAAGAAAGCGTCTTGCAGGCCCATCACGCCAAGTCCCACAGGTCTCCAACGCTGGTTTGATGTTTCCGCTTCGGGGATAGGATAAAAGTTAATATCGATCACTCGATCCAGATACTTCACTGCTGTTTTGACTGTTTTAGCGAGTTTTTCAAAATCAAATTGTCCGCCTACAACGTGTCTGGCCAAATTCACAGATCCCAAGTTGCAAACAGCTGTTTCTTTGTTGCTGGTCACTTCGAGAATCTCTGTGCAAAGATTTGACAAATGGATGATTTCTCCCGGCTCTCCCGAGAAAGGTGTTTGGTTAGCTTTGGCATTGGAAGCGTCTTTGAATGTCATCCAACCATTTCCCGTTTGTGCCAAAGTCTTCATCATTCGAGCGTAGAGATCGCGAGCTTTCACTTGCTTATAGGCAAGGCCTTGGGCTTCCGCTTCCGCATAAGCTTTCTCAAAAGCTTCGCCATACATGTCTGTCAAATGAGGAACGGCTTTGGGGTCAAACAAAGACCACATGGAGTCTGTTTCAACTCGTTTCATGAATAAGTCAGGAACCCAGTTCGCTAAGTTCAGGTTGTGAGTGCGTTTCGCTTCATCCCCTGTGTTGTCACGGAGTTCGAGGAATTCTTCGATATCCGCGTGCCAGCTCTCGAGATAAACACAAGCGGCACCTTTGCGTTTTCCACCTTGGTTGACCGCCGCAACGGAGGAGTCCATGGTTTTGAGCCAAGGAATGATTCCGTTACTGTGTCCATTGGTTCCTTTGATGAGTGAGCCCCGACTGCGAACGCGGTGATAAGCAACGCCAATGCCGCCCGCAAACTTCGACAGCAAAGCGATGTCTGTGTACTTCTGGTAGATCGATCGCAAGTCGTCTTCCGGGGAGTCGAGCAAGTAGCAAGAGCTCATTTGTGGGCGCAAGGTCCCTGAGTTAAATAGAGTGGGTGTTGACGCCATATATTCGTGGCTTGAAATCAAACGGTAAAACTCAATGGCTTCTTCGACGTTGTTGGCAAGACCGCAAGCAACACGAAGGAAAAAGTACTGAGGTGTCTCAATCACCTGGCGAGTTTGTGGGTTCTTCAGTAAGTAGCGATCGTAAACCGTCCGAAGCCCAAAGTATTCAAAACGGTCCGTTCTGAAAGGTTCTACAGCAGCTGACAGGGCGGCTTTGTTCTTTTCCACAAAAAGGTGGGTGTGTTCACCGATCAGTCCTGACTTGTAACCGAAAGCCACAGAGTCCGCAAAAGACTGGATTTTCTGTGAGCGAACTTCCTCGTCGATATAGATAGCCAGCAATCTTGAAGCGAGGCGAGAGTATTCCGGCTCCTCACCAATCAAAAGGCTAGCGGTAGCGATGCAAAGATTATCCAGCTCTTTAGTGCTCGCGCCGTCATAGAGCCCACTGATGGCTTTTGTGGCGACCCGGAGTGGGTCGACTTGCGATAACCCATAACAGCAGCTTGTCACTCGTTCGACGATTTTGGTGACGTCAACGGCTTCCAAAGTGCCATCTCTTTTTTTGACTCTCATCATGTATGGTTGATGATCGATTTCGTGTTGAAACATCTTTCCCCCTCTTACGCCAACTTCCGTTTTGGCTTGCTCACGTTTTCGACAATGCAATCCAGTCCCCGTCGAAAACGGCTCACAAGCTTTCTTCAGAAAGCCCCCCTGTGATCCCTTTCGACGAAGGTCTGGTTTTTACCTTACCTTCATTTTTTACTTTATATTTCGACGCCGTTTCCGTTCTGGAATCCATCACCGCTCTTTCGAGTCACCACAATATAGTCACCACTATATCTAGTGGCCCCCTCAAGAGTCCTCATCAATAAGGAGGGCATCGCTTACAAATGACGGTAAAGTACTTTTTGTTCTGGTCCAAGAAAATTTTTCAAAAAATAGCAGACGCTGCTTATCAATTGGGCATCTCCTTGAAATCCTTTGACATAATTTGACTGACTTTTTTTTGGGCTAGTCTAGGTTTTTACTTCTAGAAGTTAAGCAAAGCTGATTTTAAATAAAAATAAAAGGGTTTTAAAAATCCAAAATCTGTCATTTCTTACAGATTCTTAAAAAGACGCCCTTGATACGAATTTTGTTGATTCAGGTAATCAATCAAAAACTGATGAGTTCCCATCTTATCCGATGTCCACGCGGGAGCGACAAGCTCTTCCCAACGAGAAGAATAAGCAGCAAGGCGGTGAATATGAATCCGAGGGGAGAGATGGTCGAGAAATAAAGACACGCGATGAGCGTAAGCCTCGCGGTCGATCGGAGTGAATTCACCTCGGTGAAACATTTCTTCGAGAGGTGTCTGAGTGAGGACGTGAAGGTTGTGTAGCTTTACGTTATCAATGGGAAGATCGTTACAGATCCTTGCTGTTTCGATGATCTGATCGTCGGTTTCTCCAGGTTGACCAAACATCAGGTGAATCCCCAAGTTCACAGAAGTTTCTTTTTTAATTTTTTCTATGGCTTTTAAACTCTGGTCTCGAGTGTGTCCTCGGCGCATGAAATCGAGCTGATCATCGAAAAAAGACTGCACACCCAGTTCAACAGCCACGAAGCTTTTCCGGTGATACTCTTCCCAAAGCTCCAAGACGGCTTTCGACAAGCAATCTGGGCGAGTGCCCACAACAAGGCCTTTTACAAAAGGGTAAGATAACGCCGTCTCAAAATTGATCCGGAGAGCTTCGAGTTTTGTGAAAGTATTTGTGTAAGCTTGGAAATAAACCAAAAACTGATCGGCATTGAACTTCCTCGCAATACGTGCATGATACTTCTCGATCTGTTCCCGCAGTCCCATCGTTAAGCTTTCCGACTGAGCGGCAGATCCCCAAACATCACAAAAAACACAGGTCTGCATGCCTTTCAGGCCTCGGCGATTAGGGCAGTCATCCACCACGGTGACTGGAATTTTGTAAACTTTCCCCGAGAAGCGTTCTTTGTAAAACTGCGAGATCGGCTGAAAGGGAAGGTCATTATAAAATCTTGCCATTGGGCGGAATGAGAACCCGAAGCGGACAAAGAAGTCAATGTCTGCTAAAACGACCTGATGGTTGACTGGAGAATTTACGATTTTGAGGAAGTGATCACCGAGGACGGAAGCCCCACTCTCAGGGATTTGCGGTCCTCAAATCTTGAGACGATGCACCATCGAGGTGGAGCTGCTTCAGAAACGCTTTATATTTATGGCAATGCCCTTCAGTGGGGTCTCCAGCGTCAGCTCCGCCAGGTCTGGTCCGTAGGGCTTGGTTGCGGCTATAATGAGCTTTTGGTGGCGGATCTCAGCCTCAAAAATTCCTCTTGGTCGCCAAAGCTTTTAAGCTTCGAAGTGAGGGAAGTTCTGATTCAGCAATTTCAAAAAGCAATCCTTGGAAATCCAGAGCCTTTCTATCAGCGAGTCGCTGAGTCTCTCAAAGTGAATAGTAGAGCTTTTGAAGAGCTCCTAAAGATGGAAAGCAGGGGCGATCGGGGTGTGAATGGAGATTTCCTTCAGTTCCCCAGGAATGGAGCTTGTGAGATTTTGCTGTTTGATGCTTTTTCAGTAAAGACCGATGAGCGTTTGTGGAGCCCTGAGTTTCTCTCAGAGCTGTTTTCAAAAGGTATGAGTGAAAAATCCCTCGTTGCAACTTATGCTTGTACAGGAAATCTAAAAAGAGCCCTTAAAAGTAGTGGTTTTCAACTGATCCCTAAATCGGGTTTTCAGGGGCGGAGAGAGTCCACTTTTGCAGTTCGAGGACTGAGTTTTAGTTCTTAAGTTCTGTGAACTTTTTCACGTACTCAATGATGGCGCTTTTGGATTCAGAGTGAAGGCCAATGAATTTTAATCCTGCGTAATTATCGGTACCCACATAAACAACTTCTGCTGTGGCATGCAGAGGATTAAACAGATTTGAGCTTTTAAGGATAATTTTAAATTTTTCCCCAATACGAACTTGGGGGGCATCGGTCACACCCAGACCTCCCTCACTGATAGAAAGAGCTCTCGCTTGGTTCGTGGAGCTTGCACCTTCCATCATGACAGTTCCCATGATCGGCACCCGAGGATGTTGACGTCGAGAGACGCCCAGTTCGTCCATGAGCTTATGAATTTGGTAAATGTCTTTCCATTCCGAGTAACCTTCAGTCCAAATCATGATTTCAGTGAGATCATGGCGAGTTTTAAGAAATTCCATCATTTGATCATGGGTCAAAGGTTTGAGTTCTTGGTTTCCCACCCGAATTTTCCAGAGTCTTTCGCTCTGGCTCTTGTGTTTACGAACATTTTCATCGAGTTCACGCAAGTGTTTTTTCCATTTCTCAGGTCCGAGCCATTCAGACTGACTGCGACCCCAGATTAATGAAGAGCCCAATTGAGCGAGTCTTCCCTCGATCTCTTCTTGAAGATAGGGACCTGAAACTTTTTGTTGGGAATCAAGAATGAACCATTTTTTTTGTTCCATCGCTCTATTTCAGCGACTTATCTCTCAGTCTGCAACAATTTCCTGAGGGCTTTCTCATCTTGGAGACGGGGGTGGGGGGCTTTTCCCTCAAGAAAGTTTCGCGTTCGCTGAGCGCGATCAAAAAGAAAAGAATCAGATTCTTTCTCAAGATATCGTCCTAACAATCCAGAAGCTCTCGTCTTTTCTGGGTGGAGTCCCATCGCCTCCACGGCAAAGGATCTCAGAGCACGCTCAAATTCTTGAGGTCTTGGCGGAGCATCCTGAGGCCATGGAGTGCCTGCGATTTCATAAAGTTCATCCAAAGCTTCGCTTTTCTCGGAAAATGACAAGAGGTAAAGAGCTGCGAACCGGGAATCTTGCTGAACTTGGTTTTTAAGAGCAAGCTTCTTTAGCCGAGCGAGTTCCTCTGTCGTGAGCTGGAGAGCTTTCTCTTTCAGGCGCTGTTCTTCGATCTCGGGGGAGGCTTGGGGCATACTGATGCTTTGGCTCATTTTTGTCACAAAATCTTCTAAGGCGAGATTTTGTACGCCATCTTTTGAAAGTGACTTTTGCGAGGAACTGGCAGAATTCTCTTGTTGGAGTGGCCATTTGTTAAGAGCTTCTGCGGACTCTTTGGGGTCCCCTTGAGGAGATTTCAACACGAGAGCTCCTCCAGTAAAAAGCAAGAGGAGTGTGGTTAAAGTGATGAGCTGTCTCTTACTGAACCGTGAAAGCATCATACAGAGGCACTGTTGTTATTTGATCGCCAGTAATCCCTTGGATTGTGCTCCACTGGCCACTTTTGAACTCTTGAAGCTCCCGCGCCGCATTCAGTCGAAGAGTGGTAGCTCCCACAGAAGCGAGATCTTTAGTATCCGCATCCCATGACAAATTTAAAGGACTGACGGAGAGTTGAGGTCCCAAGTTCACTTTATAAAAAGTGCCCGTTTGAGTCTTAATAAAGAGGCCTTTTTCTCCCCGAGGAGATGTGGTCCAGAAATCTTGAGCTTGAAGACCTGTGTTTTGGTAGGAGTTAAATTTACCCTGACCAAAATTATACTGAGTGAGTTGAGATTGTTGATTGAGGACCACAACAAAGCGTTTTGCTCCTTGATCCACTTCTTCGAAATCAAGCACTTGGCCTTGACCGCGGTCTTGTCGGAGCATTTTAAAGTAAGAGTAATCGTCCACGAGCCGGAGAGGGCCCAATCCATCTTCATAGAGCTCAAGGGCATAAGCTTTGACTCCGTCAAAGAGCGCAGCTCCAAAGGAAGTGGTTTTCAGTCTCTCGGCGGCAGAGATGGTTAACTGTCGCTCAATGCTCTGCCCTTGATCCACCAGCACAACTCGGTTTCCATCCATCACAACAAGAGCTTCGCGCTTAGTGATTGGAGATTGATTGAAAACAAAATTAGCCCTTCCCATGGCCATCAGACGTGCCATCGCTTTGTAAGCCGGGTGAAAATTTGCCCCCAATACGCTCACTCGTGCGTAGTACTCCATTTCTACACCATGGCTTCCGCCTTCGTTGTAGGTGCGATCACAACCAGATACCGAAGTGTCAGAGTAAGGTCCCTGATTGCAGCGAGTGTGACTGTAGCCAGCGGTGTGGCGAGCTTCGTGAATCACTGTGCCGACGCGACCCAGAGTTGAAAGAATCGCCCATCCATCTTGCATCGTAAAATTTCCAAACGAGTTATACGCTGTGGCGAAAGGGATATCATCACCACGATTGATCGAGCGAGTTTGGCTCTTCATCCAAGAGTAGTACTTATCCTGATTGACAAAGCCTTTGATCAATTTATTGGATCCAAACGTTTGAAAAGTTCCTTGCTCAATGATTTGGAGATCGTTGAATAGTTTTTTAGTGTCGATAGAGTTATTGCAGAGTTCAAGGCCGCCAAAGCTTGGCACATCGATCTTGAATTCTTGGACGTATCTTTGAGCTGTTGATTGATCTAAGCAGCCAAAGTGAGAATCATCAAAAAGATCCTTGGACTGAGCCAAGGTCACCGAGCTTGCAGCCAGCAAAGCTGCGAGAAGAATTGCAAATCGAATACTCAGATTCATGGACCCCTCCATAGGACTTATCCTAGTCCTGTTAAGGTCGAAGTCCATCAAATTCGACTAGCTGGCTTTCATTTTTTTTGCTTGCTTGTATGCGGCAATTTTTTCATTCAAAAAATTCTGAGCACGGTATTTTTTGACACCAGAAATTGAATCTTTTCTCAAATGCATGTGGGTCACGCCACGTTCACTCAAGCGACCTTTTTGTTGTCGATAAAACGGCATCCCTTGGGGAGTGTAAAGAATGTACTTGTTGTTCTCAGGCATGAAAATGTAAAGGTCAAACTCAAGAGGGGTATCTTCTTTGAGTTCATCCATGGTCATCTTTACCATTTTCTCCGAAGCGGACTCTTCCAGCTTTACGTGGAGGTCTTTGCGGGGGAAAAAGGCCATAGCCACTTCGTCGGCTTCGTGGACGCTCTTTCTGAGGAACTCGGCTTGTTGGACAGCCCAATCTTCAAATTCCACTTCTTGGAGCTTGAGAGAAAGGGTATCGTCAGGGCTGATGGGTTCGCCATTGGATTTCAAAAAATTCACCAGGCGGGATTGAATCATATTGATAAAATCCTGATCGATCACTCGGTCTTTACCCATCGCGCACACAAGGTAACCCGAGAACCGGGGGGATTCCACAGTAATGCAGGCCAAATTCGACGACTTCTTGATTTCCTCCACATCATCTTCATCCAAGTCATCGCGAATAACCACGGTTTCATCCAAAGCGTTCTGAGTCCCTCGCACAATGATAGATTCTTTGGAGAGATCTTGCTTGGAGTACTGATTCCGAATTTGAGTGCGTTTCCCTTTTCTTTTAACTGGTTCTGATTCCATGATCGGGGTTTGCTTAGGGCTCCATTTCTTTGAAGATTCAAAGTTGAGCGAAGGCTCTTCTTGGGCGCTACCTTGCCAGTCAGATTCTGAATGAGCAAAACCCGAAGGAGCTGTGTCTGCAGCTGATTGATCTCTGGTTGCGAGAGCCGTTTTCATTTGGTCAGCCCAGTGGCCAAAATCTTCCCCCGCTTTTTCTTCGGGAGTGAGTTCGTTCCAGCGGGCCTGCAATTCTTCTTGAGTCGGCACGTATCCAGGCCCCTTATCGTAAGAACCCATTCCACCCATATAGGCGGGGCCTTTAGGAGCTTTGCTTCCTTTAGAGATCATCAATCCGCCAGCCGCAGCTCTGGCAGAGCCGGAGGAGTTTCCTAAATCAGGACTCGAGGAAGATGGGGTCTCTTCCTCGTCGCCGGAGCCGACGAGTTGACTGAGCGCTACTCTCGCTTGCTCGAAGCTTGCATTATTTATTCCCTCTTGATGGAAGTGCATCATATCACTGCCTGATTTGCCTGTCTCGTCTGCTTTTTGAGGATTGAGCTTATTGTGTTCAGCTTGACGAGCTTTTGCTTCTTCTTCTTTGATGATCTTCAAAATCATTCGCTCGATCGAAGGACCTGAAACAGGAGGGAATAAATTGTATTCTTGTCCCATTTCGTTGAGATCTCGCATACTGGAAGGGGATTGTTTCTCGGCAAAAGCGATCACTTTTACCGGGAAAGCTTGAGCGAGGAGTTTTGGGAGAACTTTGACTTTTTTATTGGGATGATCGGCGGAGAGGATCACATATTGGGGCTGCTTTTGGATAATGTAGGCCAGAGCTTCACGCATATTGGTGCCACTTCCGACAATCCAGTTACGATTTCTTAAAAAGGTCTCTGCCTGTGAAAGGACTGAGGCATTGCTCTTCAAGATGTAAACTGAAAATGTCTGCCCTGACATTTCACTCCCATCTCCGGATTCGGAGCCTGAATTATCGTTCGGTGATCTTACCGAAAATCTACTTTCGTCTTCCATGGCTATTAACTCGGGTCGTCCTTTTTTTTCTTCAGTTGTTCAAAAACTTGCTCAGACTTTAAAAGCTGGTCTAGTCGACTTTCAAGCTGCTCGAGCAATTTTTCGAAACTCATTTTTTCTTTCACTTTTCCATGAGGGGCGTCCACGACCAAACGGTCGATGACGTCTTCGGGAATATACTGCAGTAAAGTAAAGCGAATTCCTGTATAAAGCTCTCGTAACTGCGAAGTGAGATGGCGAATCTCTCTTCGAACTCTGTGGCCCTCTGCCTCGAGGATTGTCTCTTCGATCGTTCTGAGGAGCAGTTCCTGTTCGCAGGGTTTTTCCAGGATTCGGAAGACTCCCTGATCCACAGCTTCGAGTGCTGCTGATTTATCCAGGTGACCAGAGAGTATGATAAACGGTGAATCAAAGCCCAGCTTCTGAGCTTCTTTGATCATATCAATGCCGTCCATCGATTGCATTTTTAGATCCGTCAGAAGGAGGTGGGGATGGGGTCGCTCAGCAGCGACGTAGTTCAAAAAATCACGGGGGTGTGAGAATGTCTGAATTTCGTATTCATCATTGAGTAGATCATGGAAGTTTTCCAAGATGTCTTTTTCATCATCCACGATGATCAATTTTGCTTTCATCCCGTCCACCTAAATTCACGAGTCTTTTAAAACACTTACTCTCTATTTTATCGGACTGTCAGGCTCTCGCCTTGAGTCATTCGTCGCGTGACAACGCCAAAAAAAGGTGTAGACTTAGGCCTTTCGGGAGCAAGAGTTATCGCATCCAGGCTTTCGTACCGTCGTCGGTCTCAATTTAAAACAGGTTCTTCTCAGAATGATGGATCTTCGGGGCATCACCAGGACTCCTTACTTTTTTTAGCATTGGGTGCTTTAGGGGTGGTCTATGGAGATATCGGAACAAGCCCTCTCTATGCTCTCAGAGAGTCTTTTAATCATGGGGGAATGCCGCTGACGCCAGACAATATTCTAGGGATTCTTTCGTTGGTTTTTTGGACTTTGCTTTTGATCATTTGTTTCAAATACATGGTGATCATTCTTCGCGCAGACAATAAAGGTGAAGGAGGGATTTTGTCTTTGATGGCACTAGCGCTGAAAAATCTCAGCTGTAGTCCTCAGAGGAAAAGCGTGCTTGTGGTGTTGGGTCTGATCGGTGCAGCCTTACTCTACGGGGATGGGGTGATCACTCCTGCGATCTCAGTTCTTTCGGCCGTAGAAGGTCTGAAAGTGGTGACGCCAGTCTTTGCTCCCTTCGTTGTTCCTCTGACTGTGGTTATCATCATCGGTCTCTTTATTTTCCAGTTCTTAGGAACGGGGCGGATTGGGGTCGTGTTTGGCCCCATTATCGTGGTGTGGTTCATTGTGTTGGGAGTCTTGGGCTTATCTGGAATTCTTGATAATCCCGAAGTTTTGCGAGCTGTCGGTCCTCATTATGCGATCCAATTTTTGATGAACAATGGCTTTGCTGGGCTCTTAGTTTTGGGATCGGTGTTTCTGGTGGTCACTGGCGGGGAAGCCCTTTATGCAGACATGGGGCATTTTGGAAAATCGGCGATTCGATGGGCTTGGTTTGCCATTGGAATGCCAGGACTCACTTTGAATTATTTTGGTCAAGGAGCACTGCTGCTTTCCAATCCTGAAGCGATCTCAAATCCATTCTACCTCTTAGTCCCATCTTGGGGTTTGTGGCCGATGGTTTTGCTGGCGACAGCGGCCACTGTGATTGCTTCCCAAGCTTTGATTTCTGGTGTCTTTTCGATCACTCGTCAGGCTGTCCAATTGGGTTACTGCCCTAGACTCTCTATCATCCACACATCTTCAAAGGAAATCGGTCAGATCTATATTCCGTTTATCAATTGGGCTTTGATGCTTGGAGTGGTGTGGCTAGTGATTTCCTTTAAGACTTCCAGTAATCTTGCCTCCGCATATGGGATTGCTGTCACAGGAACGATGGTGATCACGACGATTCTTGCTTATGAGGTCTCTCGAAAAATTTGGGGCTGGACCTTGTGGCAATCTGTGGGAGTTTTTGGTTTTTTCCTTTTGATTGATCTCGCTTTTTTTGCAACCAATGTAGTGAAAGTGATGGATGGAGGCTGGGTTCCATTGGCGATAGGAGCTGGGATTTATCTTCTGATGTCCACATGGCAATCGGGGCGCAAGATTCTGGCTCAAAGACTGAAAGCTCGTTCAATTCCAATGGTGGAGTTTATTCAAAAATTGGAAGTGGAAAAACCTCAAAGAGTTCCAGGCAATGCGATTTATATGTCAGGAGATACTTGGGGGGTTCCCGTGCCCTTATTGCATAACCTCAAGCACAACAAGGTTCTCCATTCTCGCTTGGCACTCCTGACCATCAAAACGAAAGATGTTCCATTTGTAAATCCCGATGACAGGATTCAGATCGAGACTCTGGCGCCAGACCTCTATCGCATTATTGCTCTGTATGGATTTATGGAAACACCTAAGATAAAACACATTCTAGAAGCTTGTCGCGAAGCTGGAATTCCGTTCCAGGTGGCAGACACGACTTTTGTTCTGGGTCGAGAAACTCTGATTCCGACGGGAGATCCGACCATGTCTGTCTGGAGAGAGAAGGTTTTTGCATTTATGGCAAGAAACGCTGAGCGCCCAACAAATTTCTTTAAAATTCCACCCAATCAGGTCATTGAAGTGGGTATTCAAGTTGAGATTTAATCTTCGGAAAGAAATTTTAAAATAGCTTCTTTAGACCTCATGCCATCTTCGTAGCCGATCTCAATCAATCTTGATGTAAAAGCTTTTTCAAACATCAAATAACTCATAATTTCGCTCGCGTCCTCCAGAGGGCCTAAGCCTTTTAAAAGGTAGCGAATCACTCGAGGAAGTCTGGTCGACAGTTCCGCCGCAATTTGTCCAATGTCTTCAGAGGGATTGATAAAAACATAATCCATTGTTTTAAAGTTTAACTGTTCATGATGGGTATCGGGCACGCGTCGGATGAACTCATTGATCCTTTCTAATCGTTCAATATCCACTTCAACTCCATCGAGAAGAACAGAGTTTAAAAGGACATTGACCACTCGGGCAACGGAAGGGGGTCTCAAACTCGCTTTTTGTTCATAAGCTGTAGTGCTTTGCTTTCGAACACCAATCACCAGAATTTTTTCTGCTCCCAGGTGAATAGCTGGCGAGATAGGGGTTAAGTTTCGAATACAACCGTCACCAAAATACCGTTCTGCAATTTGAGCTGGCGGAAAGAGAATTGGAATAGCACTTGAAGCCATCACATGTTCAGTTTTTATTTCAGTCAGCTCTGAGACCCGACGACTTCTTTGCCAGAGCTTTACTTGATCATTTCCTTGAACAAAAGTGATGGTGGTGGATGATTTATAATCGAGGGCAGTGATCGCTAAAGAGCAGAGATGTCCACTTTCAATGTTTCTATCAATTTTAGAAAATTCACAGTTATTTCGAATGAGCTCTGACAGAGGCTGTGTATCTAACAGGGATCGATTGGCTTCAGCTCCGGAAAGAGCTCCAAAAGAAAGTTCACCCATCCATTTAAGGCCAATTTTTCCAAGCGAAATGGCATCTGTCTTAAAGATCTGATCACTTGTGAGTTCGCTCCAAAGTTGAATTAGATACTTTGTAGTCAGGTGCAGATCATCGGCTCCTGCCGCACAAAAAGAAGCATTGATGGCGCCTGCACTGATGCCTGTATAGATTTTAAATGGGGATTTTTGTTTTAAGGACTCTGCTAATTCAGCCACCGCTGAGAGAACGCCCACCTGGTAAGCGCCGCGTGCGCCCCCACCTGATAAAACAAGTGCTTTCATAGCCTTAAATCTTAACAGAAAAGAAACGATCCAAGAAATCGAAATACCAGTTTTGAAGTTTCACTTGTGAAAACTGGTCCTGAATGACTGGTGTCATCCTTCAAGGATCAAAAATTGCGACATCCTTAGCAAGTCTCATCAGGTTTGCCGTATAAACTTCTTACAAAAAATGAAAAATGGGGGGCTCGGTGTTGCTTTGGCCCCTGTTGTATGGCATCCCCATTGCTATAGGTGTGGACGACTTATAAAAAAGACAAAAACGGACCAAAGTTTCGACAACACACGATGGGGTAAAGGGGTAAAAAAAAATGAGAAAACTGATGATGGGACTTTCATTGGTTGTAGCAGCTCAAGCATCTGCTCAAACCAGCTCAACAACAGCGTTGCCAGCAGCACCTGTTCAAACAACAACAGCAACAGTGACTGAGACAGCACCAGCTCCTAAGAAGAAATGGTCAGTTTCTTACTCAAATGACGCTGCCTTGGGTATCCAAGCTCAAAAGGATCAAGGACGTAAAGCACTAGTGACCTCTTTCAATGTCGCCGCTTTCAAATACAATCTCACTGATAAAGATGCTGTCGCTGTGGCCCACCAGTTTTATTACAATGAAGTTCCGCGCCCAGAGGATCGTGCTGAGAACGAACAAGGTTACGTGAGCGCTGACCCTTTCGTTCGATACTACAGAAAATTTGACAAAGTCGCTTGGTCTGAAAAAGTGACGGGATCTGTCCGCTATTATGCACCAACATCAAAAGATTCACGGGATGATAAGTCCAATGGTTTAATCCGTGCGAGCATGGAGCTTCCTTACACCATCAACAAATGGATCGATGTCTCTTGGTACTTAGATCCTCGTTTAGCAAATACTGCTGGTCAAAATGAAGTTCGTTTGGATTTCCGTCAGTACGCAAATTTGTATGTGAATATCAATGACAACGTACAGCCTTATTTCACAGCCGGAACGCTGACTAACTACGCTTCCATCGTTGAAGGTCGCAAAACACGCGATCGCATTTTGACAGAAGCTGGTTTAAATCTGACAGCAAATAAGAATCTCTCATTTGCATTGTCAGTTTCTTCTTTGACCAATGCATCTAAAGGTCCAAAAAACACTGCAGGTCCAAAAAACACTGCTGACCGAATTTTCGCTGCAGACACAACA
>JAJTIC010000076.1 GCA_021300175.1 Pseudomonadota bacterium
AGAAATCCAATTGGGATCCATCAAGCACTCCTTTTTAAAATTCAGCTTCGTAACTAAATCTTAAGAAGTTCTTGGGTTTGACTGGATCCCTTTTTCATCCCATCATGACAACATGCATTCCACTACGAACAGAGATGAGCCGGACATCGAACCATTGGTAGCTCAGTTTACAAATGAAATTTGCCGAGAGAATGGATTCCAAAAAGTATTTAATCGACGTTGCCTAGAGACCCTTGCAAATCAAAAATGGCGTGGGAACGTTCGAGAGCTTCGCTCCTTTGTCGAAAGGAATCTACTAGTCTCAGATACACGCGAGATTGGACCGGAACATTTAGCAGACTTGATGAACCAGAATCAAATGACCTACGCGCCGAAGACCCTAGAAGAATTTGATCGTCAGGTCGAAGACATGAAGTAAGAAATTATTCGGGAAACCCTTGCACGCTCAGTGAACAAGGACGAAGCTGCGCGGAAGCTAAACGTTGCTATAAATCGCTTGCAGTACTTTTTGGGAAAACTTGGGCTGAAGGATGTAATTTAAGGACTGGCAAGAATGGTTCACATTCTGGAACAATGATCTAGCTTCGCTTTTTCCGACGAAGCTAAACGATCGAATCTGGGTCGGCGGTTCTCCCTAGATTCTGTGAGTCAGAGTTCCTGAGTCAGGTGGTGTTAGCTTGCTAACATAGGTTCTTTCTCTTTTGTAAATTCAATTGGTGATTTCATACCCAGGGCTGAATGAGGATTGATGTTGTTGTATCGCCATGCCAGGGATTATGAATTATTTATCTATCAAAAAATAAACAGTATGCATTTTTTTGCGATCCAGGTATTCGTTGAGTCCTCGAACTTCTCAGTTCTACAATTTTCGAACTGATCACATAAGTTTGAGAGAAATCGAGGATTTTCGTATGAACAAAGTAGCACTTATTGCAGTTCTTTTAGCTTTTTCAGCAGTCAGTCAGGCTAAACACATTACCCTTAACTGCCAACCCCAAGAGAGTGATGAAGGTGTTTATTATGAGGATGTTAAGCTGGTTTTGGAAAAAAACATTCTCAGCCTAGACAGTGACAACTATGGCAGCCTTGTCGAGCAAACGATCATTGTTTCTTCCAGTACCAATGAGACTTTAGAAATAGTGAAATTTTTGCATTACCCAAAGCATGCCACAGATCAGGAGTTGAGAGGCACCTTCGATATTGGCGATATCGGGTCCGTTAGTGTGACGTTGCTTTATGATGAAAATAGAGAAGAAACTGTGGCCATCTTTGAGGTGGGTACCGATGGGGGAGCTACAGTTAATGTCTATCGCTGCAAATGATAACCCTGTCCGAATCCTCAAATCCCCTCAAGCGCTGGATGTTTCAGAGATTTGAGGAGATTGGTGTAGGCATCATATAAGCATTGGGATTTTTCCGAGATTGCTTTGCGCTGCTCGAAGCGCTGGAGATGGTTGGCGATGGCGGATGTGTCTGCAGTCGGTAAATATGCGGGTTTATGGCCTAATTTGATGAAGACCTTCACATAGTTTTCGAGGAGCTTAAGGTTACGGGCAAAAAATTTGTCTTGTGTCTCGCCCCTCATGTTTTTCAGTCCAGACCCAGTAGGTGTAAAGTTCGGAATGTGAATGAACTGAAAGGCGCTCACAAGCTTGTTGGCTCGGATCTGTTCGGTGACTCGAAAAGCCAGGGAATTACAAACGTAGTCACCAGGATGACTCGAGATCACGATTGATCGTTGATCCTGCATCTCGCAAAGAATTTCAATTGGGTTTGTGTTAAAGGGTAGAAGATCAGGTTGAGATGGATCTAGGGGCACTGATTTCTCTCCTTTTGGCGAAACAAAAGTAAAACCATCGTTATCAAAACTGATCGTGGACCCGGTGTTTCGCGCCATCACCTCCAATTGAATGGGTTCAATAGGCTGTATATCCAGGATCCTGCCTGCAGAATCAAAAATTGTTCTTTGGTACTTGCGATTTGAAACTCCGAGACTAATGATCCAATGGGGTTGTTGAGGCAAGGTGTGAATGAAATTAAACAGCTCTAAGTGGGCTCTTGCAAAGGAGACTGGAAGCACCAGGTGTTCAACGCGAATTTTATCCGAGAGTTTGGATTTCAAAGTAGCACTTAATTGAGCGCCTAAAAGGTTCGACATATTCCGGGCAGCCGAGGGCGGTAGAGGCCCTTCAACGATATCAAAGTCCTCGAAAGAAGTGATCAGCAAAATGGGGCGTTGACTTTGGGCTTGCGCCAAGGCCCCCAACAAACAGGCTATGAAAAGCACCATGATACGATTTGTTCCCATAAAAATCCTTGTTCCCTCATTGCTGCATGTTTTGCACCAGGCAGCAGGGCCTGGCTTCTTCATTGTGTTGAAAGCGATTCACGCTTGAAGAGCCCCCCCCTCAAAGTGTCCAAATTTGCCGCTCTTGTCAGAAGGATCGACAGATTTCTGGATCAAAAATCAATAGGTGAGAGGCAGCCTTGGCCTTCTGTTTGCCATCGAGAAGCCCGGAGAGTGATGTGAGGAATTGATGTCAACATTAGAAAAGTTGGTCGTTGCGTTCATTTTGGTTTCTGGAAAGCTGGCATGGGCGCAAAACAGTAGTAGCTTCTCTGGATTGCAGTCTCTGTCTCAACCGATCAATTTTTGTACAGTTCGCATTAATTCCGATGATGAGATAAAACTTTACAAAAAATATTACGAGACGAAGGGCGTTCGCTTTATCGAACTCACAGAATTTGGTAGCCGAATTAGGCCCGCCAAAGAGGTAGATCCAGTGACCAAGCTGGTCAAGCCTGAGTTTGACGGGGACTGGTTTAACAACGCCTGTAAAAGCGGCATTAAGTGCGACGTGCTTCTGATTTCTGGACATTATGGGAGCGGCTTTTCTGGCCCCGACACAACGGGGCTTTCTTGGACTATTAACGATCTTGAAAGGCAGGCTTGTGATAACAGTTGTACGGGGATTCTGAACTCACCGACAAAAGTAAAACTTTTTGGGTGCAATACTTTAGCAGGAAAAGCTCTAGGGCGTACTCGTGAGGAGCAACTACAGGCCTATATCGATCACGGGTACTCACCTCGGGTCGCCAGTGAAATGTTGGCCATGCTCTATAGTGATATTGGACGAACTAACAAAGAAAGAATGGAGTTTGTCTTTAACGGAGTCCCAAATCTTTATGGTTTTGTTATCAAAGCACCCTTGGGGCATCAAATTGCGAACAGCCTTGAAAAATACATTCAGTCGATCCCGGATTTAGGGGAAGAGCTGCGAATGTCAAAAGCCCCAAAATATGTCGATACAAAGATGGCAGCCTTGCCGCGATGGATGGGCTTTCGCATGACAAGTGGGCTGACGCCGGATTCGCCCACATGGAATGGATTTCAGAAGACTTGTCGACTTTTTACCAGTAAATCCAACATGTCTAAAAAACTCGATGCTGTTTATGAGTTGGTGAATAGCCCGGATCGCAAAAAATTTCTTTCTGCAATTGCTCAGTTTGTTCTTGAGACAAATACCATTTCGAATTGGTCGGCCGGAGATGAATCGAGAATTCGAAAAATCTCAAAGATTCCAGGCGCCAGAGAGGAGTTTATTAACAGTATGCACATTATGAGAGATGTCTCTCCTTACACTTACATGCAATTCTTGAATGCAGTTCGATTTTTCAACTGGATGAAACCAGAAGAGATTCGGGCAGAGCGTGTGGGTTTTATGCAATATAAAGGTGGTTCTCCGGTGACGGAAGTTTTAAGTGATGATGTTTGCTCTACCGGAGCTTTTTTTGATATCAAGCATGATGAGATTCCTGAAAGTTGGTATAATTCGGTTCTGGGGATTAAAACAATTGCGTGTCTTAAGTCTCGGGACAGGAGAGTTTACCGGCGGATTATTGATTTTCTGCTGGCAACACCCGATCGATCGTTAGTTCCCGAGGTGATGCAGATATTGAAGCCGCTGAAGAATCAAGTTCCCGTAGACGCCGCCACGAGAAATGGACTCAAAGAGCTAGGTTATGCAGGGCTCTTGTAAGAGGGCCGTCCGAGATCTCGAAGTTTCTGAACTGGGTCCCCTCATGTTAAAATTTCGACAGGTTTCTATCACTAACTAGTTGAAGTTATTGAGTTCAATTTGGGCACGATCTTGGCAATCCAAGAGAAGAATGAGATCACCGCGGCGATGGATCCCTAAAACATATATTTTTTTTATCGGTCTCTCCCTATTCCTTAATGCCTCGGTCGTAAAAGCTAAACAATGTGGCCGCCTGTTCGGTGCTTATCCTCGCGGAACTGTTTCTGAAGGGACTGGGCAATACGGACCCAAACTCATTTACAAATCCAGCCGTATGGGGGAAACTCCTCGAAAATTTCGTATCGGCAGTTACAATATCTTGAATCTCTTTACCCAGACTCCTCATCAGAGACAGCAAGACTACAATCCAGCCAAAGAGCGAGAACGGCGACGTGGAAATGCGAATGCAATCATGGAGAATCCACCGGATTTTCAAATTCTTGTTGAAGTAGAAAACAAGCGAGCGGCCGAAGATTTTGCAGAGAAATATCTTGGTGGTAAATATGAAGCATTGGTGATTGAAGGAAATGACTCTCGAGGCATTGATCTTGCGCTATTGATTAGCCGCGAGCTTCCTGTGGAGGTCGAGTGGATCAGCAACAAAAATTTTCCGGGATCGAGGCCCAACGAGAAAATCTTTTCGCGAGATTTACCCGTAGCTCTGGTCTATCCTCGAGGCAATCGATCTAAACCCATCATGGCTGTACTTGCCACGCATTATAAATCGAAGCGAACAGAGCCAGGATCGAATGATCCCGAGGGAAATCTTCGCAGAGCTTCTCAAGTAAAAGCCACTACCACAATCGTCCAAAAGCTCCTCAATCAATACGGCCTTGATTTTCCGATTCTGTTAGCGGGAGACTTCAATAGTGTTGTCCATCAAGCTCGAGAATTTCGCCCCCTCTTTAATCAGGGCTTTAAGGACCCTTTTGATGGGATGCCAGCCGAACAAAGAGCCACCCATATTTACTTCCCACCGAATGGCCCAATGGAGAAGAATCAATTGGATGCCATACTGTACAAGTCAAATCGAGTTCAAATCCTGGACGCCAGGATCATTCAAGATAGAGATCTTAATGGACGTCCGCTGCCAGCTCCAAGGTCACTCCAAGAGCGCGATGCCCGCCCCTCAGATCATCGAGCCATCAGCGTTGAAGTGCTGATTCATTGAGTAGTTAAATCTCTGGTGATATGACACGGGGATCTCGCCTTTTGATAAGAAGTCCTTAGAGGCACTTCCCAGAATTGTTTGTGCAATTTGACCGTTGTGGCTGCCCAGAGCAAGCCATTTCGCGATTTTTCGAAGATACAAGAGTCCTTTAATGGGCAACTCAATAAATTTATGAATTTAAAAAATGGGATCCAAGAATTTTAAAGTTCAAGGACGTTGAATTTGTTTTGATGATAGAAATCATGATATTGGGGTTGTCATTGTAATAGACCAAGGCTTTGAGCGGCGTCCAACAAGCTCGCCGATACCTAGTGACTATATTATAGTCGGTCATATAAACTTTTACAAAGTTGAAAAAGCGTCACTTTACGGGAGCTCACTCATGTTAAAAAGCACCTCTCTAATTGGGAGTTCGGTGTGTCTTTTTCAAGTCTACTCACTTCAATAGTGCTCGTCTCATTTTTTGGTCCTTTAGCTTTAGCTCAGGTCTCAGCGGCCAGAGATCCAAAGATTTCTGGCGCCCAGTATCTCAAAGCAGTTCGGGCAAGCCTGCCAAAGCGAATCTCCACTGAATATCCGAAAGTTGTGGTTCAGGCGAGCTTCAGTGTCTCGGAACTTGCAACGAAAACTGAGCAGGTTGTTTCTTTTCCTGAGAGCCTTAATCTCCATCAGATGTTTAATGAAATTCGAGATGAGCGGTTCTTGAGTTTGGATTCAAAACCGGAATTTCCTCGTCGATTAAGTTGGTTGTATCCAGCGGATGGATGTTTCACACGAGCAGAATACATGTCGCGAAAGCTTCAAGGCAAAGGCGCGCCTGCACCAACCAAAGTTTATGCTTTTGGGAGCTTGCGAGTGGCCACACCAAATTCTGCTTCGGGGATAGTGACCTGGTGGTATCATGTCGTTGTCGGCTACAAAGTCGATGGACAAGTCATGGTTTTTGATCCTGCGATTGATCCCGCAGCGCCTCTATCTCTCAGAACATGGCTCAGTGGGATGGTCGAAGATATCAGCAATGTAAAAGTTTCATTCTGTGATGCCAACAGTTTTGATCCAACTTCTGTCTGCAAAGCGGGTGATGCGATCACCCCTGAGAGTCTTTTGTCTCAGCAGCGCTACTATTTAGAGTTGGAGTGGGACAACATGCTGGGGCTTGGAAAAGATCCTGAAAAAGTGCTCGGCAATCTTCCTCCATGGAAACTCCAATAGAAGTTTTCCTAGACAACAAGTCTGATGCTTAGATACATCCCTGGTTCTTGGGGGGCGTATGAAAGTCTTTATCACATGGGGAGTGACTTTATTTTGTTTGGTGGCTCAATCCGCTGTCTGGACCAATCAAAATTCATGGTCCCCAGAATTTGAAACTGAATATCAAGAATGGGTCCGACAGAACTGGTCCGCTGATTACTTCACAAAGCCTGGGCCTTTTCAAAATCTGAAACTTGATTGTGCTGATACCGTCTACGCTCTTAGAATGATTTTTTCCTACGAGAACAAACTTCCTTTTGTCATGAATGACCCCACCGGCGGGGGAAGAAAGATTTCTAACGAGATGTCTCGGTGGGACGCTCAGACCGAAGCACAAAGAGTGAGATCATTTATGCTCTACCTTTTTGGCGTTCTCAGTACAGCATCTCTTCCTGATGATAGCTTTCCTGTCGCTCTGAACAGATCTTCCCTGAATTCTGGAAGTTTTATTCTCACAGATCGAAAGAATCACCATGCCTGGACCATTCATAGCTTTAGTCAGTATGGGATTCCCTTCTTGATCTATGGATCACGTCCACCGACGACCAAGCTTTACACCCGAAATGAGTACCCCACGGTTGGATTTTTATTTCCCAATGGAGTCACGCCTGCGTCAAAAGCTGGATTTAGAAACTTTAAACAACCCGAGCAGCTGTCAACGCCTTCATTTCAAGTGGCTGGCTCTAGCCTTGAGCAGTATGAATTACCATCAAATCGTTGGGCGGCGAGTGTGCAGAAGAAGATGGCATTGATCGATGAAACTGTAGACGCGCGCGCGGAGCGACTTCTTGAGACAGCCTGTCAGTCCTTGAAGGATCGAGTTTCCGTGGTGATTGCGGCTGATAGTTTGAACCGCAAACTTGGGTCACAGTGTATGGATGCGACCCAGTACGACGATTTTTCAACACCGAATCGGGATCAAAGATTTCTCGGAAATATGTTAGAAATTCAGTCATTGGTGGCAGAGACAGGATCACTCTCCCCACGAACTCTCATGAAATTAGAAAGTGTTCTTTCAGGAGAATTGTCAGGCCCTGACTCTAGCGCCTTTTGCCGTCAAGAGGTGAAACCAGGATTATGGATTTCTTTGGGGCAGGCCTCTGACAGAATTCAGCGAAACAAACTCTCGTCAAATCCGATGGATTTTATCGAGCGAAGATGGGGCTTTAGCGATAGCTCTTCAGAAAAGGCTCGCCGGTGTCCACAGTACTAAAAAGAATTTTGGTCGTTGGGGCTCTGCTTTTGTCGCTGGCCTTCGGGATCTCTTTGGGGACTATTTCACCAAAAGATCAGGCCAAATCTTTAGACTCAAAGCCTGCGGCTCCTGTCGAGTTGATTCACCCGCAAAGTTCTCCGCCTCCGTCGAGGGTTCCAATTTCAGATAGCCTGCTAGATTGTTTGGATCTTCGTCAGCCGGCTGAGACGTTGAATCAAATTTTTGAGAAGTTGGTCCCCAGCGAACTTCGCGAGAAAGCTGACGTGCGCATCGAGAATTGGCTCGGCAAAACTCGGAGGGGGCAAGAGTTAAGGCTTCACTTTCGGCTGAACGATGTGACAGGTCAAAGAGAAGTTCTTCTATTTACAAATGATGAAGAAGGCTTTCCGAAAGAACTTTCTTTCCCTCGAGAGCTCGCATATCTACAAGAAAAAATTTCCTGGTATCAGAGCACGGCCGTTGGAGTGTCTGTCGAAAAACGGCAAAGCTACGGTGACAAAGGGCGATCCATTGATTGGAGTGAAAGAGATGGGGTCATTACTCAGATGGAAGTGGTCGGTTCAAGTTCGGTCTTTTCCTGCTCCTCGGGACGAGAGTCTTGTATTTGTAAGCAGTTC
>JAJTIC010000131.1 GCA_021300175.1 Pseudomonadota bacterium
GGAACTGTGGTTGTTGTCGCAGGAACTGTGGTTGTTGTCGCAGGAACTGTGGTTGTTGTCGCAGGAACTGTGGTTGTTGTCGCAGGAACTGTGGTTGTCGTCGCAGGAACTGTGGTTGTTGTCGCAGGAGCTGCAGCTCTTACGTAGACATTTGTCGAGACCCGATGAGGAGCAAAGTACCGGGTCGAAGGGATGTCAGCGTGAACTTTGTACCAGCCAGCTTTTGCAAACTGATTCTGAAAATTCTGTCCTGAGCCTGATCCACCATCTGCGGGCTCTGTGACCCACGAAATGCTCGCAGCTTGAAAGTTTTGCACTTTCATACAGTCTGGAACTATTAAAGAAAACTGAGAGCTTTCACCCAGACTGACTTGATTGGGGCCCGAGATAAAGAGTCGCAAAAGTTCGTCAGGTTTACAGGCTAAGTCATTCACGACTTGCACAGGATACTGCAAAACAAAATCTCCGGAATTCGCTTGCACGTTGACGGAAAGTAGAAAGCTATTTGTGGTCTCGCAAGGAAGCGAATCAAAAGCTCCCGAATAAAGATTTTCACTTTGAACCCCCGTACGTTGACAGCTGGCACCGTCAGCGACAAAGTTCACTGCTCGAACTTCAGTTTTACATTGAGGTGGCACCACGAGCTGATAGGTCGCTGATTGACCCCGATTGATTAGCTGAGGACCAGTGACATACAGATCAGAATTGAGATCACAACTTTGAGAATTTCTGTAGATTGAGATTGGCTTATAGAAGTTGGCTTGAGTCATAAGATTGGGGCCAAAGTTCAAAGTCACCTGACTCAAATACTTGCCTGGATTTTCATAAGCATGGAGTTTCTGTAGAATTTGATTAAGGCCTTGGCCTGTGCCATCCACCGCTCCGTCTCCGTATCTCCAAATAGATGAGTACTGAGCACACTGAAAACTCCCAGATCGACTATTGAACCTAAACTCCACATTCTGTTTCACGGCTTTGGGATCATCCGCGACGAGGGAAAGATTTCTCACCCATTGATCGCACTGATCTGGTCCATTGGGCTGTGAAACATTGAATTCCACAACCACTGTTCTTCGAAGTATCTGCTGAGCCCAAGCTTGGTTCAGAAAAAACTCATAAACAAAATTTTCGTTCGATAAATCTTCGGCGGCAGCAATACACCCCGCTTTCGCCACATTCATTTCAACTTTGTAACGACCCGGTGTAAACTTCTCGTTATTGAGCGGCATATATCCGCTAAACCCTTGAGTTCCCCCCATGGATGTCTCATTTTTTGAAAAATTCCATGTGACATTTTGTTTCTGGAACTGACTCTGCATAGAAGCATCCAGCCACACCATAATCATTTTGTTGTAAAGAAAGGTCGAATCGCCCGTGATTGTCTGCCAAGAGGTATTACCAACACCAGCCATCATTTGCTGAATCTGGTTTGAAGACATATTCCCGGTATCCACAGTAGAAACACGAATTTGTGCAGAAGTGAGAGCTCCGAGATCACAAACTTCACCAAGTGAACTGAGGTCCGCCCCGTCAAAAGTGACTTTCGCACAGTTTTGAAAGCCCACCATTATGACAAAAAGAATGGCAAAAACCAAAGCTGCTTTTCTGAAAAGCATCCCCCCCCCTTAAAGAAGTTCAGCCCTTTCTTATCGGTGGAAGTTGTCTATTCTTGAGAAAAAACCCGATCTTTGTCGGGGCTTGGGAAAATCTCAATTTGAAACACCGAGCTGTAATCCCATAGCCTTGAAGCTCCGCCGTGGCACCTATTGGTAGAAGCGGCGGGAGTTTTTGGCAAGGTTTTTCAGGGGCTGGGACGGCTTGAGCCTGGGGGCTTTTTTGGCCGCGTAAACTTCGAGCTGATCCACGATGAACTGAGTCCCTAAAGTGTCTGCATACTTCAAAAGGCCGCCTCGGAACGGCGGAAATCCTGTGCCCATAATCATAGCCAGATCCACTTCGTGAGGAGTCTCAACAATTCGGTCTTCGATGAGTGCCAGGGCACATTCGTTCACCATAGCAAACACTCCCCGCTCGATACACTCTTTGTCTGACAAAGGATTCGTCGGATTTGACAGTCCCATTTCTGAATAAACAGACTGATCGACTTCAAGGCGTTTTCCGTCGCTCGCGTATTTGTAAAAACCTTTCAGGTTCTTTTTACCCATGCGATCGGATTTTTCCATTTTATCAAAAATCGCAGGGATTTCGACGCGCTCTCCGAGAGCTTTTTTGAAAATTTTTAAAACTTTCACACACACATCAAGACCCACTTCGTCCATCAAAGCGATGGGACCCATAGGCATACCGAATTGCTTCACAAAAGCTTTATCAATGGCTTCGATACTTTGACCTTCTTGCATCAAGAAAGCAGCTTCCGCCATGTATGGCAATAAAAGTCGATTCACTAAAAATCCAGGACCATCTTTGACCACCACAGGCATCTTGCCCATTTTTTTAGAGAGCTCATAAATGGTCGCAATTGTTTCATCCGAAGTCTTAGGTCCACGAATCACTTCGACCAACGGCATTTTATGAACCGGATTAAAGAAATGCATGCCTGCAAAATACTCAGGTCTTGGATGAGCTTCACCCATCTCTGTCACTGACAAAGAAGAAGTGTTCGTTGCAATGATGGCATCTTTTCGCATTTGTCCCGCGGTCTCTGCAATGACTTTTTTCTTGATGTCCATATTTTCAACGATTGCTTCCACCACGACATCCATATTCCCAAAACCCGAGTAATCAGTCGTTCCAGAAACTAAGCTCATTTTTTGCTTGAATTCAAATTCATTAATTTTACGTTTCTTCATTTCTTTCGACCAAAGATCTCGAGCATGCTTGAGACCTTTTCCGACAGCATCGAAATTGATGTCTTTCATCCGAGAATCAATTCCTTTATCGGCCGCCACATAAGCGATTCCTCCGCCCATAGTGCCCGCCCCTAAGATTCCCAGAGCCTTCACATCTTTGGCTTTCACAGAAGTGTTGGCCACTCCTGAATTCTTTTTCACCATTTCTGTCAGATAAAATACATGAATTAAATTTTTCGAAACATCCGTGAGAGCCACTTCGCAAAAACCCTCTCGCTCAATTTCCATGGCACGATTTCGATCACTCATTCCATACGTCTTAGAGATAACTTCGATGGCTTTGAGTGGGGCTGGATAATGACCGTGAGTGAGCTTGAGAACACCTTTTTTTGCTTGAGAGTACACCATTCCCCGACCCACGAAACTTTCAAGAATTCCGTTCACAGCCCCTTGGGCTTTGAAAGTTTTCTTGCGTTTTTTCCCACCGCTCTCTATCACTTCTTTGGCCTTCTTTAATGCCACTTCCATCAAAAGACCTGGATGAACCACTTGATCAACAAGCCCAATTTTTTCAGCTTTTTTTCCATCCACAAGTTTACCAGCTAAAATAACATCCAAAGCTGCTTGCAGACCAATCATGCGTGGCATGCGCACGCATCCCCCAAAACCTGGAATAATTCCAAGCTTCGTTTCTGGAAGACCGATCCGAGTGCTCTTGTCTTCGGTCGCAATTCGGTAATCACAGGCCATGAGGAACTCACACCCTCCGCCCGCACAAGCCCCATGCACGGCTGCAATCGTGGGCATTGGAAGATCTTCAAGCTCATTGAAAATACTCTGCCCTTGATCCACAGCTTTGAGGATCTGCTCGCGTGTGTTCAGTGTTTTAATCTCATCGATATCCGCACCTGCAACAAAGATTTTTGGTTTCTTAGAAACAAAAATAGCTGCTTTGTAAGTTGATTTCTTGAGCTCTCCCAAAACCTCTTTCAAGCGAACCATCATGGGCGTATTCCATTTGTTCACTTTCTCGCCAACCATATCGAATTCAACGATGGCCACATCACCTTGGGGAATAATCTTAATGCTTTCTTGAAAACTCATCTTAAGCCTCACTTTCCAAAATCATTGCGCCACCTTGACCACCACCAATACAAAGTGTTGCAAGACCAAACTGAACGGAACGTCGTTTCATCTCTTTGGCAAGAGTCGTAACGATGCGAGTACCTGTTGCTCCCACGGGGTGACCAAATGCAATAGCTCCGCCGTTCACATTCAGAATTTCCGTGCGCATTTCACCGAGCTTCCCGGGTAAACCCAACTTTTCTTGACCAAACTTGTCTGAATTAGCAGCACTTTGACAAGCCATCACCTGGGCTGCAAAAGCTTCATTGAGTTCAATCAATCCGATATCTTTCATACTTAAGCCCGCTCGCTTGAGCGCGACCGGTGTGGAATACACAGGCCCAAGCCCCATTCTCTCGGGTTCAAGGCCGGCAAAACCGTAAGAGCGAATTCTTGCCAGTGGTTTATAGCCCAACGATTCTGCTTTTTCTCTCGACATCAAAAGAAGCATGGCCGCACCATCGGTAATAGGACAGGCATTTCCCGGAGTGATCGACCCTGTTTTCTTGTCAAAAAAAGGTTTGAGTTTTCCCAAAGCTTCCATGGTTTGATTCTCTCGAGGACCGATATCCTCCATGAGCGTTTCTTTATAGTCAGGCCCCAGTGGCAATGGCACCACTTCGTCTTTCATTCGACCCTCTTTCCACGCTTTGGCAGCCAACTGATGGCTACGCAAAGCAAACTCATCTTGAGCTCTTCTTGAAAGCCCCCATTCTTTCGCAAGTATTTCTGCAGTTTGTCCCATATTGATCCCGACAAAAGGGTCCGTCAGACCTTGCATCACTGAGATCACCGGGAAATACGCATCTTTCTGATTGGAAGTGAGTAAAGCTTTAATCTGTTTCAAATCCGCTTTGAAAAGTTGATACAACAGAGGCAGCGCCTGGGAAGGCCCTTTGGCCGCAAAGAGCTTGCCAAAAAGATCTTGAAATTTTTGAGGCAGCAGCACCGGCAATTGAGACATATTCTCGGTGCCTCCTGCCAGAATTGTATCCATAGTTCCTGAACGAATTTTTTCAAAGCCCTGACTGATGCTTTCTAAGGCAGATGCACAGTTTCTATGCACCGTGTACGCAGATGTCTTTTGAGGAATCCCCGCAGTGAGTGCCACCACTCGAGAGATGTTCACGGCATCTGCGGGATTCCCCGTGTTTCCGATGATGACTTCATCCACTTCTTGCACATTCAAGTTCGTGCGAGCAATGAGCTCTTTGAGTGCGACTTTTCCAATCTCTGCGGGATGTGTTTTCGCAAGTTTTGTACCTGATTTCGCAAAAGGAGTTCTCAGCCCTTCAACGATAACCACATCTCGAGATGATTTTGCAGAAGACGATTGTGTTTGCGCCATAAGATGTCCTTCCTCGATGTTATATAACCCCAAAATAGTACAAAGCTTTTCGAGTGTTGAGAAAGAATCTTTTGAACCCTATGCCTTCCTGCATTAGCCTGTGCACATTGTGACACACATCGACTCGACCTCGATAGAGTTCTAGCTTTAAATTTGATGAAGCTTCCCAGTCGATTCAACCACATCCCGTGGCAGAGAAAGAGAGATTTGATTTATGGCAACGAGTAACTCCAACCCAACTCCCAACAACTTAGATCAAGAAGCCCTTCACTTTCATCAATTCCCAAAACCTGGAAAAATTGAAATTCACTCGAGCAAGCCGTGCAATACTGAGAAAGCACTTTCTCTGGCGTACTCTCCAGGAGTCGCAGCTCCTTGTCGAGTGATCGCCAAAGAACCCGATAAAGTTTACGACTACACAGCCAAAGGAAATCTCGTCGCTGTTATTTCGAACGGAACCGCAGTTCTTGGGCTTGGAAATATTGGCCCTTTGGCCTCAAAACCAGTCATGGAAGGAAAAGGAATTCTGTTTAAGCAGTTTGCTGGCATTGATGTTTTTGATATTGAACTTTCAGCTTTGGATGTGGATGAGTTTTGCAAAGCTGTCAAAGCCCTTGAACCCACGTTCGGCGGAGTGAACCTCGAAGACATCAAAGCCCCTGAGTGTTTTGAAATTGAAGAGCGACTTAAAAAAGAAATGAGAATCCCTGTGTTTCACGATGATCAGCATGGGACTGCCATCATCTCAGGTGCTGCGATGATCAACGCTTGCCACATTACAAGTAGAAAACTCAGAGATTTGAAGATTGTCATGAATGGAGCTGGCGCAAGCTCCATTGCATGTGCGAAAATTTTCGTCAGCCTCGGTGTTCCTCGAGACAACATCATTATGTGTGATTCGAGTGGAGTGATTTATCGCGGCCGCAAAGAGGGAATGAATAAATATAAAGATGAATTTGCTGCGCCGACAGAAGCTCGCACTCTGGCTCAAGCACTTCATGGAGCCGACATGTTTGTAGGGCTTTCCGTTGCAGGTGCTGTGACCGGCGAAATGCTCAAACCGATGGCGAAAAACCCAATCATTTTCGCCATGGCAAATCCTGATCCTGAAATTCTTCCCCCCGAAGCTCGAGCAGCACGCCCCGATGCCATTATCGCCACTGGAAGATCTGATTTTCCCAACCAAGTGAATAACGTCTTGGGCTTTCCCTCTATTTTCCGAGGGGCTCTCGACACCCGAGCTACCATGATCAACGAAGAAATGAAGCTAGCCGCCGTTCATGCTCTGGCAAAACTAGCTCGTGAAGACGTACCCGAAAAAGTCTCTGCGGCTTATGGCGGACAGAGCTTTAAATTCGGCCCAGATTATCTGATCCCTAAGCCTTTTGATCCCAGGGTGCTCATGTGGGTCGCTCCCGCAGTGGCCAAAGCCTCCATGGACTCCGGGGTTGCTCGAAAAAAGATCGAGGACTGGGAAAAGTATCGAGACTCTTTGGAAGCGTATCAAGGGCCCGAAAAAGTTTTCATTCGCTCAGCCATCAACAAAGTGCGCTTCAATACAGAAGCAGCAGGTACAGGCCTTCCTCGAATTGTATTTCCTGAAGGATCGAGCAGTAAAATTTTGAAATCCCTCGCCACGATCGTCGAAGAAAAAATCTGCCAACCGATTCTTTTAGGCTATCCAGATCGCGTGCGCGAGAAAATCACAAGCCTTAATCTGGATGTCCTTAAAGATCTCCCTGTCATTCACCCTTCCTCTCACCCAAAATTTAAAGCCTATGCAGAAGAACTTTGGAAGCGTCGTCAAAGAAAAGGAGTGACTTTAGGCGAAGCTGAGAAACTCATGAGCGATCCCAATTACTTTGCGAGCATGATGGTTGCCCAGAATGATGCCGATGGTTTAGTCACGGGCTCTACCATGAAATACGGTGAAGCTGTGAAACCCGTTCTCCAAACAATTGGAGTCGCCAAAGATGCTGTGGCCGCAGGCCTCAATATCGTTCTTCTCGAGGACCGCTTTTTGCTGCTCTTGGACACTACTGTGAATTTTGATCCCACGGCTGAACAACTCTCGACCATGGCTCTTCAGGCAGCTCGGGTGATGGAGTACTTCGGTCAAAAACCACGAATTGCCATGCTCTCCTATTCGAACTTCACGGGCTCTGAAGGCTCCCCTGCTAAGATGCGAAAAGCAGTCGATTTGGTTAAAGCCAAACGACCAGATTTAATGGTGGATGGAGACATGCAAGCAGACACGGCTGTGAATTCAGAGATCATGAAGCGCATTTTTCCCTTTTGCGAACTTGATGATAGTGCTAACATTTTATTGTTCCCGAATCTTGAGGCTGCCAACATTGCTTACAAACTGCTTCAACAACTTGGGAAAGGAGAAGTTATCGGCCCCTTTTTGATGGGTGTTCGAAGATCAGCTAACGTCCTCCAACGCACCACCACCGTGGATGCCATTGTGAACTCTGTCGTTCTGACGGCTTTAGAAGCTCAATATCTCATCGAAAGGAGAAAAAACCGCTAATCGATGAATAGAGCGATCATTAAAACCTCAGATCGAGTGATTGTGGTAGGAGTTGGACTCAAAACCGAGCCCACTTCTGAAATTAAAGAAAATCTGATTGAACTTGAAGAACTTGTCCGTGCCGCCGGCGGGGACGTTGTGGGCTCCGTCGTACAAGTCCTCCAAAGCTGGAATCCAGCGACACTCATTGGCACAGGCAAAGTCGAAGAAGTAAAACAAATGGTGATGGATTCCGAATCTCATCTCGTCGTGCTCGATCACCAGCTCTCGGGAGTCCAAGCTCGAAACCTAGAGACTGCCATCGGCTGCAAGATCATGGATCGAAATCAAATCATCCTGGATATCTTCGCCCAAAGAGCCCAGACCTACGAAGGAAAACTTCAAGTAGAACTTGCACAGTTATTGGATCAACTTCCACGCATGATTGATGCGTGGATGGGATCACTGTCCCGCCAAGGTGGCGGTATCGGAACTCGAGGCCCTGGCGAAACAGCCCTTGAAAATGACCGCCGTCGCATTCGTGAAAAGGTTTCTTTGATTAAAAAGAAATTGGAACTCGTTCGCAAGAACCGAGCTCAGCATCGAAATTCACGTCGACGCTCAGAAATCCCGAGCTTTGCTCTCATTGGTTACACGAACTCTGGCAAAAGCTCTCTCCTGAATCGCTTGACGGGCGCACAAGCATTGGCAAAAAAC
>JAJTIC010000046.1 GCA_021300175.1 Pseudomonadota bacterium
ACAAGAGTCGGGGTACACCGATAATGCAAATGCCAGTAGTCGTTCTCAGGTCCCTGGCCAATCTTACCCAGCATACCCAGTGGCACGCCCCAAGCTTCTTCACCAGGGCCACCAATCCAGAAAAAAGCGTCGCCCGCTTTATAGATTTTTATCAAGCGCTCTTCGAGAACACGGCTCTTGACCATGTGATCATGCATTTTCAACAGAAGAGCTTTCGGAAGCCCTCCAAAATCGATTTTGGGTGATTTTTTAACCGTCTTTTTTGTCATGATTTCTCTTACCGCAAAGGTAAATTTCAGGCATCAAATTGAAAGATGACGAAATGCGAAATTACTTCCGACCGCCTTTTTTACGATCAGAAGAAGTGCCCAAAGCTTGATCCCTCACTTCAGATGCACATGACTCGCAGACTTTCCTTAGTTCAGGGTCAGAAATCAATCCAGAGTACTGCAGAACTTTCTCCTGTGCTTCCGCATCGTGAGATCCATTCACTCTTTGGAACTCCCCGCCCGCCAAGTCTCGCTGATAAGGGCTGCTTGTCAAGAACACGGGGTCTTCCCCATAACCAGCTCTTTGCATTGAATCGACTGTTTTCAATTCATACACAAAAGATTGTGAAGAAGCTCTCTCCATCTGTTGAAGCACTTCAAATTTTTTTGAGGACACTTTCAAGCTGACTCGAGCGCCTTGCTGCTCTCTCATTTGGTAGTACATCGACTTCCCGGAGCAACTGATTCTTTCGAGGGGAAGACCATCCGCTTTCACGATAGAGTAAATATCTTGAATTTTAGAAAGGCACTCTTTGCGACCTCCACGGTCAATCACCTGATGAAGCCCCTCGGACTTCTCGTAATCTTCCATTTTCTTAGCAAAGTACACAGCAGAGATTCCGAGTCCTACACTGACGATTTCCTGACTCCAATCTTTTCCTGCTGCCACTGCAGATTTCATAAAAATAGATGAGACCTTAGGACTTGATGCCAACTTGTTGATGGAGCGAAGAGTTTCACGGGGCCCTAACCAGAATGGAAAAAACTGTTTCCGTCCATTAAAGACCACAGTCCCTTCAGCACTCGAGACGTCTCCCAGTCGCAGAGAGTTTTTACCAGATCTTAATGAAATTTCACTCTTTTCGACTTCAATTTTAGGCAGCGGACTTTGCGCGAGGTCAGGACGCAGCTCAAGTATCTTCAGCAACAATGCCCTCTCAGGGCCTGAAGCTCCACTGGAGAGCTTTGTTACAAATTCACCTAAATTCTTGCTATTTCGATGATCAAAAAGAACTTGGTCTCGGAAAGTCATTCCTTTGGAAGCAAGAACCTGAACTGGAAACAGAAGCGCAAGTGCTAAAAGTTTCATAACTACCTCTTGACTGCGACTGATTTCGAACCCATCAGCTGAATCAAATCAATCAGAACGTTTGTAGCTTCTTGAACATCTGGACGTTTCAAATACTCTTTTTCTTTTTCAGCTTTGGACTGATTCTTGGCTGACTTTGCTTTTTCTTTTTTCTCTTGAGCTTCTTTGTCTTTCACGACTTCGCTCAATTTAATCAGCTTTCCTTTAGCCTTTGTCTTTTCAAGCTCGGTCGTAATTTTTTTAAATTCTTCATTCTGCTCAACTCGTACTTTGGATTTTTCTCTGAGCTGTGGCAACCAATCTGACTGAATCATCGTCCAAGCAGAGGGACCGTCTTTCACAAAAGCTTCGTTGGACAGAAATGCTGGGATTTTCTTCGGAGGCAGAGAGTACTCCAAAGTCTTCTCTCCCATATCCTCAGTGACATAAGGCCCTGGCACCTGAATATCTGAATCCACGCCTCGATGCTGAGTGGAATCCCCACCCGCAGTGAAAAACATACCCACAGTCACTTTGATCGCACCTAAGTTTTGTGGAATCTGCATGACCGACTGAACGCTGCCTTTCCCGAAAGTGTGATCATTACCAACAATGACTGCTCTCTTATAATCTTGCAAAGTTCCTGCAACGATCTCAGACGCGCTGGCCGAAACTCGGGAAGTCAGTACAACCATGGGTCCACTCCAGTCGACCAAAGGATCATTGTCTTTAAGAACCACTTCGCCGCGTCCTTCATCCCGTGAACTTTGCTTCACCACATTACCTGTTTGAAAAAAGAGACCTGCAATCTTAACAGCATCTTCTAACGAACCACCACCATTGTTGGATAGATCCAACACAAGCCCATCTGCTCTTTTAGCTTTTGCATCAGCAATAAGCTTTTTAATGTCTGCAGCCGCAGATCGACCACCGCGAGAAGAATCTGCATAAAATGAAGGAAGATTCAAAAGAGCTATTTTCTTTTTTACGCCATTCACTTCGCGATCGATGTAGGTCATTGATGCGGCATCATCTTCCAAATTAATTTTATCTCTTGTCAAAGTTACTTCAAAGCGGCCTTTGCCTTCCCCCTGTTTTCTCAAAACAGTTAACTTGACCTTGGTTCCTTTGGGGCCGCGAATCAAGCGAACCACATCCCTGAGATCCATCTCGACCACATTTTCAAATTTGCCTTTTTCCCCTTGAGCCACTGCAATGATGCGATCTTTAGGCTCAATGGAACCGCTTCTAAAAGCAGCTCCTCCCGGGACAAGAGCTTCTACCACAGTAAAACCATCTTCCTGTGAAAGAGTGGCTCCAATACCTTCTAATGAAAGTCTCATTTGAATCTCAAAGTCTTCAAGGACATCTTTTGAGAAGAACGAGGAATGGGGATCCAAGCCCCGAGCAAAAGAATCTAAATAGCCAGACAAAATGTCATCAGGCTTTGTTTCTTTCAATCTTCGCAAGCTGCGATCCCAGTTTTTGGATACGTTAGTCTTGGCTTCATCAAGCTTGGTATCAGTAGTTATATAATTCGAGACTTGGAAATGAACGTAGTTTTTTAAAAAAGCTTCAGCCTCTGCCTTTGTTTTAGGAAAATCCTTTTTATCAGGGTCAAAAACAAACTCCACTTTGCTATCAAATTTGTATCCTTTGCCCAGCATCCCTTTAGCAAACTCTACTCGTTCCTTCACTCGATTTTCAACCACACCATGAATTTGACGGAAAATCGCACAATCTCTGTCTTTCACCTTGCCAACAAAGTCTTTCACTTGTTTTCGCATTTGATCCACATCGCTCTGAAGAAGATAGATCTTCGTAGGATCCAATCTCTTGATGTACTGTTCGGTGACCCGGTCCGCGAGAGCTTGGTTTCTCTCCGAGTACTTGATGTGCTGGGCAAGAAAGCCCTGTTCGATCGCTGCAAGATATTTGCAGTTTAAGTCCTGTGCTTGCGCAGAAAAAAAATGAACAGTGGTGAGTAATCCAAGGAGAACAAGTCTAAAATGTGGCATAGCATCCTCTTTCGATTCTCAAAGGATACCAAATTTCTAATCATCTTCATTCAAATTAGATGATTGTTAAAAAGGCCAGACTTTAGGTGGAAGAAAAAAGCGACGGCTGAATGACTTCTGAGGGGCGAGCTTGAGGCGACTTTGAAGGCCCATCAGTGAAA
>JAJTIC010000139.1 GCA_021300175.1 Pseudomonadota bacterium
AAAGGCAGCTCTCAACAAGCTGCCTTTTTTATTTCTCCCAGAAGAACTCTCGCTGATCCACCAAAGGCTAATGACAGCACTTTAATTTTTGCGGATAATTTTAAAGTATGGTGAATAGGCTCATTAAACCTTTGAAATCAAACAGTTTTTTTATTCTTGGAGCCAGAGGGAAACATTGCTCGAGATGTTGGAGTTAAGTCTCCGACGGTAAAAACTTATTTCCAGATTCTTGAAGAGACCTATATGGGAATTGTTCTTCCCCACTACCATCAGTCTGTCAGAAAAAGTCAAATTGGATCCCCCAAATTCTATTTCTTCGATACTGGACTCAAAAAAGCTCTTGAGGGAAGCTTGGACTCGGTTCCTACTCCTGGAACATCTCAGTTTGGTGAACTCTTTGAAACATTTCTTATTCTTGAAATTTATCGCCTCAATCAATATTTCGAAAAGGACTTTCGATTGTCCTTCTTTAGAACCAAGCATGGAAATGAAATTGACCTTATACTTACGAAAGGTCGAAAGAGAATTCTAGTTGAAATAAAAAGTTCCTCAAAAGTTGATGAGCTCGAAGTTAGAAATTTTTCAAGATTGTCCAAAGACTTTGGACCTGAACCACTTTCTTATTACCTCTCTCAAGATCTCTGGGAACGAGAGATCGAAAACGTCAAATGTCTCCACTGGTCAACCTTCCTGAAGACATTCCATAATTTTTGATTAAAGGACATATTGAACCAAATTCACTCGTGGCGCATTTGTCCTAGAGGTGAGCATTGGGTCACTGATCATGCACTTTGGATTCCTCCGACAGATCAGCGACCTGGATATTTTACAACTCGAGATGGTCATTGCCCTAAAAACCCCTCTCGCAAAAAATCGAATCGCCTTCCCAGAGGCTTTTCTAGCTTGACTTACAGAGCCTCGAAGAATTTCCACGCCTCTTCCGCGAACTCAATGTCTCGATTTTGGAAGCCTGATGTTGGAGAGTAGTCAGTGAGCACACTTGCACTTGGCACGGGGTGGCCTGCCCCATTCAGCTTGAAATAAAGGAGCGACGTGTTTCCCGAGTAAAAAAATCTTTGGGCTGGGCCCTGATCCACAAAGTTTATATCGATGATAGAGCTGATCGGGGTAACCCCTGTCAGACCGTTTAAACTGAGCCAAAAATTCAAAGTTTCCTGTTGTGAGATCACGGTACCCCGGTTACAGAGGCCACCAAAGTTGGCAACACATCCACCATTGACTGGCATTGCAGGATCCTCAGTTCCATAGGTCAGCATGATGGGAATTGGGATTGTTGGCCCGACACTACAAGCACCAGCTTTAGGCAAAGCGGGCAGGTTTCCGCTAGATACTGCAATTGCCTTTAAAGTGCTCGGAAAGTGAAAAGTGTAAGCGAAGGTCATCACCGCACCATTGCTTGTTCCGGCCAAAAATGTTTCTGAACTTGTGAGCTGCAATTCTGCCTGGAGCTTTAAAATCAGAGCATGTAAAAAACTGAGGTCATCGGCCGAGCTATGTGCAGGAGCATCACTTCTGCAATCATTCCAACCGGGATTACCTTGAACATCGAGACTCCCCTCGGGATAAACAAGTACAAAGTCATTGCTGTCGGCGACTGCTCTAAAAACGGACAAGGGATGTTCACCTGGATTAGCGACATTGATTCCCGTGCCCCCACCACCGTGAAGAACTACGACAAGAGCTTTCGGTTGGTTAACAGTTGCGGGCCGATAGAGAAGAAACTTTCTGCTCACTTCCCCAATCGAAAGGGTATTTATGCTATCACCCACGGAGTAGGGATTTTGATAGAGGACAGGTTCCGGAGCAGGAGAAGACGAGTTATTTGAACTGGAGCATCCGCACAAGAAGCCACAGAAAACAAGTAACTTGATTATCAGCAAATCACTGAATCTCCTCAACGGCTCCCTCGTTTTATTCAAATTATTTTTTTTCATGACCGGCAGCCCTTTCCCTTTAAAGCTGAAGAACATCCTTCAACAAGATTCTCAGACCCTTCACTTGGTCAACAGATCAAACTAGAAAAGGTTACACCGTCTCATCTTGAGACGATCCTCAATGAGAAGGCAACTTTTTCAAGACAGAGCCTCTTGCCATTGCCTAGGAGCTCGAGTTGGAATATCTCCTTGTTGTTGCTTTTAGGAAGGATTCCCTTGAAGACATTTTTTTGCTACCTCATATTTCCGCTGACCCTCTGGGCTCCCCAACAAGCACGGGCTGACGCTGCTCCAATGCTTTCATTGTGCGAAGAGTACAAGTCTATCGCGAGCCGGCTTCAATGCGATCAGAGAAATTATCTCCTTAAGTTTGGTTATCGCTATTGCCAAAGATATGTCGAACATGAAGACCTCTTTTCAACAGAGGGCCAACAATTTCTAGATAGAAACAGAAGGTGTTTGATCGAAGAACTCCATCACGAACAAAATTTGACTTGTGAGAACGTCAAACGTCTGGCTTACCGCCACCATGATAAATGTTATGTCGAAATGGGTTTTTGTGAGCTTCCAAAGTCAGATCGAAAACTGGTCATTCAAGAGATTCGAAAAAGACATCTTTTAAGACCACTCAACCTCATCACGGCCTTTAAAATTTTAAAATCATGTTCTCAAAGGAGAGCGAACCAATAAGGTACTGATTGCCGCTGATCAGAGTCTACTCATTCTAAAGGCCCTGAGCCGGGCCTTACTGAAACCTTCGAGGACCTTCAAGAGGATCAGTTTCAGCAAGTAAAATCGCTCAATTCTCCATCAGTTTTCGATAGTAATGGCGCCCCACAAAATAAAGAATGATGAGCCCCAAAACCACGGCCACAGCGATTTTGAATTGTTTAAAGCTCTCAAGAATACGATCTCCATAGTACGCGACTAAAAGCACCTGGGTTGGCACCGTCAACAGAGCCGCCGAACCGTCAATTGCCGTAAACTTCCAACCAGGAACACCTAAGACACCGCAGCAAAAATGCCCCGGAAACCGCAAGCCTGGGGTGAATCGAAAGACCCCAGCCATCCAATGACCCCGCACTTTGACGAGTTGCTCAGTCTTTTGATAGGCACTGGTCTGCATCATCCGGGCAAAAAAAGCAATTTTTCCAATGCGTCCACGAGATTTTTTCCCCAGCCAGTAGACCAAATAATCACTGCCAAAAACAGCAACGAAACAAACTCCTGCAAGAATCCAAGGATCAACCAGGGATCCAGTCGCTACAGATCCCTCAGGCGGATGAACTGAAAAATAAGCAATCGTGCCTGCCGCAATCAAAGTGACTTCTTCGGGCATGGGTAATCCAAAGCTTGAAGCCGTCAAGATCACAATCACAGCCAAATAAACAAGTTCCGGCTGATGAGCCAGCTCTGAAAAAAATTGAAGTATTTGCTGAAGATCAAACATCGGATTTTCAACATCTCTTGTCTACCGGAATTAGTCTAAAATTTTTTAGCTATTTTGCTGTGCTGCAGTCTTTTTTGATTTTCTTAAGAGACCCTGCCCGACAGCGGCAATGCTCTCAAGGATGGGCTCAAACTTTCGTCCAAAGGCCGTCAGTGAATATTCCACCTGAGGCGGATAAGTCTCTTTCACTTCTCGTTCCAAAACTCCCAAATCCTCGAGATCTCGCAACCGATGAGTCAAAACTTTTGCAGACACTGGACCCAATTGTCTTTTGAGCTCCCCAAATCTCAATGGACCACGACCTAGGACCCAATAGATCTCTAAGGTCCAAGCTCCCGACAGAAACTGCAAAGCTTCTTTGACTGGACATGGGCCTGATGAAATCTTTGAACTCTCTTCACAGTAACTGGGTTTTTTTGCGATTGTATGCTTTTTCGTCATGGTTACCAAAAGGTACCTACTATCTTTTAGGCAGTCAATGACCTAATCTCTACTTTCTCAACGAAGGAGATCCTATGAAAAAAATTGCAATCATCTATCACTCTGGCTACGGACATACTGCTTACTTTGCCAATCAAGTTGCCGAAGGGGCCGCTTCAACAAAAAAAGTGGAAGTAAATATCATGACCACGGAAGAAGCACAAAAGAACATTGATGAGCTCGCTCAGTTTGATGGGCAAATTTGGGGCTCTCCCACTTATATGGGAAATGTTTCTGCTCAGTTTAAAGCGTTTATGGATGCTTCCAGCAAAGCTTGGATGAGTCAGGCTTGGCGTGGCAAATGGGCTGCAGGATTTACTGTCTCTGGGGCACCGAGCGGAGACAAAATGACAACTTTGATCACCTTAAGCGTGCTCGCAGCTCAGCAAGGAATGTACTGGATGCCTTTAGGTGTCTCTAACGAAGTCTATGGTGGCGTTACTCCAGACCAAGCTAAGAACCGTCTTGGATCTTCTTTGGGCGCCATGGCCCAGGCTGCCAATGAGGCTCCCGAAAAGTCTTTTGTTCCAGGTGACTTAAAAACAGCATTTCACTTAGGTCAGCAATTCGCTGAAACGGTGGCGAGTAAGGGCTAGCGAGTCCGAGCTTTTTCAAAAGCAGGTGCACTCATGGAATGCACTCTTGAACAAGACACTTTTGATTTTAAATTGCAGAAAAAATTGAACCATTAATTCTCTATCGCCAAAGGAGGAATGACGAAAAATAGAATTCTCACTTTAGCTTCTCTTCTTGCTTTTTTCCTTTAGCGCCAGCGCTCAGCTCAATCTCGAAGGAACGCTCAAAACTAAATAAGAGAATTTCCTTGTGACCACCGAGCTCACTTTCTCGCCCATGGCGTGATGAGGGCGACTCTCACTGGAACTGTGATACGACTTTTGAGTTTGAGATGGCTGACTTGCTCTTAAAAAAGCTAAAAGCACCGAAGTTCTCGTGGGGAACGACTCGAGCCAAGTATATCTCTGCACTCAAATTGGCCGACCAAGGCGACTTCAAAGCTCTTTTGATCTTCGCACGCAGCTCATGAACTACGTCCGCTTGTAATCATCTTGGTAACGAACGATGTCGTCTTCGCCAAAATAAGATCCCATTTGAACTTCAACAAATTCAAGGGGACTCGTGCCATTGTTACGCATACGGTGCTTAGCACCCAGTGGGATATGCACATAGCTTCCGTACTTCACTGGAATGACTTGCTCATTGAGCACGACTTCTCCGCTACCTTTCACCACGATCCAATGCTCTTCGCGCTTGGCATGGCTCTGTAAGGACAACTGTTGACCTGCATTCACAGTGATTCTTTTAGACTTAAAATATTCTGTGTCTTCAAGAATCTCGAACTTTCCCCAGGGGCGCTCTTCAAACACATGCTGATCAGCCAAATTTGAAGAGTCTGACTTCAAACGATCGACGACCAACTTCACATCCTGAGTAGATCCTTTGTTAGCAACCAACAAAGCATCTTTGGTATCTACAACGATCAGATTATCAACACCCACAAAGGCATAGGTTTTTTCTTTTTGAGGTAACACAAAGTTATTTTTTGAGTTCACTTCCACGGTCTCGGCATTATTTCGACCGCTACGATTGTAAACATCAGCCACAGCATCCCAACTCCCTACATCGCTCCAATTGGGATCACATGGCACGCACAAGAGCTCAGCTGAAGACAGCTTTTCCATGATCGCATAATCAATCGAAATACTTGGAAGGCCCGAGTAAATCTCTTTTAAATTTGAAAGATCTGGCTTCAAAGTTTCAAGAGCATCCCAGATTTGTGGTTGATACTTTTCAAACAGTTCGGCCATTAAACTCACTGGAAAAACAAAAATCCCAGCATTCCAATAGTAATTACCTTCGCGCAAAAATTCTTTCGCTAAATCAAACGAAGGTTTTTCGTGGAACTTCATCACACTGTAGGAAGCCATTTGTTTTTTGTAAGTGAACGGAGTTTTTTCAGTTTGGATATAGCCATATCCCGTGTTGGGCTCTGTGGGTTTTAACCCCAAAGTCACAATTTTTTGATCTCTGGCTGCGGTTTCAGCAAGCTCGAGAGCTTGTTGGAAAACATCTTCTTTTTCGATCAAATGATCGGCTGGAAACACACCAACCACTTCATGGCCTTTGCCCTGATTCATCAGTACTCGGGTCAAAAGCGCGATTGCAGGAGCCGTATTTTTACCCACGGGCTCAAACAAAACATTTCTCGATTTTACACCTGCTTCTTTAAGGCTGATCTCTGTCTGCACTGATAAAGCCTGCGAAGTGATGATCCATGGCTCACCAAAAGGAAGCAGTCGGTGAATCGTCATCGTCTGCAGGGACTGATCAAAAAGATTGCTAAACTGTTTGGGCTTCGAGCTTCTTGAAACTGGCCACAGCCTTGTGCCGCTTCCGCCAGACATAATTGCTACGATCACTTCTCTTCTCCTTGAAAATCGGGCCAACCATAATCCACGGCTGGTCCCCAAGAAACTCTGGATAATAATGGCCAAGAACGCCATTTTTCAAGCTGATTTACATGCACATCGCTCTTAAGCAGAAACCCTTTCTCAAGCCCCGCCAAAGCCGCAGCCATCAAATCCGTGGCTTTATCCCCCACCATCCAACTGCGCTGAAGATCAATGCCCAAATGCTCAGCTGCAGCATAAAACATCCCCGGCCGAGGCTTTCTCAGGGATCTTTGCAAATGACCAAAAGCTTTCTTTGATTTTTCATAGGTCGGAGCCACTTCAATATGATCCACCCACAAGCCTTTCTCTGAAAGGTCGGCCAGCATTTTTTGAGTCACAGCATCGTACTTTTCAAACCCAAAGTACTCTCGTCCCAAACCACTTTGATTGGTCACAACGACCACACACCAACCTCGAGCATGGGCTCTTTCAATAGCGGCACAAGCTTCCGCTTTCAATCGGACCTTGCTCGGATCCTGAAGGTAGCCTTCATCGATGATAACA
Source organism: Pseudomonadota bacterium (assembly GCA_021300175.1). GTDB lineage: Bacteria > Bdellovibrionota > Bdellovibrionia > Bdellovibrionales > Bdellovibrionaceae > JAJTIC01. The sequence goes on from JAJTIC010000139.1 coordinate 6,861, forward strand.
ACTCCATCGCGGTCCATGAAAAGCGCTGGCCTGCGAGGCCGCCCTTGGGGTGAAATCCACCCTTGAGAAATTTCCAAGCTCTGCCAAAATTTTTGATAAGACATCAGTGCCGAACGCAACTCATGAGCCGTGGCTTTTAAGTCATACAATGTTTCTTCAAGATCTCGCTCAGTCACCACAAGCACTTGGGAACCACAGCGATGCGAAATTCTCCAGAGATCATCCACCAAAGATTTGTCGGATTCTGAAATAATAATCAGATCTCTGGGTGAAAATCGCTTTATCTGATTGTCTCTGGGCCAGCGATGCAAGAGCCCGCTCAAGGAAGTGCTCTTCAACAATTCCAAAAGCTGATCATCCGTCACAAAAATTTGGCCTTGATCCAGAGCCACAGCCAGCAAAAGCGGCAACACAGAACTTTCGCTCAAGGCTTTTTCAAAAACCAAGTCTGCATTGAGCTCGGCATAAGAATGGGGATGAGCAATATCTGCCACTTTCCCATCCCATGACTTGATCTTAAGACCGGCAAGGCTTGGCAAAAGATCCTCTTCCACCAGATAGAAACGATCCTCGGGAATTCGCTCTAAAATTTTCTTATGAAAAATCACAGCTCCAGCCAAAAAATGCTGGGGATTTTCTGCAAAAAATGGATAACTTCGAAACAAAGCTGAATCCACATTTTCTTTCACCAAGGCCACACAAGGTTCAGCAGGATCTAATGGCAAATTTAAAAACTCTCTTAAATCCCCCGAAAAATATCGTCCACCATTAAGAACTAAAAACTCTTCGTCTTCAGAGCGGTGAAATCTTTTGAGAGCTCCGGCAGATCCCATGGCTTCTTGCTCGATCTCGAGGTCAATTCTCAACAGCCCAAAATCTTTCGCCCGTTTGCAATATTCAGATAATTTCTCCCCACGAAATCCCGCAAGCAACACTACTTTTTCTATTCCCTGGTTTGATAACCAACGCAGCTGGTGATTGAGCAACGGCTCACCGGCCACAGGTGCTAAAACTTTGATAGAATCAGGAAACAAAGTCGAAAGCCTAGAGCCCCGACCACCGACAAGAATATAAGCTGTTTTAATCATACAACGATTGAAGCAAGCCTGTGTCTTAGAAGCCATAGATGATGCAGACAGGCGATCTGGTGTGGCCCAAAATTCACACTGCTTTTGACTATTTTCACGAGTGAGGGTGGACACTGAAGAACTCCCAAGCTACAGTCAAATCTCGTTGTCAACCCTGCAAAAGGAGAGCGCATGCAAGTGCCTTTTATTGATCTGAAAACTCAGTACAAAGCCCTCAAAAAAGAAATCGACTCCAACATCCAAAAAGTCCTCGACCATGGGGCCTATGTGAACGGACCAGAAGTCGTCGAATGCGAAAAAAAGCTCGCTGAATTTGTTGGTTCTAAGTACGCACTGACCGCAGCCTCGGGCACTGATGCTCTGTTGATTCCGATGATGGCTTTGGGCATTGGCCCTGGCGATGAAGTGATCACGACGGCATTTTCATTTATTGCCACCGCAGAAACCATCGTTCTTGCTGGTGCGACCCCAGTGTATGTGGACGTTGATCCTAAAACTTTCAATATCGATGTTTCTAAAATCGAAGCTGCCATCACTCCAAAGACAAAAGCCATCGCACCCGTCAGTCTGTATGGTCAAGTGGCAGATATGGATGAGATCAATGCGATCGCCAAAAAACATAACTTGTTTGTCCTTGAAGACTCTGCACAAAGCTTTGGAGCCATGTACAAAGGCAAGCGCTCTTGCAATCTCTCCATCGTGGGTGGAACAAGTTTTTTCCCAGCAAAACCTTTGGGCTGCTACGGGGATGGTGGAGCCATTTTCTGCAATGATGAAAAACTCCATATTGCTATGAAAGAGATTCGCGAGCATGGTTCTGAGGTCCGTTACTATCACACTCGTTTGGGTGTGAATGGTCGTCTCGACACTCTTCAGTGTGCAATTATCCTCGCTAAAATGCAGCGCTACCCTTGGGAAATTGAACAACGCAACCGAGTGGCCAAAAGATATTCCCAAGCTTTTGCCGCCATCAAAGCGAAAGATTTCTCGTTCCCGTTTGTGCATGAACACAACACCAGCGTTTGGGCACAGTACACGCTGACAGTGTCAGACCGTGCGGCTTTCATTAAAACTCTCAGTGAATCAGGCGTCCCCACTTCAGTCCACTATCCGCGCATTATGCCTGATCAGCCTTGGTATGCGAAGCATGGTGGCCGAGTTCACGGGGATGTCTCTCATGCAAGATGGGCTGCAGACCATTGCGTGAGCTTGCCGATGTACCCGGACATGGACGAGAAAACTCAAGACTATGTCATCGAAAAAGTGATTCAAGCATTGAAATAAGGACTTTTATTTATGAGTACAGGCTTTGGTTCATTAAAAAATCCCGTCACTTTGAAAACTTCCTCTGCTGAAATTACATGGGGGGATGGAAAGAACTTTGTT
>JAJTIC010000039.1 GCA_021300175.1 Pseudomonadota bacterium
AAAAAGAATTGTCGAACTTCTTTATAACCTCCTTGAATTCGCGGGCGGTGGATCCCCGTTTCTTTGAGCCAGGCCTGGGTGATCCCACTTCTCTGACCCCCACGAAAGCAAGTGAGAATTCCTTCTGGATTTTGTGCAAAAAACTGAGCCCACTGCTGAAGTTTGCGCTCTTTGTTCTCGCCGGAGACCATTTGATAACCCAACCTCACTGCTTCTTCGGAGCCTTTGCTCTTGTAGGTCCAACCGATCTCGTGGCGCTCTTCATTCGTGAGAATGGGAATACATGTGCTGTGAGGAATAGATCCTGCTTCAAATTCGAGGGGGGCTCGAACATCCAACACCGGGAGCCCTCTCTTCAAGTGAGCCAATAGTTCCTGCTGGCTAACAAAACTCATGGCAAGTATTCCACAGCAAAAGAAGTCTGTGACATCACGTCACCCACGATTTGTGCTTTTTGAAAACGTGTTTTCAATTTTTGCAGGATCTGACTCGCCTCAGATTCTTTGACGGATAAAAAAAGCCCTCCGCTCGTTTGAGGGTCAAACAGCGTGAGCTTCTGCATTTCTGAAAGCCTTGAAAAATTTGAGAATTCTGCCGTGTACTCTTTGTTGGTGCGATGAGCTTTTGTGAGAAATCCTTTTTCGAGATAAATCTTTGTCTTTTCAAACAGCGGCATGCTGGCCGCTTGAATTTGAAAAGTCTTTCCGGAGGCTTTGGCCATTTGCTGACAGTGCCCCGCAAAACCAAACCCTGTAATATCTGTGGCTGCATGAACAGAACTCAAGAGATCGGCCCCCAGAAGATCTTGAATTTGATTCATCTGTGTCATGCTCACAATTTCTTCGGAAATTTCAGCTTCTGTGACTTCAGATCTCTTCAGCGCTGCTGTGGCAGCACCCGTCCCCAAGGCCTTAGTCAGGATCAATCGATCCCCCACTTGAGCTTTAGAGTTGGTCCAAATTTTCTCAGGATGAACGATCCCTGAGACACTGAGGCCAAACTTGAGGGTCGGATCATCCACGGAATGACCACCCACTAAACTACAGTGAGCCCCCGTGAGGGCCTCACAAGCTCCTTGCAACACATCAGTGACCACCCCAAGATCCATGTCAGCGGCTGGAAAAGTTAAGATCGCGAGAGCGGTCTGCGGCTTGCCACCCATCGCATAAACATCACTGAGCGCATTGGTGGTAGCGACTTTACCAAAGAGAAAAGGTGAATCGAGAATGGGGGTGAAAAAATCAAGAGTCTGAACCATGGCAATCTCAGGAGTCACTTGCACAATGGCTGCATCATCGAAGAGCGCTCCATCTACTTTGACTTCAGATCGCAGCGGCGGGAATTTGACTTGAGCGAGAATTTTTCTCAGCTCAATGGCACTCACTTTCGCTGCACAACCACCTTTTTGAACTGTTTGAGTAAGCCTCATCGCTGCACCTCTTTAATCTATTGATCCCGATTCTTTTGTCTCATTTTTCCGTTCAAAAACCCTCTTGTTTCGCCTTGCGTTGATTTGGCTATTTCCTTTAAACTTTGCGTTCATGCTACTAGGGTTATACGGCATGAAAAAGTCTCTTCTTTCCTTAGTCGTGCTTTGTTCCCACCCCCTGATTTCCTGGGGACAGCTTGCTCCTGTGGTCAAGCCCCTCGCTTTGATCTACCAAGGACCCGGCTCTTGTGAAGACACCAAAGTCACTCGTGGCTGCTCTGAAATGTCGGCTCACATCGCAGAACTGGCGGGCTTTCGCACCAAGTTTGTGGGCCCCGAAGGAGTGCAAAACCCTGGAGACCTGACTGAAGCCAAAGTTTGGATTCAGCCGGGTGGTCGAGCTCGCAAACAAATCCTCGCCATGACCCCTCAAGCGCTGGAACAAATCAGAAATTTTGTAGCCCGCGGTGGTGGCTATATAGGTTTCTGCGCAGGAGCTTTTTTGGCCACAGAAAAGTTTGGCTGGGGCGATAAAGAAAAAGATGAAAAGACTTTCTTTGAAGCAGAAGCTCTAGGCTTGCTTCCGGGTCACTCAAGATATTTCGGTGAGTACGACGAAGAGCTCAACGAAAACTTGCTGGCTAAAATTCTTGACGTTAGCTGGAATGGAAAACGCCGATCGGTGTACTGGGAACTCGGTCCTTATTTTGACGAAACCACTCTTGGAAACTCTCGAGTGAAAGCCCTCGCTTACTACCCCAGCTTTGAAGCTCAACAAAAAGAAGTTCGCGGAATGACTGTGCAAGCCACCTATGGCAGAGGCCGAGTGTCAGTGACAGCTGTTCACCCGGAAGCTGATAGTTCTTGGAGAAAATATTACGGCATCCAAGATAAAGATGGTCTTGATTTTGACCTCGCTGTTGAAATGGTGAAATGGGCGACACAACAACAAACTCAACAACATTAAATTCAAGCTTTTGGGCACAATTCAAAGATTTGAGTACACACCGGCTTTGGATGATTGCACTGGTTTTCTTTATAGGGATCGCGACCGACCAAATCCTCTTATATAATATGCAGAAAATGCTCTTTTCACCCACGGGAACAAGTCCTTGGATCTGGGGTTTCGCTATTTTAAGCATCCTCAATAATCTTTTTTACCCGCTCTTAGCCCTTCTTTTGTGTTTGCAGAAATTCAACCCGAGCCAGACCTTCCTGACTCTTCTCAACCAAAGCTCCAAGGAAGTTCTCAGAGCTTGGGGAAAGTCTTTCTTGTGGGCTTTTGCTTTAGTGGTTCCCGGCTTTCTTAAGTTCCTCAAATACTCTTTTGTTCCCTTGGTCGTAGGCCTCAATCCAGTTTATCAAACTGGTCAGCTCGATGCCCTTAAGGAGTCCGAAAGAATTGGAAAACAGCACTTAGGAAAGCTTTTGGGGCTGTTTATGATCTTCAGTTTGATCATTCCTCTCGCTCTTTCCCAATTCAGTGAAGAGCGCAATGTCATCGTTTCCATGAAAACGGCACTACCTTTTGCATTTTTTGAAGCCTTGATTTATCTCATCTACGTTCTTTCACTCTTACGAATCTACGACCGGGAGATGCGCTCATGAGTTTAATTTTTAGTTGGAAAGATATTAAAAATCGTAACCGGGGACTCACTTTTGATGACGTTCTAATCGTGCCTCAAAAATCAGAAGTAAGATCAAGGAGAACACCTTCTTTGACCTCGAAGATCACTCGAACAAAGACTTTAGAAACTCCGATCGTGAGTGCTAACATGGATACCATCACCGAAGCCAATATGGCAGTGGCTATGCACCAAATGGGTGGCATGGGGATTCTGCATCGCTTTGCCTCTATTGCAGAACAAGTCAAAATGGTGGAACAGGTCAAAGCTTCCGGAGCGAGCCTGATTTCAGCGAGCATAGGGGTCAATGATGATTTTAAAGAACGATCCACCACTTTGATCAAAGCCGGTGTGAATATTGTCACGATTGATATCGCCCACGGGCATTCGGTGGCGATGATGGAAGTCATGAAATGGCTGAAAGATTCTTTTCCTCAGGTCGAGATTATAGCCGGGAATCTTGCGACCCCCGATGCTGCCTATGACTTAATTCAAGCGGGTGCCGACGCCATCAAGGTGGGGATTGGCCCAGGATCCATGTGCACGACTCGGATCATCACGGGCGCTGGTGTTCCCCAACTGACAGCCATCGCTCTGTGTGCGGAAGTAGCTGATGAATACGGAGTGCCCGTGATTGCAGATGGCGGGATGAGAACTTCCGGTGACCTGGTGAAAGCTTTTGCCGCAGGCGCCAGCAGTATCATGCTGGGAAGCATGCTTTCAGGAACCATTGAAACCCCCGGAGAAATTCAGAATGGGCGCAAACAATACCGAGGCATGGCCTCCAAATCAGCCCAAGTCTCTTGGCGAGGAGGAGTTCCCGAGGGAATGGCTCCAGAGGGAGAAAGCACTTTCGTGTCTGTAAAAGGCCACGTCCGTGATGTGATCCTTGAAATCACCGGTGGAATTCGCAGTGGGATGTCCTATGTCAACGCAATCTCTGTCCCAGAAATTAGAGAAAAAGCTCGATTTATTGAAATGAGCCCCAACGGAATCACAGAATCTCGAGCTCATGGCGTCCGAGCCTAGGGCTAGCGAAAACTAGACTTCAGGCTGGTTGACCCCAAGGCGCGGTTTAAGGGATTCTGAGACAGCTCGTTCTTCCAATTTTAGTTCTGAATCCAAAGGCTGCTGAATAAGCAGCCTTTGTTTTTTCTCCCCAGCCTCGATAACATAAATGAATGATTGGTGTTTTCGACTCAGGAATTGGTGGCCTCACAGTTCTTAAAGCTTTAGCTCTCGCTTTTCCCGAAGAAAATTTTCTTTATTTGGGAGACACAGCCCGTTTGCCTTATGGCTCAAAAAGCCCTCAGACGATCCGCCTGTACTCGGAACAAATCATGAACTTTCTCCTTCAACATCAAGTGGTAGCTATCGTGATCGCTTGCAATTCAGCGTCTTCCCAAGTTCGTGAAGACAGCTATCACAGCATTCCTGTGTACAATGTAATTCTTCCTGGGGCGAAAGCAGCTCTTAAGTTGAGCTCTTCGAAAGTGATTGGAGTCTTAGGAACACGAGCCACTGTTCAGTCAGGATCTTATGAGAAAACTCTGAAAAGTTTAGATCCAAATTGCGAAGTTTTTTCTCAATCTTGCCCTCTCTTTGTCCCTCTGGCCGAAGAAGGCTGGATTGATGACCCTGTCACGAATCTCATTGCATTTCGATATTGTCAGAGCCTGATTGCTCAGCAAGTAGACACTGTGGTCCTGGGATGCACCCACTACCCTCTCTTGAAATCATCTTTGCAAAAAGTTTTTGGAAGTCACGTTGCCTTGGTGGATTCCGGTGAAGCTCTCGTGGACATTCTGACTCAGGATTTTGCTTCTGGAAAACTCAAAAAGAGTTCTCAAAAACAAAGGCATATCGATATCCTCGTCACAGATTTCTCAGCCCACTTTACTCATTTGGCGGGACAAATTATGCTCCCGCTCGTGGCTGATTCTTATGCGGTCACCGATTTAAAATAGTTTTTCGATGGGAAGCTCAAAAGCATTGTAAAGGCTCACCATACTCATGCCATAAGCTCCGCTATCTGCAATCGCTAAAATATCCCCTTCTTGAAGAGGGGGTAAGGATCTTCCGCGAGCAAAGAAATCCGACGACTCACACACAGGGCCTACGACATCGACTTTCTCTGAGGGACCCTCTCGTTTTTCCAGAGGGAAGATCCGATGAAAAGCATCGTAGAGAGCGGGTCGGAGCAGGTGATTCATTCCCGAGTTCACGATCACAAATGTCTTGTGGGGAGTTCGCTTGATATACTCGATTTGAGTGCAAAGAAATCCAGACCGAGCCACTAAAAACCGGCCAGGCTCCATTTGAATTTGAGCTGGAAAATTCTGCAGCTCTGACTGCAAGACTTGGCAATAATTCTGAAGAATCTCGAGATCTGTGGACTCATCACTCTCGTAGTGAATCCCTACTCCGCCCCCAATATCCATCCGGTCCAAAGAAAATCCTTGGGCTTTGATTTGCTCGAACTGGACTTTCATTTTTTGAAGCGCTTCTGCCAATGCCGAAAAGTCTTTGAGCTGAGAACCGATATGGGCCGAAATTCCTTTAAGACTGACATGCTTTTGATCGCGCAAAATCTGTAAACACTCAGAAATCAAACTGTTGTCGATACCAAATTTATGGTCTCGAAAGCCCGTTGAAATATAAGGATGAGTGATCGCATTAACTTCAGGATTCACTCGTAAAACTACGTTGATTTTTTGATTCAACGCCTGAGCGCGATCCTTAATTCTTCGCAGCTCACTGGGACTTTCCACATTGATTTGACCAATTTGATTTTCAATAGCCAAATCCACTTCTGCTTTGGTTTTCCCCGCTCCAGAGAAGACAATTTTACTGGGAGCAAAACCCGCTTTGAGAGCGATCTTTAGCTCGCCACCGCTGACCACGTCCGCGCCAAAACCTTTTTGAACCATGAGCTTTAAAAGACCTTCATGAGAATTGGCTTTCAGCGCATAATGTGAATCAATTCTGCGCCCAATGGCTCTTTCTGTCCGCTCAACAAAAAGATTCAAACGAGACTGTAAACTTTGAGAAGAATACAAATAAGCAGGCTTGCCTTCAGGGGACACTTGCCAAAAAAGTTGGCTCAGGTTTTGACCATCAATCAGAAGCTGATTTTTTGAGTTGTATTCTAGCTTTGCCACGATTAATTATGGACTTTATTCTAAGGACAGCAAAGCATGCAAAGTTTTATTTTTGGAAAGTCTTCACTTGGCCTCCCCATCCCAGCTTTTGAATTTGGCCGGGGCTCCTATCACGTGCTGATCTTGGGCGGAGTTCATGGGGATGAAACAGAAGGCACCACCGCGGCCTGGGGTCTTTTTGAAAAGCTCCAGCAATCGTTCGACTACAAACTGAAAGTCACTCTTGTCCCTATGCTTAATATCGACGGAGTGATCCATAAAACTCGGCAAAATGCCCGGGGCGTGGACCTAAATCGCAATATGGCCACTCGTGATTGGTCCCCTGAAATCAAAGGTCCCAGATATCAGCCAGGCCCCCACCCCAACAGCGAACCGGAAACACAAGCGCTTGCTCAATTTGTAGATCAGCAAAAACCCCAGTTGATTGTTTCCCTCCACAGCTGGCACCCTGTCCTGAATGTGAACGGCGATTGTGAAAATGAAGCGAAGGTTCTGTCCCAGTGGACAGGATACAAAGTAGACACAGACATCGGTTACCCCACCCCGGGCTGCCTCGGAACTTACGCAGGTCTCGAGCGACAAAGTCCCACCATCACTTATGAAATTGAACGGGACCAAAAAACCACAGAAATTTTAAAAATGCACATCCCTGCCATCCTGGAACTTTTTAAACACCTTGAGGGAAAATCCAAATGAGTTTTGAATCTTTAAAATCAACGATCGAACTTCTTTTTCAACAATCTCGCCCTGTGGATCAATGGTCCAGCGAAGAAAAACAGAATGTCTTGAACACGATTGAAGCTCTTGATGAAGGGCGTCTGCGAGTGGCCACTCAAGAAACAGGAAAATGGGTTGTGAATGAATGGGCCAAAAAGCTATCCTTTTGTATTTCCGAATGACCACATTAAATCCAATTCTTGCAGGCGATCTCCAATTCTTTGATAAAATTCCCCTCAAGAAATGGACTGCCAAAGAAGGCGTTCGCGTAGTGCCTTCTGCCCTCGTTCGCAAAGGAGCTTTTGTTGAAAGTGGCGCGATCCTGATGCCCAGTTACGTCAACATTGGAGCTTATGTGGGCTCAGGCACCATGGTGGACACTTGGGCAACGGTGGGAAGCTGCGCTCAGATTGGAAAAAATGTTCATTTGTCGGGCGGTGTCGGTATTGGCGGTGTACTCGAGCCTGTTCAAGCAAGTCCTGTGATCGTGGAAGACAACTGTTTTATCGGCAGCCGCTGTATCGTCGTTGAAGGAGCCGTGATCGAACAAGGAGCTGTCCTCGGAGCAGGTGTCACCATTACAGGCTCTACAAAAATTCTGGATGTGACCGGCCCGGACTTAAAAACTTATCAAGGCCGAGTTCCTGCGAGATACGTGGTGATTCCTGGAACTTACCCTAAGAAATATCCTGCTGGTGAATTTGGTATTCCCTGCGCACTGATCATCGGTCAAAGAAAACCCAGTACAGATCTAAAGACTTCTCTGACAGAAGCCCTGAGGGATTTTTCTGTTTCTGTTTAATCTTCTGAAGAAGGCAAAGCTAAAGAAATCACAAAGCGAACGGCGTTCATTTCACAGTTCAGAACCATGAGATCTTTTGCAAGACCACCGATGCTATCAAAAGCATTTCCACATTCGAGTGACAACAGATCCAACCTTTTTTTCTCACTGCCTGAGAGATCGATTTTACATTTTTGAATGGTCGATTTTGCAGTTTGAGTCGAAACGCTATCCACACCGGATGCAACGATCAGAGTCTCTGACTTTCGAATATCAGAAAGGCACTCTGCAGTTCGATCTGAACTTGCATGACTGGGGAGACTTAAACAGAAACTCACGATGAACGGTGCTATAAGAGCTTTGAAGTTCAATTTCATAGACCCCTCCAGATCAAGAGCCCTACCTTAACACAAGGTAACTCCATTTCAGACTGTTTGAATTCTAGACAGTAAAAAAGTGAGGCACTGACAATTAAGGTCCATGACAAAGACCCTTAGATGATTTATTCCGCTTTCGAGCGTAGATCCCGACTGGGATCTGATTCCAAAATCACTTTGGAACTATACCATCCCCCCACCGCACACAGACATCCCCCCACCAACAAAACCGTGACCACCAAAGAAAATTCCCATTCTGCCGGAATGACCGCATCATAGTACACATCTGCTGGCAGCAGACCTTTCACAGGATTTTTTTCGATATACAAACTGAGTGATGAGCCCAAGAAAACACCCGTTCCCAACCCCAAGGCCGAAAGGAGCAAAGAAATCTTCCAAAACAGTTTTTGAACTTGGGACCGACTCATTCCCAAAGCTTGCAAAAGACCAATCTCTCGGCGCTTCTGGGAAATCAAAAGGACAATCACAGAAATCAGTGAAAAAAGTGCGAGCAATGAAGCCACACTCAAGAAAAAAGTGATGACTGTTTTTTCAATTCGTAAAGCTAAAAAGAGTGCTGAGTTTCGCTGCTTCCAAGTCTCTACTTGGACTTGTGGAAAGACCCGGAGACTTTCAACATACTTCTCTAGCCGATGTGGGTTTAAAGTCCAAACTTCAAGACCCAGCTTCCGACTAGCTGCTTTTTGAAAAGTCTTGAGGGCTCGACCTTGAACGAAAAAAATCACACTGGAATCCACTTGCCCAATTTGAGTGCTGATAATTTCTTTCACGATCACTTTTTCAAACTGAGGGATCTGACTCAAGGGCAGAAGCAACCCTTCCGGAGGAACCACCATCACAGTGTCGCCTTCAAAAACCCCAAGGCTTGCTGCGAGATCAGAACCCATGAGGACTTCGTTATCTCCTAAAGTTTCCTTTTTGAGTGAGAAAGAAGTTGTCTTCAAGAGCTCTCCCAGAGAGTCCTGACTGAGTCCTCGCACTTGAGCTCCGCGAAAATGTCCATCCATGGTTCTGAGAATCACATCTTGATGTTCAAAGCCAGAGACTTTGGCTCCCAAATCCCTGAGCCGTGAAGCCACAGGGTGAATCTCAAGAACCCGTGCATCAGAAACTTCCGGCAAAGCAACGACCAGATGAGGCTCCACGGTCAGAGTTTTTGTTTCAATATTGTGATTCAAAGCTGTCATCACAGACAGAACTAAAATGAGCGAAGCAAATGAAAAAGACATTCCAATCCAGCTGAGCCAACTGATCTTTTTGACCACAGCTCCTGACTTGGAACTAAATAAATACTTTCTAAAAAATTCCCACACCACGGCTAGGATTCAGTCTGACATTTTACTGGGTCGCTGGCAATCTTTTGCTCTCTCGCTCTGCCTCTTCCAAACGCACTTCTTGGGCATTTCCTTTGACGAAAAAGCTCTTTTGCAGGGCTTTCATGAGCACCACAGCTTCATCCAAGGCCTCAACAGCTCGACGACTCGTTTTTGGGAGCTCAGGCGCAATTTCTGCGAGAGCCGGCAGCACCACTTTGAACTCCGTGGTGAGCACATTCAAATTGTCCACCAACTCGGTGAGGTTTTCTGCCACATGAGGAGCATTTTTTGAAATCGAGGGTAAAAACGCATTGAGCTCCCGAGTGGTCTCAGACAAACCAGCCATGACGACTTTGAGGTTTCCATCATCAGTCGCTTGGCGCGAAAGCTTTATCATCTCAAGCGACATCGTGTTGAGATTCTTTAGCAGGGGATCAATACGGTCAAACATTTGGATAAAAGCTTGCGTTCGGTCTTTGTCGGCAAAAGCTTCTGCCAAAGTTTTCAGATTCTCGACCATTTTTGAAAATACTTCGAGCTGTTTACCCAGCTGGCGTCCTGATAATGCCGTCATTAAATCCAAAGATTCTACGGAAACCAGAGCCACTTGTGGATTCCACTCTGGGACCTTCGAATCACCGGCTGTGATCTCGAGCACTCGCTCTCCAATAACAAAGGGCCGGATAAGCTGCACCGACGAGTTTTCTCGAATTCTTCCTGTGAACTTATTCAGCACACTGAATTTAACGTAGATAGTATTATCTTCAAGAAGATCGACTTCATCGACAGAGCCCGCTTTAAGACCTGCCACTTGAACGAGAGTCCCTGGCCTAACCCCATCTGCTTGATTGAAATTCACATGATATGTGGTTTTACTTTCAAACCACCCCTGACGAACCGCCACTCCAAGAATAGAGATAACAAATCCAAAAAGAGCTATTAAGACAAAAAAGCCTGCTACTCTTTCGAATTTGTTAAACTTTACTTTCATCATAAGTTGACGACTTTCTTTTCTTTCTCATTCACATTCTGATAAATCTGTCCACAATCCACATAAATCTCTTCATGCTGCAAGAGTCCCATAAGCTTTTCATCAAAAGATGAGACAAAAATATGTTGGCACTTTCCGCGCTTTTTCATTTGTTCAATACGGTCAAAATATTTCAAAGCAGTGTCCTGAGAAAGGCCCACGCTTGGATCATCCAAAAGAAGCATTTCTGGTTCATGAATGATGGCTCGGAGTAGACAGATCAGTTTCCGCACTCCCCCAGGAACCACGGCAGGTCGCTGATCTTTATATTTGAGGACTCCAAAATCCAAGAGAAGCTCTTGTGCTTTTTCTTGGGCTACGTCCGGCGACTCAATTTTATGATACAGAAGAGGCAGAGTCAGGTTCTCTAAGAGGCTCCGATTATGGATCAACCCCCCAAAATCAAAGCCATAACCAATATTCAAACGGTACGGAAGAAACTCTTCAAAACTCATGTCAGCCACGTTCTGATCATTGAGAAGAAATTTTCCTTTGGTCGGAAGCTGCAAACCTGCCAAAATCTGCAATAAAGTTGATCTTCCACTGCCAGATTCGGCTTGAACCCAAATCAATTTTTTAGTGGGAAACTCAAAATCAACGTTCTCAAAAATCACTTCTCCGGTTTCGAAACAAAACTGCAAACCTTCAAAACGAATACTTTCAATCGATGATTTTTTCATAGAACCCCCAATTGCATGAACTGCTGAATGTAAAAAAGACCTGAAACAGTTAAATTAAACACAACCACATAGATGATACTTTTCACCACAGCTTGAGTGGTGACGACGGGCACTTCGGTGGGCGACCTTTTAACGGATAAGCCCTGATAACAGGACACAACAAAAATAATCATTCCTGAAAAAGTATTTTTCACGAGAAAAAGCCAGATATCTTCAAAGGCCACCGCTTGTGCGAGAGAATCTAAATAAAACGAAAGCGGCATCTCATTCATGAGCCAGGTCACTGCAAAACCCCCACTGAGGGCAATTAACGTAAAATAGAAAGAAAGACAGAGCACACTTAAAACTCCACCCACCAGTCTTGGAAAGACAATGTAACTTAAGGGATTAATCCCGAGAACTTCGAGAGCTTCAATCTCTCGGTTCGCACGCATGTTTCCCACTTCAGATGCGACAGCTGTTCCACTGCGCGCAATCACAACAAGTGCTGTCATGAGTGGTCCAAGCTCTCGCACAATAATCACCACTAAAAGATTTCCTAAAAGATCCGTCCCCCCCAAGAGACTGAGCTGACTTGCCGACTGAAGAACCACAATTCCACCCGAAGCCAAGGCGAGCACGAAAATCAAAGGTAATGCTTGAAATCCAGTAAAATAAATTTGCGAAGACACCACCGAGAAAATCGTCCTAAGTCCCTGAGTTTGATCCACCACTGTGGCACGTAAGGACAAATACACCATGAGGAGCACCCTCAAAGTGTATTCAATGTTTTTAATCATCGTGCGACCGAGATCATCGATCCTCGAAAAACCAATTCCCATAGGGAATTGATCGGTTTAGATCACTTTCTCAATAAGCCCAAAGCGAGTAAAACATGGACTTCAGGACCTCTGTCCATAACTCAATAACACCCGCTTCACTGCGACTATTATTCACTGTGTGTTTGGTCAGCTGAATGTAGTCTGGAAAACTGGATTTAAATGTGAGATAGGCCCGGTGCATATGAAGCTCGGAGGTGATAACCAAGACCTTTCGACAGCGAAGAGCTTCCACGAAAGGAAGACTCTGTTGAGCATTTCCATAAGTGGTGCCCGACCGACGATCCAAGATCACATCCTCTTCGCGAAGAAAAGGATGGTAAGACCAGGTCGGGATAATTTCTCGGAGCTGTGAATCTTGATGGACCCCGGAAATGATCAGCTTTTTGATCTGACGTTTAGCCAAAAGATCCACTCCCTCGCGCACACGGTTTGCTCCCCCTGTGAGGACCACTGCACAATCCGCTTCGGGATCTTTCTCCCATGATGTGATGGATTCGGACTGAACGCGGTCAAGCTCTGCAAGAAACCAAATCAACACAAGCACCAGAGCCAAAACAGGCCAGAGCACTTTCTGCTGAAGGATTCTTTTAACGATGAGCAATGACCTCAACCTCAACAGAAACACCTTTCGGCAATCCCGCGACAGCCACCGTCGATCTCGCTGGTGGATTCTCTGGGAAGTATCTGCCATAAACTTCGTTCACCACAACAAAATCAGCCATGTCTTTCAAAAAGATCGTGGTCTTGATCACATTTCTACAGGTCAACCCCGCTTGTTTGAGGACAGCCTCCACATTTTTCATCACCATTTCCGTTTGGGTTTTCACATCGCCCATAAATACGTTATTGGTCTGGGGATCAATAGAAATTTGCCCTGAGCAAAAAACGAAATTCCCAACTTCAACAGCTTGTGAGTATGGGCCAATCGGCGCCGGGGCTTCTTTGGTGAGAATAATTTTTTTCATTAAAGAGTTCCTTTTTGATTAGAAATAAAAAATAATTCCAGCTCTCAGAATATGATCCGCAAGTGTTCTAAAGCGTGTTTTATCGACATTCTCGATCGCCACTCCCGTTTCGAAGTTAAATCCCAAATTATCAAGACCCGCCAAAAAGAACTCTCCACCGGCCAGTGCGCTGACTTCAAATCCAGAATTACTTTTCCCTGCGGTTTCCACAGAGAGCATCGAAAGGTTTCCACCCATAAAGAAATTCATATTTTCTTCTTTGAAAATGATCCGACGAAGCCCCACCGTGAAAGCACTCTTTGAATTGTTATCTTGAGTATCGACACCAATGGCTCCGACCACACCCAAGTCAGGTGTTGGGTAATAAACAGAAGCGACTGCCGGAAGGTCAAAAGAATAAGAATTTCTCAACCCAATCCCCAAACGATTGGTTAAGTCTTTGGCCTGAGCGAAAGAGCCCAACACCACTGCAAAAACTAAAACAAAGCCAACCAACACATTCTTCTTGCTCATAGGTCCTCCGGCATCAAAGAAGTCTCTATTAGAAATCGACTCTCGTTCTTTGCCAAGATTTTTCCCTCTTGATCCGACGGCGAAATTGAACTATTGATACTGTGTTCCACGACTTGTGGGCGTGTAGCTCAGTTGGGAGAGCATCAGCATGGCATGTTGAGGGTCGCAGGTTCAAATCCTGTCACGTCCACCAAATTCAAAAGAACAACCTAAAAAAGGGCTTTCATCGAAGAGTGATCGGAATGAGGCCGCGCGTCTTGAATCCTCAAACCTTCCTATCAGACTTAACTTTCGGAGGCACCCTGTAGTTTTCATCCAGAAATCTTCACCGGTTTTGAACAAAACAAGAGCCTGCCTCTTGAACTGAGTCATGGGAACAAAGATGCTTAAAGTTTTTCATTCAACTCGAAAAACTTTGCAGCTGCTTTTGGCAAATTAGCCGCAAAGTCATTGTGCGCCCCATGATCTGCCCCATCGGTAATGTACTTAACGGAGCAAAACGGGAGCTTAAAAAACCAGCATACTTTGGCGAGAGCATAAGCCTCCATTTCGACTAAATTCCACTCGGGAGCGTGACCAGAAATATCAAAAGAATCTCCCGTACCAGCAACTCCTTCTGCCAGTTCGGGAAAAAATCTTCGTGAGTTCCCGATCTTCCAAGGAGCAGATTCGTAAGGAGTGCGGTACTTAGGAATTCCCATAGGAGATACGTCCATATCTCTCTGAACAAAACTAGTGATCTCTACAAGTTCATGAGTTTTAAAAATGGAAGATCCGGCACTGCCAAAATTGATCACCAACTCAGGAAGACCATCAGAAGCTTTCATTTCCATAAGTTTTTGTGTGAGTACAAAAGTCGCATTCACTTTCCCAATACCTGTGAAAATCACATCTTCACCTGTGAAATAGTTTTGAGCTTCCGCCTTCATTGCAAACACTAAAAGTTTTTTCATTCGCCAGGTCCGTACTGAATTAATGAATTCACTTCGCGACCGTTAATTCTAAGCACGTTTAAAAATGGGAGATCGATAAGAACCACAGCACCCAACACGTCATACCCCGCCCTACGACAGAGAATTTCAGTGGCTTTGAGAGTCCCGCCGGTCGCTAACACATCATCCACAAGAACGACCGCACCATGACCTTGCTTAATCTCAAGGACGCTTTCCCCGTACTCCAAACTATAGCTCTCAGAAATCACAGGGGGAGGAAGTTTCCCTTTCTTGCGAGCGGGAACAAATCCTTTTCCAAGCTTTGTTGCCAAAGCCGAAGCAAAGATAAAACCACGCGACTCAATCCCCACAAAAGCATCCGCATCATCAATAAAATCCGCAATTTGAGAGAGTTGCTCAATGCAATTTTTAAAATGCACAGGGCTAATTAACAAAGGAGAAATATCCTTAAAGAGGACTCCCGGCTCGGGAAAATCAGGCACTGTCTTAATTAAAGACTTTAAATTCATTGCTTTGATATGCCATGAAGTCCCGGGCTAAGGAAAGCGAATTTTCTTTCGTCCTTGTTTGAGTTCTTTACGGGTCTTCTTGCTATCCAATCTTTTGAGTTTGGATGAATAGGTAGGTTTGGTTTTTACTCTTTTCTTGGGAACAAAAAAAGCTTGAGTGAGCAGCGCCTCGAGCTTTTCAAGACACTCCCTCTTGTTCAAATCTTGAGACCTGGCTTCTTGAGATCTCACTAAAACTTCACCTTCGATCGTGAGTTTCAACTTCCTCATCAAAATTTCTCTCTGCTCTTGCGTGAAAGCCTCACTGCGCGAAGGCGCCCACCGCAGCTGAACTTGAGAATTCGTCCGATTCACAGACTGGCCGCCAGGTCCAGACGACCTGGCCGCTTCAAAAGTAAACTCTGAGTAAGGAATCTGTGACACCCACTTCATTTATTCAGTTGACCCGAGTTAAGGATAAATTTCAATAGACAGGTTCACGGAAAGAAAGGTCACGATTTTTCCCTCAATCCTTCGAGATTCACTTTGAGACAGCACGCCGATCGACACGTTTAGTTTAGAAACTGATCCTCTTGAGGGTCCTCGAAGGGGGATTGGTTTCTTTAGTTTACAAGACAGCTTGACTCAGATTGAGACACTTTCTTAAGTCTTGCCCGAACTTCTCCGATAAGAGGAAGGTGAGGTGCTCATGAGAATAACTACCCTTCTGTTACTCCTCGTTGGTTTGCTCTTGACCCAGGTGGGGTGCTCTGTTCAAGGGCAAATCACAGATTTGACTCAACTGTTGATTAGCTCTAAGCCATCAGAGGGGGTGGGTTTAATTTCAGGAGGAGCCACCAAGCAGGTGAATGGCTACCAAGTGAGCACAGCCCTTGGAAGTTATCATGGATCCGGTGCCGCTGGATCCAATATGTCCCATGAAATTGGTGGGTATAAGGTATTTACTTCCCTTCAGGGACAATTGGGCTCCGACACCTCAGTGACTGTGGTTCAGTAAGGCTTCACCAACATTAAGCATTCCACTATTGCACCTTAATCACAAAGTCGCTCTCAAAAGAAGTCACATCAAAAAAGCAATGGAAGGTTTCTGGTGGATTTCTTTGCCTTCAATGAATTGGCAGATTCAGTGATCTAACTCTTGGGCTGTACCGAGAGCAAAGTCGCCTAAATACCTGAAATTTCATTTGATAAAGGCCTTGCGCTAACTCACAAAAAGCTCTATAAAAATAGGCCTTTATATCCAGTGTGGTGGCCGTAGCTCAGCTGGTAGAGCACCGGATTGTGATTCCGGTTGTCGCGGGTTCAAACCCCGTCGGTCACCCCAATTTCTTTGCCCTCGGTTGGGGGTGAAAGAAATTTTTCGTAGGGAAACCAACCACGTAGTCGCGGGTACTTAGCTCTAGTCCCGACTACTCAACATCACCCGACCTAACATCACATCACAGTGGGTGGGATGAGCTGGGGATGGTTCCTGGATGAGCGAAATTTCGCGATTACATAAGTTCACTTACCTATTTGCTATCGCTCAATTCA
>JAJTIC010000001.1 GCA_021300175.1 Pseudomonadota bacterium
CGGGCTAAAGCCAAGCGTTGCTTCTGCCCCCCGGACAGGTTCACTCCACGCTCTCCTAACTGAGAATTGTATTTTTGTGGCAGCGATTCGAGTTCCTCTTTCAAGTCGACAATCTCGGTGTACTGTTCAACCAAGGAAGGATCAGTTTCTTCAGGGCGTCCCAGCAGAACGTTCTCGGCGATGCTCTCGCTAAAAAGAAAGGGTTCTTGGGGAACGGCGGCCACAAGCTGCCGCAAACTTGTCGTGTCCCACTGCTCGATGGGAATTCCATTATAGAGAACTCTCCCGTGCGACACCGGATAAAGACGACTCAAGATCTGGAGAAGCGTGGTTTTCCCAGCTCCTACAGTTCCGATGATTCCGACAAAATCACCTTTTTGAATTTCAAAGTTCAAATTTTTTAAAGTGGGAGTGTCTGCGTTGGGATAACTGAAGGTGAGATTCTCCACTTTCAGCGATTGAAAATCCTGACCGCGGTGAGTGCCGGTGTTGGGAATGTCCGTTTGCTCTTCAAGTATCTTTCTGATTCGATCAAAAGAAGCCAAGCCCTTTTGGTACTGGCTGAGGCCATATCCCAGAGCTGTCATTGGCCACACCATTTTGCTAATGTATCTTTGAAAGGCCACGAGGGTCCCAATGCTAGCGACTCCAGCGATAATATCGGACCCTGCGATAAAGAGAAGAATCACTGTGCCACTAGCGACGCCAAACCTCATAATCGGTGGGAAAAAGGCATCGATGAGGGCAACGTGATTAGAGGATTTTTCATAACGATCTGAAATCTGATTGTAAGACTTCACTTTGTTTTCTTCTTGGTGAAAACCTTTGATCACACGGATTCCAGAAACAATCTCTTGAGTGAAAGCGGCAAGATCCGACAAATCGTCTTGTTGTTTTTTAAATGCTTTGAAAGTGAGTTTGGTGACGAGCCAGATAAGAAATGGAACAGCCGGAAGGAAAATAAGTGTTTTCCAAGTCCAAGTGGGTTCAAGATAGAGCATGAGCGGAATCACAAGAAAAATGATTGAGATGCCGTCGAACAGGATCAGCAAGCCGCTGCCAATTCCAGATCTGAACGCTTGCACGTCGTTCGTGATCAGAGACATTAATTCACCAATTTGATGGCGATGAAAAAAATTTGGTCCAAGATCAGTCAGGTGATTGAAGAGTCGATTTCTCAGGTCTTCGGCCGCCGCGGTATGGTACTTTCCGAAAAACACACGCCAGCAGTACCGTGTCAGTGCAAGCCCCGCCATCACTGCAAAAAACAAGATTGAAGTGAGGGCGATTGCTGAGAGGGCTTCACCCGCAGCGATCTGATCAATGGCTTTTTTCATGATCAATGGATAAACAGCATCTAAAGCATTTGTGATCAGCAAAAAGAAAAGACCGAGGGTGAATGGCCTTCGGTATTTCCAGATATAGTGCCTGACCGGATGCTTGAGGAATTTCTCTGAATTCATGAACCTACTGAGTCACTTCTTTTATGAAATCAGACATCGCTTCGAAGGATCTTTTGTCAGCTCTCGCTTTTTTTGCGGAGTCATTGAGACCCATCCATTCATGGACCACAATCACAGCGGGTAAAGCTTTGTCTACTTTTTCAGGAGTAAAGAGCACACCCTCAAGAACCGTTTTGCTGTCTTTGTATTCAATGACAGTTTCAGTGGCCGCAAAAGTCGAGAGTGAAAAAACGAGAGCGGTGAGAAAAGAAACAAGTTTCAAGAGAACCTCCTTGAGCCAAAGAGGTTCTCATAGACTTTACATATTCATCAAAGACTTAATGTTCAGTATGCCTTCCGTCGTGGTTTTGCCACGCAAAGCTGGAGTTGGGGCGGCGCTCTTTAAAATGGCATCTTTCACTTCACGCCAAGTTTTATTGGGATGCAAAGACCAGTAGAGAGCAGCAGCTCCCGCGACATGAGGTGTGGCCATGGAGGTTCCGTCCCAAGTGATGTCAAAACCTGCAAAGTCCAGGACTTTGTCAGAGTATTTTCCGCCCACTGTGGTTGAGAGAACTGCAACGCCTGGGGCGCCGATATCAACACTGGTTGCGCCCCAATTTGAAAATGCTCCAAGTTCATTCTTCACGTCAATGGCTGCCACTGAGATGATGTTTTCAAAGTCATAAGAAGCTGGGTAAACAGGTGTTGGATCTTTATCCATGTCATAGCCAGTTCCTGCGCGGCCATTTCCTGCTGCTGCGATGAACAGCGTTCCTTTGGCTTCCGCGTATTGGATTGCTTCTTTCAAAGCTAGATTTTCTTCAGAGCCATCGCTGCGCGAGCCTTCACCACCCCAAGAGTTGCTCAAGACTTTTGCCCCGTTATCCACAGCATAGCGAATAGCCATGACAGCGTCGGCCGTGGTACCTTGACCTTTTTCTGAAATGAATCGCAAAGCCATGACTTTCACATTGGGTGCCACGCCGGCAATGCCTAATGAGTTAAAACCACGAGCGGCCACATTTCCTGAGCAGTGCGTGCCATGGCCAGGATTTCCTCCACTGATGAGCAGCTGTTTTGGGTCTACAGCGAGGTCAAAGGGCTTGTTATCTTTGGCCGCAAAATCCCAGCCCATGAGGTCATCAACATAACCATTGCCATCGTCATCGATCCCATTGGTGGACTTATCTCGTCCTGCGGCATCAGTGCCTTCCTCGCCGGGATTTCTCCACATGTTGGGAAGTAGATCTTCATGGGTGTAATCCACACCTGTATCAAGAATTGCGACAATCATTTCCGAAGAGCCTTGGGTCTTTTTCCAACCTTCACTGGCTTCAATGTTTGCCATGCTCCACTGAGTGGCAAGTAGAGGATCGTTTCCATTTTTTTGGGAAGGCGCTCGTGGGAAAGTAGGATTGTCTGCAGGCATCGCAGACACTTCGGCCCAAGAGTGGCGGCTCATGGAGCGCTGAAAAGCAGCGCGTCTAAGCGGGTCTTGGATTTGATAGTTCTTCAAGAGGCCCAGTGGATAGTTGGGTTGAATGTACTCCACACTGGGGTTTTCGCTCATGCGATGGAGAGTGGTCTGGCTAAAATTCTGAACTCTGATCCAGCCTCGAGCGAGAACTTCCACTTGCCCCGATTGTCCGTGTAAAAGCGAGATAAAACTCTGTTGCTGATCAAAGCCCTCTTGCAATTTAACAAGGTAATCTGACTGAGCTTGAGCAGCGCTGGCGAGAGAGAAGCTCAAAAAATAAGCAATAAGTCCTCGGAACAGAATCATGGGTCCTCCTTGAAGTGGGCTCAAGCCTAAAGTGTAGAAAGAAGCTTTGCTTGAGAGCAAAGAAAAAGCGCAGCACAATGCAGAATCCTTGAATAGTTTGAAGCATTTGGATTCGATTTGATGGTTGTCAGCGAACTTTAAATCTGCGACAAATTGATAATCAATTGATAGAGGAGACATGCATGATTACAGGCACGCAACGACATGATGATATGTCGCGATCTTTTGCGCTGACGACTCGCTTGGATGCGATCATCGCTTGGGGGCAAAAGAATGCTCTTTGGCCAATGCCTTACGGAACCGCTTGCTGCGGAATTGAGCTGATGTCAGTGATGGGTCCCAAATACGACTTGGCTCGTTTCGGAGCAGAAGTGGTTCGATTTTCTCCTCGTCAGTCCGATCTTCTTTTGGTCGCAGGAACGATCACTGAAAAAATGGCTCCTGTGCTTGTGCGAATTTATCGTCAAATGCTCGAGCCTAAATTTGTGATTTCCATGGGCGCTTGTGCAAGCTCTGGTGGTTTTTATCGCGCCTATCACGTTCTTCAGGGTTGTGACAAAGTCATCCCTGTCGATGTTTACGTGCCCGGGTGTCCTCCAACTCCAGAAGCTGTTTTGGACGGAGTGATGCTGTTGCAGAGAATGATTCAAAAAAGAACTCCACGTCCGTGGAAAGATAACTGGAAGGCCCCTGATTATGAGTAAGCTCACTGAGATTAAGTCGGAGCTTGCTCCGCGGTTTTCTGTATCTCAATTCGAATTCAATTCAGCTTTTGGTGACGATGTGCTCGTTGTGCCCAAGTCTGATATTTTTCAAGTTCTGCAGTTTCTGAGAGATTCTGGAAAATTTGACTTTCTGATAGATGTTTGCGGTGTTCATTATCCGCAAAGACAAAAGCCCTTCGATGTTGTGTATCACCTCTTCAATAGCAAAGATGCTTCGCGACTACGTGTGAAAGTTCCATTGGCTGAAGGAGAATCAATTCCCAGTGCATTGCCTCTGTGGAAGGGCGCTGACTGGTTTGAGCGTGAAGCTTTCGACATGTTCGGGATTCGCTTCGATGGTCATCCGAATTTGCGGAAGATCCTCACTCACCATCAGTTTGCGGGTCATCCTTTGCGCAAAGATTATGAGGCTGATCGTCAGCAGCATTGCACAGAAACTTTACCCATTCACTTTGATCACGACGGTGCCACTCGCGGCGATGTTTTGAACGAGCGCTATATGCCGATCAATTTGGGTCCTTCACATCCTGCCATGCACGGAACTCTTCGAGTCATGGCAGAGCTTGATGGTGAAACGGTGGTACGGGCAGCTTGTGAAATTGGTTACTTGCACCGCTGCTTTGAAAAAATGGCAGAGACTCATCCGTACAACCAAGTCATTCCTTACACGGATCGATTGAACTACTGTTCTGCCCCCATGAACAATGTGGGCTATTGCAAGACTGTGGAAAAACTTTTGGGGGTCGAGATTCCTGCGAGAGCACAAGCCATGCGTGTGATTTTATGTGAACTTTCTCGGATTATCGATCACATCATTGCGGTCGGTACTGGGGGCGTGGATTTGGGAGCTTTAACTTCGTTCTTCCACCTGTTCACTTATCGCGAAAAAGTTTACACATTGTTTGAAAAACTGTGTGGCGCTCGCTTGACCGTTTCCATGACTCGTATTGGGGGAATGGCTCAAGATGCTCCTGAAGGTTGGTTCGACGATGTGATGGTTTTTGTGAAGGAGATGAGACAAGGGATCGACGAGATTTCACAGCTCATGCTGGGTAACAAAATCTTTATCAAGCGAACTCAAGGCATTGCGCCTGTGAAAGCAGCTGATGCCATTGCTTGGGGCTATACGGGTCCCCTGCTCAGAGCTTCGGGCGTTGGTTTGGATTTGAGAAAATCAAAACCTTACTACGGATATGAAGGCCTTGAGTTTGATATTCCTGTAGGCACTAACGGCGATATTTACGATCGCTACTTGGTCCGCATCGAGGAGATGAGACAGTCTTGCCGAATCATCGAGCAAGTTTGCCGAAGTGTTCCTGGAGGCGATTACACGATTCGAGATAAGGGCATCGTTCTTCCCGAGAAAAAAGATGTTTACGGAAACATCGAAGGTCTGATGAATCACTTTATGCTTGTGATCAAAGGCTTAAGACCTCCCGTCGGTGAAGTTTATGATGCTACGGAAGCTGCCAATGGGGAGTTGGGCTTTTATCTGGTGAGCGATGGTTCTGCCAATCCTTACCGGTTAAAGGTTCGTCCTCCTTGTTTCGCGATTTATCAATCTTTTCCAACCGTGGTGAAAGGCTGGCAAGTGGCTGATGCCATTGCCACCGTTGCCTCAATGAACGTCATCGCCGGCGAACTGGATCGCTAAGAAGAGGACACTATGTTTCAACTGAGTGCGCAGGGACTGCAAGAGGTTCAGAAAGAACTTAAGAGATACGAGACGAAAGAGTCTGCGATCATTCCAGCTCTTTACATTGCCCAGAAAGAAAACAAGGGTTGGGTGAACGATGAGGTGATCCATCATTTGTCGAAAGTGATGGAGATCCCAGAGTCTCGAATCAACGAAGTGTTTAAGTTTTACACCATGTTCAATCAAAGGCCGGTGGGTAAATTCCACGTTCAAGTCTGCGCAAATATTAGTTGCGCATTGAATGGAGGGAGAGAGCTCGCACAGCATATCTGTAAAGAGCTGAAAGTGGGCTATGACCAGATGACGGAAGATGGCAGGTACACTGTTTCTAAAGTGGAGTGCTTGGGGTCTTGTGGAACTGCTCCAATGATGCAGGTGAATGACAAATATTACGAAAATCTCACTCCTGAATCGGCAATGAATATTTTAAGAGGGCTCAAGTAATGGAAACAAAACTTCTCACCGAACATTACGACAAAGAAGAATTCCGAAACCTTGATGGCTACAAGAGGCACGGCGGCTATGAAGTGTTGAAAAAAGCTCTGAAAATGCAGCCTCAATCCATTATCGATGAAGTGAAAGCTTCAGGCTTACGCGGGCGTGGCGGAGCTGGTTTTGCGACAGGCGTGAAGTGGGGATTCCTTCCCAAAAACAATGAGCCTCGTTATTTGCTTTGCAATGCCGATGAAGGGGAGCCTGGAACTTATAAAGATCGTTTGATGATGGAAAAAGCTCCTCATCAATTGATTGAAGGTATGGTCATCTCTGGTTTCGCCATTGGCTCGAACAAAGGTTACATCTACATCCGCGGGGAATACGATTACCCCATCGCCGTGGTTGAACAAGCCTTAAAAGAAGCTTATTCAGCGGGGCTCTTGGGCAAAAACATCTTGGGATCAGGATTCGATTTTGATCTGGATGTTTACAAAGGTGCAGGAGCTTATATTTGCGGTGAAGAGACGGGGATGATTTCATCTTTGGAAGGACTCAAAGGTCAGCCTAAGTTGAAGCCTCCATTTCCTGCAGTCCAGGGTTATTTGAAAAAACCGACAATTGTGAATAACGTGGAGACTCTGGCGGCGGTCGTGCCGATCATCAAAGACGGGGCTGCGGCTTATAGAAAATTTGGCACTGAGAAGTCGGCAGGAACCAAACTTTTTTCACTCAGCGGAAACGTCGTGAAGCCAGGTAATTATGAAGTGCCCCTGGCGTATCCTTTGAAAGACATGATCTACAAATTGGGTGGTGGTTTGAAGCCTGGAAGAAAACTGAAAGCGGTGATCCCGGGTGGTTCTTCAGCTCCCGTGCTCACTGCTGAAGAAGCTGAGAAAGCATTGCTCGACTATGAAAGTTTGGCAGGGATGGGCTCCATGTTGGGATCCGGTGCAATTATCGTGATCGATGATTCTCAGTGCATGGTGGATATGTTGGGAGTTCTGACTCATTTCTATAATCACGAATCTTGCGGACAGTGCACACCTTGTCGTGAAGGCACAGGTTGGTTGAATAAGATCGTACACTCAATTCTCGAAGGACGCGGTCGTTTGCAAGACCTCGACCTGCTCGTGAAAGTAGCTGACAATATGAAAGGTCGCACGATTTGCGCTCTTTCTGATGCTGCTGCATTGCCAGTGATTAGCTTCGTGTCTAAGTTCCGTGATGAATTTGAATTTTATGTTCGTGAAGGTCGTTCAAAAGTGAAGGGTACATCATATGCCGAAATGCACCATTAATGGTAAAGAGATCGAAGTCAAAGAAGGCACGACGATCATCGAAGCGATGTTCAAGAATGAGCAAAAAATTGCTCACTATTGTTGGCACCCAGGCCTGAGCGTTGCTGGCGTTTGTCGACTTTGTATGGTGGAGATCGAAGGAAATCCCAGATTGCAGATTGCTTGTAACACGGTTGTTACTGAGGGAATGAAGATCAACAATGCTTCAGACAAAGTGAAAGATGCTGCCAAGTGGGGCCTCGATTTTCATTTGATCAACCATCCTTTGGATTGCCCTGTCTGCGATCAAGCCGGAGAGTGTGGTCTTCAAGATCAATACATGGAGTTTGGGAAGTACGATCCTGAGATGGCTGAGAAGAAGGTTAAGAAACACAAAGTGGTAGATCTTGGTCCCACCGTTGTTTTGGATTCTGAACGATGTATTTTGTGTTCGCGCTGTGTGCGCTTCACTGATGAAGTTTCCAAGACAAGCGAGCTTGGCATCTTCAATCGGGGAGATCGCTCTGAAATTGGAACTGTGGACGGAAAATCTTTGGATAACAAATACAGCTTGAACACGGTCGACATTTGCCCTGTGGGTGCCCTCACTTCAAAAGACTTCCGTTTCCGTCAGCGGGTTTGGTATCTCAAAGATCAAGAAACTATCTGTAACGGTTGCAGCACGGGTTGTTCAATTAAGACTTACTTCAATCGCGAGGGTTTTTACCGAGTCAAGCCAGCATACAATGAGCAAGTGAACTCTTACTGGATGTGTGATGAAGGTCGCGATCTTTATAAATTCGTGAACCGAGAGAATCGTTATTTAAAAGCTCGTCGTAAAACAGAAGCTGGTTGGGAAGAGATGATTCCTGGAGCTGGTGCCAAAGAAGCATCGGCGTTGGTGAAAGGCCAAGGAGACTCTTTGGCTCTGGTTCTGACAGGACAGTACACGGTTGAGGAATTTGAAACGGCCGTTGCGAGTTTTGTTCAAGAAACCAAGTCAAAGCAGGTTTATCACTGGCAGAATCATGCAGGGAAAGAAAATGATTTTGATGGTTTTTTGATCCGCGGGGATAAAAATCCAAACACGGCGGGTCTCAAAAAAGTTCTTTCAAAGCATGGAATCGCAACTTCTTGGCATGAATTCCAAAGCGCTATTTCTTCAGGAAAACTGAAAACAGTGATTGTGGCTGGACCGGAAAACCAAATGCACTACCAAGAAATCGACACTTTGGTGAAGACTTTGGCGAAGACAAAAGTAATTTGGATGCAATCGGCAAAGAATGCGTCTTTAGAAGCTTTGTCTGTGGGAAGTTGGATTCTTCCGATGAAATCTTACGTGGAGAAAGACGGAACTTTCATCAATTACGCAGGTCTTGAGAGAAAGTTTAAAAAAGTCACCACAGTGGTGAGCGAAGCTTTGACATTAGCTGAAGGCGTTCAACTAGTCGTTGGACAAAATCTAATGGTGAAGCCTGAGACAAATGCATTTATCGAGACCGCTCGTCGCCAGGATCAAGTGATGCTTGAGCACCGTAAGAAGAATGAGTTTGTGTTTAAGAGAGGTTCGTTATGAGCGTTGTTCAGAAGAATACATCTGAAGCCTCGAAGTGGTATTTGCCAGGGATTCTGGTAGGCCTTGGAATCACTGCTAAGCATTTGGTTTCAAACTTATTCAATAAGAAGCAAATGCTCACCATCAACTATCCCGAGCAAAAGTACGAATATTCTCCGCGGTTTAAAGGCAATCACGTATTGACGGTGAAAAAAGATGGCTCACTCAGATGCACGGCTTGTATGCTGTGTGCGACCAACTGTCCTGCAGAATGTATCACCATCGTGGCCAGCGAGCATGATGATCCTTCTGTGGAAAAGTATCCCATTAAGTATGAGATCGATATGCTCCGCTGTGTATTCTGTGGCTTCTGTGAAGAGGCGTGTCCTGTCGACGCAGTTCGGATGGGACCTGAATGGCAGACCCCAGGTTTGGCAGGTTCCAATTTCCATTATGGAATTGATCAGTTGGCCTACCGTCCGCAGTTAAAGGGCGGCATGCTCAGCGTTCTGGATGATGAAGAGCGCCACAAGTCAGGGATCTAATTCGACTTATTGGCAAACGCTTTCAAGGGCTTCGAGGGTTAGTCTTTGAAGCTCATCCAATTGGAGTTTCTCATTTTTTGAGGGGTTTACAGCTCCTGTCCACAAAAATTTGCGAGCAGTTCGGCACGATTCAGCTGACATTTTCTGAGTAGCAGGGTTGATCTTGAGGACTTTTAAATTTGCCAAGACTCCATGGTATCTCATGGCCTCAGAAAATTCGCGGTCCGAAACTTTTGAATCATCCGTCAAAAATTGAAATTCTTTCGCAAGATTTTTACTTGCTCGCTGGATCACTGTGAGCACAGTCGGAGCATCTGAACTTTTCTTAATATCTTCCAGCATCCAGACAGTCTCTTTCTGAATTGTTTCAAGAGATCTCGCTTTTGCAAAAGTAGGATTCGAGGTTAAGCACACTAAGATTGTAAGGATTAACCTGCGCATGAGCCACCACCAGTTGTTTCAATAGCATTGAGTCTTTCGAGGACACGATTAAGAAAAATTGATGTTTCATTTCTTCGGGCATTGGAAGAATTAGCACTGTGGGGGAAGTTTCTGACATTGGATTGTAAGTCATTGATAAATTGAGCTTTATTTCGAGCAGTGATCACTTTCCTTTTGCGCTTCCAGTCTCGGAGAGTCTTTTCGAGTGGGACTTTGATTCCGGCAGATCCTGAGTTGTGTCCCCACATGGCGACGAGCTGTTTAAGCTCTTCGAATTCAGCTTTATTCTGAGATTCTTGCATTTCAGACAGTACAGTTTGAAACATGCTTGCCCCTTCCCAAGTTTGGTTGTCGAGGTAATCTCGAGTCGTTTTCATATTCGCAAATGTATAAACCATGTTAACAATGGGGTTTCCCGCTTTGGTTGAGATTCGAGAGCAGGATTGGCTCGAAGAATCTTTCATTCTATTTTGCTCAAGTATTTGGGCAATGGACTGACAAGCCTGATCTTTTGAGGAACGCAAGTGTGTCAAGACATCACTGAATTCATTTTTATTCACATTTTCGATAGCACCTTGCGTGAACTGTCCTGAGCCCCCGGCTCCCGTGTCACTCACAGCGTTGGTGTGAAGTCCCGACTCATGGGCCATGAGCCCAAACATTTTGATCGCAGTCGAAGAGTCGAAAGATTTATCCCCAGTGAGGTATTCTCCCATGCATCTAGCGACGTGGTTGAAACTGTTAGAGACCACTCGACTGTAGTTTTCGCTCACACAAGCTCGACCAACACCTCGCTTATTTGAAGCATTGCCTTGAGCTGACGGGCAGTAAGCATAACTTCTTGCGGGAACTCCGTAGGAGGCCAAACTGTTCTGAATACAGCTCGGTTTAATCAAAGGTCTGATGGGAGTGGTCATCACAAGAGCGGATAGCTGACTTTCTTGCCCAAAGAGATCAGCAAGTTCTGATTCCATGTAACCATTGCGAGACGTGCAAGTTTCAAAGGCTCGGATAGATTCAGTCCGACAGTCCGTGCATGTTGCTGGGGCTGAGACTGCGCCAACTCCTTTATTGATATTTTTGATGTAATCTAGTGAAAGTCGGTTGAGTGCGTCTTGATCAATGGATTTTGGTTCTGGCATGAGAGGGACAGTTGTTTCCGTCTTCTGAAGAGCTAATTGACCTTTGTTACGATCAGCGGCCTGAGAGGCTGTCGGAGCACCAGGTAGGGCCGCTGGAGCTTCAGCTGCTTGAGCTGTTCCCATCTGAAAAAATCCAGTGATTCGCTTGAGGATTCTTACCGTAGTCCCGACTTCAGGCTCTTGAGCAGAGGTAGGCGCAGGCGTTGCCACTCGTACTCCTCGAGTGGTTTTTCTTTGTGGGGCAGAAGCTTCAAACGCCATGAATTTTTGCTGGGGATTGTAGTGAACCCAAACACAGTCAACACCGTAGGGCTGTCTTTCGCCCTCAGAGACTTGAATGCAAAGACCCAAATTGTCATTGCGCGAGCTGAGGTTCTCAATTTTTACAATTTTGCCGCGAGTTCCAGGCTTTAAAACTGCGATCCGATTTTGATCTATATTTCCAAAAGAAGCAGAGGTTCTTGCGAAGAAGTGTCCTTGAAGCTCAACAAAGCCATCCACTTCAGGAGCTTTGAAAGCTGCAAGAGAAAGTCCTAGAAAGCTGATCATAATGAGACGCAAAGTTGGTTTCCATGACATAGCCATCACCTCACATTCACGTAGAGCAAGAGAGAGGCCAGTAATAACCCCTTGAATCTAATCTATTTGAAATGGAAGAGTCAGAGTGGTTCAGACGGATGGTGCGAGCAGAATTTGAATGACAGCTGACTAACTTGTTTTCATCAATGGCTAGTTTCGTTTTTCTTCCCGACTTTGGTCTTATCTTGTCAGTAAAAATCGTTTTGAATTGAGGCTTAGGCTAAATGTTTTTTTCACTCTACCTAGAACTGGCACTGAGCGTCTCAATTTGAGATGATGTTTTGATGCCCGAGCACTCAGTCAACGCCCCAGCTTCGGCGAATGAGTCTGTGAGCGTGGTTCAAAAGCACCATGGTGAAATTCAGCACTGTTATCAAAAATAGCTCTTAGGAAATCCGGGCCTTGCTGGCCGCATGGAGTTTGAATGGGATATTGAATCTTCGGGTCCTGTTTCTGCTTTGCGTTTCAAGCGCAGCACAGTCAATGGTGGGGATAATTTGGGTGAATCTGTGAAATCAATTTTCTCGAAAATGAAATCTACGTCGGCAAAAAATGGCCAATCCATAACTCCAACTATCGGCTTTCCTATCGGTCGCCTCTATGTCGCCTAAAACTAGGCTCTGGCCTAGTTTGCTAACCGTTGATTGAGGTCCGGTAGGTGCCATCACTAAACTACAGGCTCGGAGAGGTGAGTTCAATGGCATCAGGGAGTATTTTCGTTTCCATGGCGGAGAATTTTAAACACGATTTTTTTATGTGGCCCATTTTTGCCACGTCTCTTGTTGGCTTCGCAGTTGTCGTTGAGCGTTGGAAGTATATCAATGGCGCTGCTTCGATCAATAAAGAGGAATTTCTCAACAGACTGAATCAGCAAATTCTACAGGGAAATTTAGAGAGAGCTATTGCTGTTTGTGCACAAACTCCTAATCCGATCACAAATGTTTTGAAGGCAGGATTGATGGCGGTTGCCAATAACAAAGATGCTGAGGAAGTACAGACAGCCATGGATACGGTCGCGCTTCGTGAAATTCCTAAAATTGAAAAACGGACCGGACTGCTGGTTCTTCTTGCCAATTTGGCAATTCTTTTGGGGCTTTTAGGAACCATTGCCGGTCTGATAGGTGCTTTCGCTGCGGTTGCTGGTGTCTCTGCATCCGAAAAGGCAACTCTTCTTGCGACCTCAATTTCTACCGCCATGAGCTGTACTGCTTTTGGTCTTGTGGTCGCGATTCTTTTATTGGGCATCTTCGGTTATTTGCAAACAAGAGCACAACAGGTCGTTGATGATATTCATGACGCAGCTGGAGTTACTTTGAACTTTATTTTAATGAATCGCGAAAAATTTAAGAGGTAATCTCCATAGGTGTAGATGGCGGCGGAAAGCGTGATGTCAATGCTGTGTTGAATCTGGTTTCAGGAAACCATTCGACCTAATGAGCCTTTTAAAGGAAACATCAATAATCAGGCAGATCAAAAAACTCCGCTCTTTTATATGAAGCGAGTCATCCAAGCCTGCATTCCTGAAGGATCTCTTCGCGGTAGTTTTTGGGGAAGCGGACGATATTCTTGAGCTCATTCTTCTGGCGGGACAGGAGGAGCATTCGATTATCACTGTGAATCTCACCTTTGATCATGAGGTCGTCAAGTTCGAGTTTTTTCCCTTGAGCAAAGCTCAAGGAGGGCATGATAATAACAATCAAAATGAGCAGACTACGCATGATTTCCTATCGGGAGCTTCTTTTTATAGTTGTTACAACTTTAGTCCTGAGCCGCTCAGTTTTGGCACAAAACTTTAATTCATTCTTTCTTCCGAGCGCCGAGAAAAGAGAGGGAGGCTAAAGTTCTTACTGATAAGTTCAGCGAAGACATTCTGAAGTTAAGGTATCAAGAGGCGTGGAAAAAGATTCTGTCCGGGGCGGTGCCAGACCAAGAAAAAGTTGGTTTTTACGGATGGGGGATGGGAGCTCAAGTGGCCTTTAAGATTTTTCTCCAAGACCCAAAAATTCGTACAGGAGCTTTCGTTCAAATGTCGCCATTGCATGAAACCTCATTAAAAACACAAACCCTCCGCAGAATGCTCTTTGTGATGGCAGACAAAGCTGCTCCGATTCTGCGGCAAGCAGTAGACTCATTTTTCAAGAAGCATCTGACTTTTGAAGACTTTCGGAAAGAGAGAGTAAAATGATTATTCCTAATGATGAAAGCTATTTTAATCTCGTTGAGAGTTTGAAAGATCAATTGAAGATCAAACCAGAGATTCAAGTTCGTCTTTACTCAGATTGGTCTCAAGCGGCCTTCGAGACAGTTCTTGGTGTGGCTCACTTTCTGTCGCATAAAAAAAGCATGGGGATCGTTAAAGGCAAAACCTTTGTTTGGAACCCGATCATGTCATTTTTGTACAGAGAAGCTTTTCAAGTTCAGCAAGTTCCTCAAGCTGCAGAGTCATTCTCAAATGATTTTCAGACTTGGCTTGAAGTTGCAAAAAAGGATACACTCTTTGTGCTCCATCAAGATGACCATCCTATCTCAGGGGAGATCTATTCATCTGAAGTGATTGATCAGCAGCTCAATGATAGAAAGATGTTTTCGATCCGCGTCCGTCATCAGCCTTCTTCATTGGCAGACCTCGAGGTTTCTCCCAACACGGCTGTGATTCAGTTGGTCTCCGGTCGCTTCGCTTTGGTTCTTTTGGGGAGCAAATGTAAATTTCCTTTACTGTTCTCTTCTCATCAATCGCCGCTGGTTTTGAGTCAGGGTTTAGTCAATGCAGATTTGAAGAACTTTTCAGATGATTTTCAGGACTCAGAAAAAGTCAGTGCTTTTGAAAGTTCACTTGCCGCTAACTTTGTTGCACCTTTTGCGAGAATACAGCGGAGAAAATCGGGGAGTCTCGTTTTTGGAAAAGCTGGGATGAGCGGGGATCTTTTGGCTCGTGAAATTTCAAGATCTATTCCTGATCTTGAAATTCAAACTCTGAGCCGCTGCTATTGGAAAGCTCCACTCAGCTATAAAGATTGGTGGGATGCAGCTCCTTCAGAAGATCTTTTGAATCAGATGGTTGTCATACCATCAAGGGCTCTCAGAGATCGGCGATTGCAAGATACGCTTGAGAACTTCAAGATGACTCCTGAGTTGATTGTGTAAGAATGTCACGCAAGGAAGTTTATAAAGGCATAGTCCTACGCAAAACTAAATACAAGGAAGCAGACCTCATCCTGCAGATTCTCTTAAGCCAGGGTACCAAAATGTCATTCCTCGCACGAGGGGCTTTGAGATCCAAAAAGCGGTTTGGAGGCGGGATTCTAGAGCCAACTCATTACATACAAATGACGGTTTCCGTCCCTAGTGCTCAAGAGAGGATGGGAGTGATTGAAGAAGCTCATCTGATTGCAGGATTTGATTGGCTCCGGTTGGATTATGACAAGCTCGAGACCGCACTGTGGATGCTTGAAACAGTGAATAAGATTTCCGTTGAGGGTGAGACTGAAAGTGCGGATCTCTTTAATATCCTTGGAAACTCTTTTCGAGGATTGCAGCACGGTTCGCAAATGTTAAGCAGTCGTATTCAATTTGGTCTTAAGGTCTTGCACTCACAGGGAGTCCTTGAAGTCGAATCTTGGATGAAAGATTATCTGTCTGTTTCATTGATAGAGCAATCTCATTTGCCAGCTCCTGACACTCAGACACTGGCACGTTTTCATTGGATCGAGAGTCAGCTCAGTCAATACGCTCAGCAGGGTTCTGTTTAATTTTTCAGAGCAAAATCCCAGCTTAATCCAAGTCCAATCGTGTATTTATCATAGTCAGAGCTTGATAAAGTTGAGCCGTTATCAATATAACTTAAAGACAAAGTTCCGCTGACGGATTCATTCACTTTTTTTTGTATCAATCCGCTGAGGCTCAACTGATTATCTTTTCTTCCCGTGGAGTGGTTTCCATAATCAGAAATAAAGTAACCGATGCGAGCGCGCAGATTTGTTTCCCATCTCCGTGGCGACAAGTAAGCGGCCCCCAATTCAATTTTGTTGTACTCTTGGTTTCTTCCTTTGGCTTGGTTCATTGTTACTGCTGAATCCGCAATCCAAGCTTTCTCTTTTTTATCATCTTGGAAAAATGTTTGAGTTGTGGCGACTGTGTATCTCATTGCGGTTTGGTCGTCGTCCCCTGTGCTCGAGGTTTGAGATTCGTCACTTCTCACTTCAAAAGAGTAGTTCGACCAAAGCTCATCTTTAACAACTAAGGTTTGATCAATTTTTGCAAAAAGAGTGTTAACTATAGTTTCTCGTGATCCAGTTCCGTCCAGGTTCATCATGATGGTCTCATAGCCGGGTGTCAGAACTGTCTGCGATGGCTTTGAAAAGCTTTGTCCTTTCCACTTAAAAGGCGCTGTCAGAGCAACTGTCAGGGGGTCTAAGTTCTGAAACTCACCTTTCGCTTGAAAAGATGTGTCGGTGGAGTAAATATCTGAAGCCGAAGCGACTAAGCTGAATTCATTCTTCTCATTGTAGAGGGGGCGATACTCAACACTGGTGCCGTAACTCCAGCGGAAGCCTTCAAGACCTGTGCTCGAGCCAGAGTCGATCTGTGAATTTGAAATTTGCTGGATATTTGAGTCAAAAGTGAGGCCTCCATAGAAGGAAATGATCCATTTTTTCTTTCGTTCTTCATTAAAGGCCATGATATTTGCGATTTGATCGAGGTAAGCTTCAGCTTGGCGATCTAACTGAGCATCTGTGGATTTATCAAGGACATACTCGAACTGAGATTTGGCGGACTCAAAAGACTCTGTTTGAAAGTCAATCACGCCAACGAAGAAAGCTGATGAGGGGCTTAGCTGGGGGACGTCCTTCGCCTGAACCCGAGCAAACTGTTCCCGAGCATTCGAGAATTCTTTGAGCTTCAAGTAATTAAGACCCATAAAATACTCTTTTTCATTGGGATCAAAGGAACCTTTTGGGGGCAAGGATCTCAGAACAACTAAAGATTTACTAAACTTTTCGTTTCGATAGAGAGTCACGCCGTATTGGTAGTAAAAGCTCTGCTCAGAGGGATCTAACTCGACGGCTTGATTGAATTTGGCTTCGGCCTCTTGAAAATTGCCTGATGAGTAATGTTTGAGGCCCTCTTCCGCCAGTTTTTGAGCTGCGACTTTTCTTTTTTTGATTTCTTCAGCTGCTAATTTTTCTTCAGCGGCTTTCAGTTGAGCTCGGCGTTGAACTTCTTGCTCGGCAAGGCGAGCCCGTTCTTTTTCCTGTTCTGCTTCCATTTTTTGTAAGCGTTCTAGCTCCTTTTGCACTTCTAATTTTCTTTGCGCCTCAAGAACTGAAGGATCTACAATTTGAGTTTTGCTTTTCTGGGAGCTCTTCCATTTACCCAACGCAAGAAATGCTTGGTCGGAAGTGTCATAGATGCTGATCTTTTGTGATCTTGAGTCTGCCTTCAAAAAAATAGGCTTTCTGGAAAGCCTATTTTCAGCAAAGAGGATCTTCAGCTGATCAGGCTTATCAAAATACTCTTTAGGGATAATATAGATTTCCGGTGAAAAATCTCTGTTCGAAAATCCAATCCCAAAGGTTCCTTGAAAAAGA
The DNA here is from genome assembly GCA_021300175.1 of Pseudomonadota bacterium. Taxonomy (GTDB): domain Bacteria; phylum Bdellovibrionota; class Bdellovibrionia; order Bdellovibrionales; family Bdellovibrionaceae; genus JAJTIC01. The sequence goes on from JAJTIC010000001.1 coordinate 17,212, forward strand.
GCAGAGTTCACTTCAGATTCGCGAAGTTCAGCTTTCACTAAGTTCCCGTTTTTTGAGTCACGAACTACGATGTAACCTGAGTCGATTTCAGAAGGAGCCTTGTTCCAAGCAGGACTGATGTACTCAAAAGTGACTGGAACATTTGGTTTGATTACCACTGAGGGCTGAATCTGAGCAAAACTAAGCTGGGATAAGATGAACAAAAAAGTGGTCACAACATCTCCTCTAAAAAATTCAACTTCAAGAAGAAATTATAGGTGAGAATTTAGGAAGTAAGAAACGGCAATTTACCTAGGGTCCAGGTGTGATGATGATATTGGTTTTTACTTTGGTGCCACGAATAGCGTCGTTCACAAAACTATTTGGCGGAGTAAAATTAACTGGTGGCGGAGCTAAGTAAGTTGCAGGATTTCTAGCCACTGTGTCTGGCATCATCTGAACGTCTTTTGTGACCTCAGGACTAAGGTCACTAGCGCTGAGGAGTCCTACAGCGGCACCAGCTGTCGATAAGCTTGCAGGTTCTCGAGGAGCATCCTTCTTATCCTTCTCGGATGCCGGTTTGGTATCACCAGCGACTGCAGGGCTTGGCACTGTTTCTTGTTCTCCGCCGACATTTGCTTGAGAACCCATGTTCAGTTGTTGTAATTGTTCTTGGGGAATTGACTTCGGTGGCTCTGGTGGCAAGCCCGGCTTAGCTTCTGTTTTTTGTCCTGGCTGCACGAGGACGATTTGTCCTAACCTGCCGGCTGCATCAGGAATACCCACGGCCACGGTTCCGTGAAAGGTGACCACGGATGACACTCTAGTCTGTGGATCATAGGTGGTTAAGAAGTCGGTCCCGCGAACCCCTGCAACAGCCGAAGGCGTTTTGATATTGAACTTTGATTTTTCACCATCGTACTTTTGCTCAACGGTCGCACGGACTTTACCTTGCTGCACATTCAGCTCAACTTCTTTGGACTGAGAATCATTCGTGTATTTCTCAATTGTGATTTTAGTATCGGGAGAAATGTTGAGTACGTTCTTATCTGTCATCACAATTTTCGCTCGAGAGTCAGGACCAGAAGTGACTGTATCTCCTGCTTTGACTTTAGAGCCCACTTTGGCCGTTTCAATTTTGGCACCATTTGTGATTTTCACATCACCTTTTACCACCATAAAAACTCCGCCCATCTCTTGGGCAAAAACTGTGCTGGCAAAAAAGAAAGCCATTGAAAAAGCCCTGATAAAATTTTTCATGATTTAGACTCCAAGCCTTAGAAAGTCTCTTCGGCTCCTCGGCCCTCAGGCTTGAAAACTTATCTTTTTGAGACACTCTTTTTGCGGGGCCTGAAATCGTTGCCCAGGGGGTGGTTCTTCTCGAGCGTTTTCGTCAGCTGATCCAAACCGAGATGGGTATATTTTTCAGTCGCCTGAAGCGAGGAGTGCCCCAAGAGCTCTTGCAGAGTTCTCAAATTTGCGCCACTGACCAAGAGATGGGTTGCGAACGAGTGCCGTAAAGAGTGTGGGCTGATGGGAGCGCTGAGCTTTGCTGCGAGGCCCCTCTGGCGAATCCACTCATAAGCCGAGCGAGTATTGAGGGGTTGTTCCCCAAAAAGATAAGTGGGCCTGTTCTCAATTTGGTACAGTTCTTTGAGCGCTACCAAGCAAGTTTTGGGAACAATCACCAATCGTTCTTTGTTGCCTTTTCCGCGCAGGTGAATTTGACGACGATCCCATTTCAGCTGGTTCCACTTGAGTGAACATGCTTCAGAGATTCTGAGGCCACATCCGTACAGAAGCAGGAGTAGAACTAATTCTTGCTGCCTTTTTAAACTTCTTTTGTCGGCATTCAAAGACCTGAAAAGTGAAAATACTTCATCGATACTTAGATACCGAGGCAGTTTTCTTGGGACTCTCGCAAGGTGAAGAAGTCCGGAGAGATTTCTCTGTAGTAAATTTTCTTGGTGTAGATAATTGAGAAATGATTTCAAGGTAGCTGCCTTGCGATTTCTTGTTGCTGGGGCTAGCTGGCCCCACCTCAGGAGTGCCTTTCTTGAGATCCCTAGGAGCTCAGCTTCGCTGATTTGTAGCCTTTTCTCGGATCCGTAAGCTTGTTCTAAATCTGACTGATAGGCGCGCAGAGTTTGAGCAGAGGCAGATTGAATATTCTCCATGTATTTCAAATACTTGAATATACTTCCTGCGAGTGGGATTGTTGAGGACTTGGACATTTTTGATCTGTTATTCATGTAAATCTTCCAACGCTTTGCAAAAATTTTCTTGCGTTTTGAGTAGGATTTACATATAAAAGAAGACCTAATGCGTTGTGTCAATATGAGACAGGCAACTCAAGCAGGCCGATGGGGGGTTGCTCGGGGATGTTTGGTCTCGGTGACTTGACTTTAGTTTTGCACAAACAGTCCTGAAAGGTGGAACGTATGTCGAATGAAGTGAATGCCCCCATCCTGCCCACATCTATGTCTTCAAAACAAGTTGTCTGGCAGCAGCCGAATCAAAAGATCGTAGAGGCTCGCACGATTGTTTACAAATCTGATGCGATGACTCAGCTTATGAAAATGATCGACCGAGTCGCAGCATCGACCGCAAATATCTTGATTCTTGGTGAGTCAGGAACTGGTAAAGAACTCATTGCTCACGCAGTTCATGAAAAAAACAATCGGCGAAACAAGCCTTTTGTGGCAATCAACTGTGGAGCTCTCCGCGAAACTCTTTTAGAAAGCGAACTTTTTGGTCACGAGAAAGGCTCATTCACGGGTGCTTACCAAAAGAAAATTGGTCTTGCTGAGGCGGCCAATGGTGGCACTTTGTTCCTCGATGAAATCGGCGAATTGTCGCAAGCGATCCAAGCTAAACTTTTGCGTTTTATCCAAGAAGGCGAAATCTATCGCGTCGGTGGAAAAGACCCTATTAAAGTAGATATCCGTCTGATCTGTGCAACAAACAGAGATCTTGAAAAAGAAGTGCAAATCGGAAATTTTCGAGAGGATCTCTATTACCGTATCAACACGATCGTGGCGCAAGTTCCACCACTTCGTCGAAGAAAAGAAGATATCCCGGCGTTGGTCAATCACTTTTTGTCGCTGGGAAATCAGGCGTACCTCAATCGCGGTCGTCAGATGGATTCTGAAGCAATGTCAGCCATGACTAACTACGATTGGCCAGGTAATATCCGAGAGTTGCAGAATGTGTGCGAACGCCTTCAGATTTTGTGTGAAGGTCATACCATCATGCTCTCTGACATTCCAGAGAATATCAAAACTCCTGAAGTTAAGGATGACACTACTGAGTATGATCCAACAATCACTTTGGGTGAACTCGAGAAGAGATACATTTTGAAAGCTCTGATTCATTTTGATGGAAACAAAACTCAAGCGGCTCAGGCTCTGGGTATCACAATCAAGACTCTTTACAATAAGCTTCATGAGTATGGTGAATTCGAGAAATTTGCAGTTCATACTCGACCCATGAAGTAATTCTCTGTTGCTCTTTCTTGGTGGCGCTTGTTGAATATCTCAATAAGCGCCGTTTTCTTTTGAAGGAGTGGTGTGCATAAAAAGATTGTCCTGTTTTCTATTCCACGCTCTGGTTCAACTCCAATCATTGATTTGATTCATGCAAGTCACAAGGCTGTTTATCCTGATGCCTATTGTGTTCATGAGCTCGTTAACAACATGTTTGGCTTTGTCAGGCGAGGTCCTCAAGATCTCGTGAGTTGGCTAGGTACTGGAAATGAGCCGGAGGATCTCAAGAAAATTCGGAGTCAACCCTTCGCCCAAGGGAAAGAATTGGGCAATAGAATTCAGTAGCTTTTGCATTCTCAGTTTCCTATTTCAACTAAGAATTTCGCTGGAACCGCTCCTCTAGAATTGATGAAGTTTATTTCTCCGGATGTGCAGTTTATTTTTTTGCAAAGACAAAATGTTTGGGAAAATTGCCTTTCCTTCTTACTGTCCCATGAGACATTGAAATTCTATTCACCGAAGGGTCTGCAATTTGATAGAAACTCAGTGCGGATTCATGAAAAAACATTCGAGCTGTTTTGCATATATAAAAATGCCTACGAAATCTGGAAAGAGAACCTTCCGGTTTACCGCGAATTGATCTTTGAAGGCTTTGAAACGGAGGGGTCTGATTATATTTTGAGCCAATTAAGCTATCCTCAGGTTGAAAAATTCCAACTTCGCTACCCCAAGCAAAATCCAGGTTCAAAAGAAGACTCTATTTCAAATCTTCAAGATGTCAGAAAATGGTTTGATCAACAGAACTTCAAGTAAAGCAGATAACTTCAAATAAAAAAGGCTGCTCAGTGGCAGCCTTTTTTTAAACGATTTGAACCATCAAAGACTAGAAATAACCTTCATCATCGCCGCCCTCTTCCTCTTCTTCTTCGGTGTCGTCGTCATCGTCTATTTTTTCAAAAGGAGCGTCCTCTTGTTCGTCAGATTCTTCCCAGCCATCATTTTCTGATTCTGTCGGTTCTTCGTCGGCGTCCATTTCTTCAACGGCCCCCATGTCGTCGCCAAATTCATCGAGCTCATCCATCAAAGGCTCATGATCAACAACAGCAGGAGCAATTGCAGCTGCAGGAGCTACTTTCTTAACAATTGCCTTTGCCGAAGATTTCTTCGCGACCTTTTTAGGAGCGGATTTTTTTGCTGTTGCTTTTTTGACGGCTTTTTTAGGCGCCGCTTTTTTTCCTGCTTTTCTAGCAGGTTTTTTCGCTGCTTTTTTAGCTGTCGCTTTTTTAGCAGGTTTTTTTACTGATTTTTTCGCTGCTTTCTTTGCAGGCTTTTTTGCTTTTTTCTTCGCCATAAAACAAACCCCCGAATGGTGTTATAGACCTCCTAAGCCTACAGACAATTCGGGGGTGAGTAAAGGATTACCAGCGAATCAGTTCGTCAATGACCCGTGCTAATTCAGGTGGCAACTGGGCTGCGAGGTAGATTCCACCGGGAAAGTTGTTTTTCTCGAGGACGACCCCGATAGCTCCCACGGTTTTGGTTTTTGCCTGATTGGTGACTGGCCAGATGCATCCGAATATGCAGAGTTCAGGCGGAATTCCGACATCAGGAAGTTCGGTAAACACCGCAGCAACGTTCACGCCAACGTAAAGATGAATCCGGTAATCTCGCTTTGCTGGAAATTGCACTGAAAAACCGGGCAATTCTCCCGCGGGAACATAGGGGAGAGGGTCCCCGTTGGGAAGGCGTTGGCCTGAGCCAAACTGACCACCCTTTACGATATAGGTTAAAGGAATCGAAGCTGCCAGGGACTGTGATCCATCGGGATTTGTGAAAGAAAAGATCTTCGCTCCCGGCATCTCAGGAAATTCAATCGGAGCCAGGATTGGCATGAGCACTGGAATAGGAGTCACTAAGACCAAAGCTTGGTTGGCTCGATCAATGTAGACCACCAAAGAGCCCTTGTTAGTGCCGCCGTTTGCAACACCATTGAACTCCACTTTTTCCCATCCGGGTGTTGGGGGATTATTTGGGCTTGGCGTCTCTAAGGCCCCATTGCCAATCGATGAATCGCCAGCTTCCATCTGCGGGGCACAAGCAGCTAGTGAAGCAGCAAGGGCACCGATGCCTAACATTTGGATGGCTTTCATAGCACACCTCCGTGATTTCACTTATCGGACTAAAGTCTCAGGACTTAAGTTAACTTATTGAAATTATTGATAAAAAAATCGACACTCTTAAGGGGAATAAGCTCGACCATGGTCGGGGGTGAAAACCAAATGATCACTAAAAGAAAAATCCCGAGGGGGAGCCTCGGGATTTTTAAAGACGAATGATCAAATCCTAATCAACCTAACCAATCAGCTTGAGAGCTAACTGATTCACTGAGTTGGCTTGAGCCAGGGTAGAAGTTCCCGCCTGGAGCAAGATGTTGTTTCGAGTCATTTCAGAAGAAGCTTGAGCAACATCAGTATCTCTGATTCGAGAATTAGATGCTGACATATTTTCTTCCATGATGCCCAAGTTATCAACCGTCGAAGTCAGTCGATTTTGAAGAGCTCCTAAATTTGCGCGCATGCCATTCACGTTCGTTTGGGCGTCATCGAGCATTGACAGCGCTTGTTGAGCCCCTTCTTTAGAGCTGTAATCAAGCCCTGCAAGGCCCAGATTATCTAAAGAAGCGTTGTTTCTTGCAGCATCAAAAGTGATGCGATCCTCTTCGGGGTTATTGTAGATGCCGACTTGGAAGTCAAACTGAGGAGTTGATCCATCCAACAGCTTTGTTGTGCCCCATGTTGTCACAGAAGCAATACGCTGAACTTCTTCTTTGAGCTGCATGATCTCTTCGTTGATAAAACTTCGCTCGGTTTCGCCGACAGTGTCCGAAGAAGCCTGGATTCCCAGTTCTCTCATACGAGTGATGATGTTTCCGATCTCATTCAATCCGCCCTCGGCCGTTTGAACCATCGAGATACCGTCATTCGCATTTCGGTTAGCTTGTCTTGCTGATCGGATTCCAGCTTTTAATCTTTCTGAAATCGCAAGTCCTGCGGCGTCGTCAGCAGCGATGTTGATGCGGGACCCGCTCGCTAACTGAGCCATCGATTTGTTAATTTGTCTCTGGCTACCAACCAGATTTCTCTGAGCATTGATAGCTGATATATTTGTTGTTACTCTCATTCCCATTTTCGTATCCTCCGTTAAAATTTGCTTTTAAATTTGTTTTTCATTTCCTACCTCCGTGTTTTTTGTTTTTTCGAACTCGCCACCATGGCTTGTTCGAGATCGGCATCCGAGCCTGGTTGAAAATCGTCAACCACGATGTGAGGGAGCCTGTCTCCTCGCTACGGCTGAATTTTCATCCTTGAATCCTCCTTTCGAAAAGTGGGGTCTTCTTCCCCGGTTGTTCCTTCAACCTTCTGTTGCTATCACAGGATGGATTCCCATGACGCAAGACTGATCGTCAGGCTTGTCTCAAAGTTGACAGGACTCTTGACCGGAAATTAATCCTGGTGAATCGAATTGGACTTAAGGAGGAGTTAACATTCACTAAAACGCTCGACTTACAGAGTGAAAATTCTCGATTTTCACGCGACCTCTCGAGTTTCGTCGAGTTCGTTTTCTGACATTAATCGATTTCAAGAAACCGACACAGCGCCATTTTGCCCGTCAGTTCGTAGCACTTCTCTTGATAAGCTTTCAAGTGCCACTGGCAGTCGTAGCCGAGAGTGCACTGAATTTTTGATGAATCAAAGTGGGTGCAGTCCTCGCAAGAAGTGGGCATCGAGAAACGAAAAAAGTCACTGGGATGGATAGGATCCATTTTAATCGATGTAGAGAGACGTTTTGGTGTCTTGGTCTTTTTTGTGGGCTGCATTGACAAAAGTAAATAGAGGCACATCATTAAGAAGTCAAAGGAGCTAAGTATGAGTGACATGGAAAAGATGACACGAAAAAGCCAAGAGGCTATGCAGACAGCAGCCCAGTTCGCTGAAAAAATGTCAAACCCCTCTGTTGAGCCTGAGCACTTACTTAAAGCCCTGATAGATCAACCAGGGGGAGTCGTGCCGCGGGTCCTCGAGAAGTCGCAGATTCAGGTTTCAGATTTTTCGTCAGTCCTTGAAGCGGCTCTGCAGAAGCTTCCTCAAGTCACTGGATCCCCTCAAAAACCTCATGCCAGCCCTCGTCTGATCAAACTATTCCAAGGAGCTGAGAAACAGGCCCTTCAAATGGGTGATGCTTATATTTCAACAGAGCATTTCTTTCTGTCGGCTCTTCTGCTCAATGATAGTGACCTCAACACAACTTTTAAAAAATCCAAAGTTGATGCAGACACCTTTAGAAAAACTCTCCAAGAAATCCGCGGCAGTCAGAAAGTCACCGACGATGATCCTGAGAATAAGTACGAAGTTCTCACAAAATACGCTCGAGATCTCACGGCTCTTGCTGCTGAGGGGAAGTTGGATCCAGTGGTTGGTCGAGATGAAGAAATTCGTCGCGTGATCCAGGTCCTTTCTCGCCGGACCAAGAACAATCCTGTGCTTATTGGTGAACCAGGGGTTGGTAAAACAGCAATTGCCGAGGGCCTTGCCCTGCGCATTTTGAAACAAGATGTGCCTGAAAATTTGATCGGCAAGAAACTGATGGCTCTAGACCTGGGAGCTCTGGTTGCCGGTGCCAAATACCGAGGTGAGTTTGAAGATCGACTCAAAGCAGTCATTAAAGAAGTCACCTCCAGTGATGGTCAGATTATTCTCTTTATCGATGAAATGCACACTTTGGTCGGAGCAGGCAAAACAGACGGGGCCATGGACGCAGGACAGTTGTTAAAGCCGGCTCTCGCGCGGGGAGAACTTCGCTGTATTGGTGCTACGACATTGGACGAGTATCGAAAGTATATTGAAAAAGATGCGGCTCTTGAGCGCAGATTTCAAACAGTCCTCGTGGACGAGCCGAGCGTTGAAGACGCCATCACTATTTTACGTGGTTTGAAGGAAAAGTACGAAGTTCACCACGGAGTTCGTATTACAGATAGTGCTTTGATTTCTGCGGTGAAGCTCTCTCATCGTTATATCACCTCGCGCTTTTTGCCAGATAAGGCGATCGATTTGATTGATGAAGCAGCTAGCAAAATGAGTATCGAGATCAAATCGGTGCCAGAGGAGATTGATGAGCTAGAAAGAAAGCTCATGCAACTTCGAGTTGAAAAAGAAGCGATGAAAAAAGAAAAGGACGATTCTTCCAAAGATCGTCTTATCCAACTTGAAAAAGAAATTACAGAACTCTCTGCAAAGAACCAGCAGCTCCGAGAGCAGTGGGAGTTTGAGCGCGGGGGCATTGATAAAATCAAAGCCCTCAAAGAACAAATAGAAGTTCTTAAAAACGAAATGGCGAAAGCTGAAAGATCTGGAGATTTAGGGCGAGCTGCAGAACTCAAGTATGGAAAACTTCCTCAGACAGAAAAACAATTAACAGATCTTTTGGTAAAAGCTCAAGGGCCAACCGCCAATGAAAAAAGAATGCTCAAAGAAGAAGTCGGCCCAGAAGACATTGCCGAAGTGGTTGCCCGGTGGACGGGAATTCCTGTTTCAAAAATGTTGCAGTCTGAATCTCACAAGCTTTTACAGATGGAGTCTAAGCTCAGCGAGCGCGTGATCGGTCAAGATCATGCGCTCACCGTCGTGGCTGATGCCATTCGCAGAGCCCGCGCAGAGATCTCAGATCCCAATCGCCCGATCGGAACTTTTCTTTTCTTAGGCCCTACAGGTGTGGGAAAGACCGAGACTGTCAAAGCTCTTGCAGAGTTTCTTTTTGATGATGAGCAAGCCGTGGTTCGCATCGATATGAGTGAGTACATGGAAAAGCATTCTGTGTCTCGTTTGATTGGCGCGCCTCCAGGATATGTAGGTTTCGAAGAGGGAGGACAACTGACAGAATCTGTCCGGCGTAAACCTTATTCGGTTGTGCTCCTCGACGAAGTTGAAAAAGCACACAGTGATGTGTTCAATGTGCTGCTACAAGTGTTTGATGATGGCCGTTTAACCGATGGTCAGGGACGCACTGTGGACTTTAAAAATACGGTGATCATAATGACTTCAAATTTAGGCTCGTCGGCGATTATGGATACAGCGATGTCTGAACTTCAACGAGAAACAGCGATTAAAGAAGCTTTGAAGAAGCAATTCCGACCTGAGTTCTTGAATCGCGTCGATGAGACCGTGATCTTCCACCGCCTCAGCAAAACTGAGATCGCCGGCATCGTGAAAGTTCAAGTTAATGCTTTGCTGGAAAGACTCAAAGCTAAGAAGATTGGATTTGAGCTTTCTGAGGAAGCGCTGACATTTTTAGCAGCTCGCGGTTTTGATCCTGTGTATGGAGCAAGGCCCTTAAAAAGAGTGATTCAGACAGAGCTCATGAACCCGATCGCGAAAGACATGATCGCAGGTCGTCTCAAAGCTGGGGATCATTTGAGGATTGATCTGAAAGATGGAAAGATCAGTTTTTATTGCAGGTAAGAAGCTCGGCTTCGCGCAGTTCAATTTTTCAATTCAGTTGACGATGATGTAAGATTCCGTCGTGCAGTCGTTACATTTTCCCTGTGATCATCAAGTGGTCGGTATTTCTTCAATTTTTCAAACACCGCGCTTCTTTTATGAAAGATTGTTCTTCAGAGAGGTGAACTTTTTGTCAGAGCAAAAAAATCTTGATTCAGCTTTTAGATTGGGATTTCACAGTTTTCAAGCAGTTAGGTTGTTTTGAACAGAGACAAAAAGGTGAATCTTATAAAGAAATCACGATCTTCCCAGCGTCTTGGTCCTCAAAAATAAAACTAGACTATACTCAGATCCAGACAGACCGAAAAGGATTCAGGACCAACATCGAGTCGAGTCCTCAAGCAAGGGAGTAAGTTATGAACAACAAGCTGATCCGTTCTTCACTTTTGTGTGGTTTAGCTTTACTCATGATGGGTAACGAAGGTTGTGAAGAGGCTGAGCAAAAGCGCGAGCTTCGTCGGCGTGTTCAAATGGGGATGGTCGATGCTCCCGCAATGCCGCTCCCGAACGGTGGTCGCTTTGATTTCAAGTTCGCCGCGAACGCTCAGATGTATGATGTGCTTCGCAAAACTCAATCGTTCTCCACTTCAACCATGCGTCCAGGAACTCCTTTGGATCCAAGTCAGATGACGGATGCTGAGAGGAGGGCATTTAGTCAGTGTGAAGATGTAGACGGCTATGCTCCCTTTGTGATGTCCCAAAATGCAGCATGTATGATTCATATGCCTCAGGCGATCATCAATGGGGAAATCGTTAATTTTCAACTGATCAGTGGTGGAGGACTCTCTATTTCCCTTCCGGACTTTGGTGGTTTGTCGTCTTCTTTCGACGTGAAGAAAGCACGACTGACGATGTCTCTGAAAGCAGATGATCCTTTGATTCCAGGCCACAATATCGCAGCGACCACCACGCGTGCAAATCAGTTTGAAATGAATATTCGCGCAGGATTCAATCTGGGCTCGATTGGATTGGGGCCCCGCTATTACTATCAGTCAGATCTAGCAGAAGTGGTCTCAAAAGCTATGCAAAACGGAATCTCGGATCTCAAAACCCAGTTCGATGAAGCAGAGCCTTGGTATGCCATGGTCCTTAAGAACTGCGATAAAGCAATACTGATTAATGCTGGCAACTCTTCTGATGCCGGCCTGAAAACTGGGGATATCCTTGAAGTCTATAATGTGTGGTATGACTGGGCGGGGCTCGTTTGTGATTCCACGCTCATGGGATCGATGAGAGCCACAGCAGAACCGATTGCTGTGGCGCAGGTGGAAATTGTGGGTAACACCTTCTCGCAGGCTCGTATAATCGAGCAGACAGCCACGAAGATTTTACCCGGGGCACGAGTGTATGTACGAAAACTTGTACAACTACCACCCACCCAGAAAGTCTCGGGAGCACAGAAGGTTCAAAGAGTGAGATAATTCGACGAGATCACTTGAATTTAAATTTATGGGGGGCTAAAACGTCCCCCATGTTATTTGAAGGGATCAAGTGATGTTTTCAGGTATCGTCGAAGCTGTCTCGAAAATCCAAAGAGCCCAGGCTCACGATCAGGTCATTCGGATTTGGGTGGCACGGCCATCGGCATTTGACGATCTTAGAGTCGGGGACTCCGTTTCAACGAATGGTGTTTGCTTAACGGTGGAATCACTCAGTGATTCTGAGATCGTTTTTGCGCTCGCTCCGGAAACATTGAAAGTGCTCGGTCTTATCGACCGTCAAGCTGCGGCTCTGGTCGGAAGCCCACTCAATCTTGAAAGAAGTCTTCGCTTTGGAGATCGCATTCATGGCCATATCGTGAGCGGTCACGTCGAAGGACAGGGAAAAATCTTGCAAAGCGAAGCTTTGGGTGAAAGCTGGATTCTAAAAGTAAGCCTTCCGCAAGAGCTTCGGAAATATGTGTGGAAAAAAGGCAGCATCGGACTTCATGGGGTCAGTCTCACGGTGAACGAAGTTGACGATTCCTCTTTCAGTGTTTGCCTGATTCCTGAAACTATCAAAAGAACAAATCTCGCAGCACTTCCGTTAGGAAGTGCTCTGAACTTAGAACCTGATTACATGGCCAAAGCTGTTCAGCATGCGATCGAATTGAGAGGTCTCAAATGAGTGAATCTAAAATGAACTCAGCGCAGGAATTGATCGAAGATATTCGCGCAGGCAAAATGGTGATTCTCGTCGATGATGAAGATCGTGAAAATGAAGGGGACTTAGTCCTTGCTGCTGATGCTGTGACTCCTGAACTCATCAATTTTATGGCCACCGAGGCTCGCGGGCTGATTTGCTTGTCATTGTCAGCTCAACAAATTGATCGGCTTCAACTGCCGATGATGGTCAGAGATGATCAGAATTTCTCACCGAACAAAACGGCTTTCACCGTGAGCATTGAAGCTTCCTGGGGAGTTTCCACAGGAATTTCCGCAAAGGATCGTGCTCACACGGTCAGGGTTGCTGCCAACCCCGAAGCTAAGCCTTCAGATATTCGCATGCCTGGGCACATTTTTCCGATTCGAGCTCAGCATGGGGGCGTCTTGAAGCGCGCAGGCCATACTGAGGGAAGCGTAGACTTGGCTCGATTGGCAGGATGTCATCCAGCAGCTGTCATTTGTGAAATCATGAATCCTGATGGGACCATGGCTCGAGTCCCAGATCTCATTAAGTTTGCACAGAAGCATCAGATTAAAATCGGTACGATCGTCGATCTGATCGAATACCGAATCTCGCGAGAAAATCTGGTGGAAGAAGTTCTTCAGCAAGAGCTTCCGGAACAGTACGGTGGATTCAAAACTCGTGTCTTCCGATCAAAAATTGATCAAACCGAGCATTTAGTTTTGCAATACGGAGAGCTTTCTACCGAAAAGCCCACATTGGTTCGGGTTCATCAGGAAAATCCCACAAAAGACGTCTTTCAGTTTTTAGAAACAGGAACTCAAAATTTACAAATGGCCTTGAGAAAAATTGAACGAGAAGGCTGTGGGATAGTCGTCATCATCCGAGGACAGCAGAGTTTCCCGTGGACAGCTGAGATCAAAGCCATCCAGGAAGAGCGCCCAGCATGGGCCATGGATCCGCGGGATTATGGTATTGGGGCTCAGATTTTAAGACAGTTGGGTGTGGAGAGAATCCGTCTCTTGTCGAATAAACTGGATAAAAAAATTGGCCTTAAAGGGTTTAATCTGACCATTGAGGAAGTGGTCCCATTCAGCGAGGAAGGTAAAAATGCCGAAAGCACTCAAAATCGGAGTGGTCACTTCACGATTCAATAGCGAGATCACCGACAAGCTTGAAGAAGGGGCTATCAGCTATCTTGAAGAAGTGGGCGGACTTGATATTCACGCCGTGAAAGTTCCCGGGGCTGTTGAAATTCCTCTGGCTGCAAAGACTTTGTTTGATATGGGTTGTGAAGCTGTAGTTGCGTTGGGCTGTGTGATCCGTGGGGACACTTCTCACTATGACCTAGTTTGCAATTCTGTTGAGCGCGGGGTCACCGCTCTGATGCTCGAGTATGGCCGTCCTATCGGTTTCGGCGTTATTACGACAGAAAATGAAGACCAAGCCTTGGACCGAGCCGGGGGTTCCCAAGGCAACAAAGGTGAAGAAGCAGCGCAAGTGGCTCTTGAAATGCTCGGGCTGATTTCTGATATGAAAGCTTCCCAAAGTAAGAAAAAAAAGAAAAAATAGGCTGAATGTCAAACGAGGACAAACAGAACAGCCTAGATTCAAAGGTTCAGGTCTTTGAAAACAAAAAGCGTAAAAGAGAAATCATTGCGATCGCAGGGATCGCCCTTGTTTTTCTTTTGCTCACTTGGTTTGAAATTCGCTTGTTCAACGTTTCGCAAACTTTGCCCTTTGTTCACTCGATTTTTTTCTTCGGACTCGTTAACTTCAATATTGTTCTTTTGCTACTTCTGCTCTTTCTGATTTTCCGAAATTTGGTCAAAGTTTTTGTGGAAAGAAAGGGGAAGGTCTTTGGATCATCGCTTAAAGCAAAATTGATCGTGGCCTTTGTGGCCTTTTCGTCAATTCCGACAATTTTGCTCTTTGTAACTTCTGTCTTCTATATCAATTCCAGTTTTGAAAAGTGGTTTTCTGTAAAAATGGCTGGGGTCCTTAAAAGTTCCCTGGAAGTCACGAATGCTTATTATTTCAACGCTAAGAAACGGAATTACCATTTTGCTCACCAAATAGCGAGCGAGCTCAAGGGTGTACCAGCAGGTCGGGTCGAATCTAAAATGAAGCAGCTCCGATATCTTTATGCCCTGGATGCCGTTGAGTATTATCCTTCTCTGTTTGATGAAAGAGTTCTTGTGATTTCTGATGATGAAACGATCCCTGTCATTCCTCCTGCGTCTTTGGAGTTCTTGCAAAAAGGGGTCAAATCTCAAGTGGATTCTTCCACGATTCATCAATTTGGTGAAGGAAACCTTGTTCGAGTGATCGTTCCTTCAGGCGCGGGGAAAGGCGCTGTGGTGGTCTCAAGTTTTGTGCCTTTGTCTTTGATTTCAAAAATGAACGATATCAGTTCAGCCTATGATGAGTTCCGAGACATTAATCCGCTAGAGTATCCGCTAAAATCCATTTACTTAACGATTCTGTTTTTGATGACTTTGGTGATTTTATTGGCGGCAACTTGGTTTGGCATTCACTTAGCGAAGCAGCTTGCAGTTCCGCTCGTGTCCCTAGGCCGCGCTACCAAGCGAATTGCTTCGGGGGATTATACAACTCTGCAGGTCCCTAGCGGGAGTGAAGAAATTGCCTCACTAGTTGAAAATTTCAATCAGATGACATTGAATCTTTCGAAGTCGGAATCTGAAGTTCAGCAAGCCAATCGTGATCTTCGAAGCACTCTGTCTGATCTCGATAAGCACGTTCGCTATATCGAAGTCGTTCTGAAGAACGTCAGCGCGGGCGTGATTTCTGTGGATCCCCACGGGGTCGTCACAACCATCAATCGCCGAGCTTCTGACCTTTTAAAAATTGAATCTGAAAAGTACCTTGGCAAGAGTGTCCGTGAGCTTCTTACGCTCGAATATTTGAGAACTTTCTCTGAGTTGCTCAAAACCATGCAAGAGCATAAAGTGGAAAGCATTCAGAAGGAGCTAAAGCTCAATGTCCAAGGAGAGGCTGTCCCACTTTTAATGACTCTTTCTATACTCAAAGATGAAAAGGGCAGTGATTTAGGAAAAGTTTTGGTCTTTGATGACATGACTCCTATTGTAAGTGCTCAGCGCGCTGCCGCTTGGACGGAAGTGGCTCGTCGAATTGCCCATGAAATCAAGAACCCGCTCACTCCCATAAAGCTCTCAGCTGAAAGACTCCAGCGAAAATTTGGCGGTTCAGTCACGGATCCTGCCTTTCAAGAGTGCACGACCATGATTATTCGCCAAACCGAAGACTTAAAAAACTTGGTGAATGAATTTAGTAATTTTGCAAGGTTGCCTCAGGCGCGTCCTGTGGTGGGGTCTATCAAAGCCGCGATTGAAGAATCTTTGAGTTTGTTTCGAGTTTCTCATCCGCAAATTCAATTCGAGTTCGAACACGATGGACTCACGCCGGAGTTCAAGTTTGACCCTGATCAGATAAAACGAGTGCTCGTAAATCTCATCGACAACGCGGTCTCTGCCGTTCAAAGTGCGGGTCCCGAAAATCTAAAACGAGTTCAGTTGGCAACTCGCTACGATAGTGATTTGAAAATTCTTAGACTCACCGTATCAGATACGGGTGGTGGAATTCCGCCACAGCAGCGCAGCCGCGTATTTGAACCTTATTACTCCACCAAAGAGGGGGGAACAGGGCTGGGGCTTGCCATTGTGAAAAGAATCATCGAGGACCATTCTGGATTTATTCGCGCCTTGGCCAATGAACCCCACGGTACAAAAATGCTGATTGAGCTTCCAGTGAACGAAGTGGGTGGCTGGACAAGCTAGTTGTGCAACTCAGTCAGTTCTAGTCTTTCCCCTGAATTTCCCCTAAGATCGTGTCTTTAAAGAGAGGCAATTCCAATGGCAAAAATTCTTATTGTGGATGACGAGCTTCCTATTCGCGAAGTTCTCTCTGCCACCCTCAAAGATGATAGACACGAAGTGCAAACAGCTCAAGACGGGGAGTCCGGCCTGAAAGCCATGCAGAGCTATAGTCCTGAGATCGTCTTTCTCGACATTTGGATGCCAGGCAGCCTTGACGGGATCGAAGTTCTCACGAAAGCACGTGGTTTGTTTCCGCAGATGGAATTTGTCATGATCTCTGGCCATGGTACGATCGAAACTGCGGTTCGTGCGACAAAACTCGGAGCCTGGGATTTTATCGAAAAACCGCTCTCGATGGATAAGATCTCCATCGTGATTTCAAATATTTTGCAGTACCAAGCCCAAAAAGAAGAAAAAACAGCTCTTCTCAACAAACTTCGAAGATCTATTGCTCTTGTGGGTGAAGCTCCAAAAATTATCGCTCTTAAACAAATGATCGCTCGAGTGGCCCCGACGCCTTCAAATCTTCTTCTCACCGGTGAAAATGGGGTGGGGAAAGAACTAGTGGCTCAAAACATTCATTATTTAAGTCCTCGAGCCAGTCGATCTTTTGTTGAGATGAATGTGGCTTTTGTTCCTGAAGATCTCGTTGAAATGGAGCTTTTTGGAATTGAGAAAGGGGCTCTGCCAGGCATGGACCGTACTCAGAAGGGGAAGCTCGAAGCTGCGAATGAAGGAACCCTCTTCGTCGAAGATCTCGCCCGATTAAGCCCTCTGATTCAGGAAAAGCTTGCCAAAACTCTTATCGAGAAAAAGTTCCAGCGCATAGGTGGAAAAGAGGGGATTTCCATTGATGTCAGATTCATCGGCGCGAGCGAATCTGAGTTAGAGCAGCTCGTTCAGAGTGGAAAGTTTAGTGGGACCCTGTTCCGAGCGATCTCGACTCAATCATTCAAAGTGCCATCTCTCCGAGAGCACGCAGAAGACATTCCTGCGCTGATCAATCATTTTGGTGATCAAGCTGCCAAAGAATCAGGAACCTACCGCAAAGTGTTCTCTGATCAAGCCATTCAATTAATGATGAATCATACATGGCCCGGCAATGTGCGCGAACTCAGAAATTTCATCGAAAGAGTTTACATCCTGACACCCTCTGATTTTGTGGATATTCATGATTTGAAATTTGCGGGACTGTCAGTGAATGAAACGACTGGCAATATCGAAGATTTACCCACTTTCCGCGAGGCCAGAGCTCGTTTTGAAAAAGAGTATTTAGTAAAAAAGATTCAGGAGAACAATGGCAATATCTCCCGTACAGCAGAAGAAATTGGTTTGGAGCGATCTTACCTTCACCGCAAAATCAAATCTTTTGGGATCGAAGTTCAAAAAGGAAATGAAGAAATATGAAATGGTCACAGACTCATCTTTACACTCTCAAAGAAGCACCTTCAGATGCAGAGATACCTTCACACAAGCTCTTGGTTCGAGCAGGTCTGGTTAAAAAAATTGGACCCGGTCTTTACACTTATGGAAATCTAGCTCTTCGAGCCCTTCGCAAGTTTGAAAATATCATTCGTGAAGAACTCGACTCTCGAGGTTGCACTGAAGTTTTGATGCCCATGGTTCAACCTCGCGAGCTTTGGGAGGAAACAAACCGTTGGTCTGAAATGGGGGCAGGTCTTCTCAAGTTTAAGAACCGCAATGATCATTGGTTCTGCTTGGGTGCGACCCATGAAGAAGTGATCACCGATTATGCTCGGAGTGACATCAAATCTTATCGGGATCTTCCTAAGAATCTCTATCAAATCCAAACCAAGTACCGCGATGAAGTCCGCCCTCGTTTTGGGTTGATGCGTGGTCGTGAATTTATAATGAAAGATGCTTATTCTTTTGATGTCGATCAAGCAGGTGCGCTCAAAGCTTACGAGTCCATGTATCAGGCCTATAAAAATATTTTTACTCGTCTGGGTGTTGATTTCCGAATCGTCAAAGCCGATGCAGGGAATATCGGTGGGTCACAGACACATGAGTTTCAGCTGCTCGCCGAAGCCGGCGAGGACCATTTGCTGGTGTCTGATCAGACAGATTTTGCTGCGAATATCGAGATTTGCCCTGCTATTGACCCTGAACCTCCGGCTCAGCTCAATGTCCAAGCTCAGCCCGTCGAAAAGTTTGCAACACCTGGTCTTAAAACAATTACCGATCTTTCGAAAAAATTCTCTATTTCAGAGAAAGAACTTGTAAAGACGCTCTTCTTCTCGGCGAACGAGGGCTTAGATTCTAAGGATAAATCTCTTAAAGCTTTCGCAGTCTTGCTCCGTGGATCGGATGAAGTGAATCCGGTAAAGCTCAAAAATCTTTTGGGTATGGTTAATCCCCCCCTCATGCTCACCGAAGAGGAAGTGCGCGAAGTCTCCGGAGCTTCACCAGGAAGCTGTGGACCTGTGGGTTTGAAAATTCCAGTCTATGTCGATCACGGAGTGGCTTCGCTGAAGAATTTCATTTGTGGAGCTAACGAAGACGGATTCCATTTGAAAAATGTGAACATGGGTCGTGATTTCCAAGCGACAAAGATTGCGGATCTCAGAATGGCTCGCGCTGGTGATAAGTGCCCTGAATCCAATGGCCGACTGAAATCATTCCGAGGTATTGAAGTTGGTCATGTATTTTACCTAGGAACAAAGTATTCTCAGAAAATGAATGCTCAATACCTGACAAAAGAAGGTCAGCTCACACCGATTGAAATGGGCTGTTATGGAATTGGCGTGTCTCGCACGATTCAAGCTTGTATCGAGCAGAATCACGATGCTGACGGAATTGTTTGGCCAGCGCCGATTGCTCCTTTTGATGTTCACGTGTGTCTGCTCGACACAGGCGATAGACGAGCTCTTGAATTGATTCAGCAGCTCGGGGCGCAGCTCAAAGCTCAGTGTTACGAGATGTTCGTGGACGATCGGGAAGAAAGACCGGGTGTGAAGTTCAAAGATGCGGATCTTCTTGGTTTTCCAGTTCGCGTGGTCCTCGGCAAAAAAGGCCTAGACAATAATGAACTTGAAGTCGTCGAAAGACGGGGAAAAGCAGTTCACAAAGTGAAAGCCGAACAGCTCTCAGCGCAAGTGATTTCTGTGCTACAGAAGCTAAGACAAGGGTTTGCATGATTGATCTTGAGATCAATCTGCGTGCTCAGCCTCTCAGGAATCCCCTCTGCGTGGCTCTCGACGTGGATGAGCCAGGGCAAGCTTTGCGCCTCGCGCATGACCTTTCAGATATTGTGGGTGGATTTAAGCTGGGGCCCCGGCTTCTGTTGAAGGACTCACTGCTCGCTCCACAAATCGCAAGGCTTGCACCACTTTTCATCGACTGTAAATTCTTTGATATTCCCTCCACAATGATCAGTGCGATTCGCACAAGTTTCGACCTTGGAGCTTCTCTCGTGACCGTGCATGCTTTGTCTTCTTATGAAGCTCTTTCAGAGCTTTCCAACCTGGAAAAAGATCTCAATAAAATTCGACCCTTTCGAATCTTAGCTGTCACTATTCTCACCAGCTGGGGGCAAGCGTCCTTGCCTCAAAACTTAAAGTCACAACCGCTTCCTGATCATGTGTTTTCGTTGGCGCAAATGGCTCGGACAGGGGGCCTGTCTTCGGTTGTGTGTTCGCCCGAAGAGATTGAACTCTTGAAGCCTCTTGGGCTCTATTTGCTGACGCCGGGGATTCGCTTTAGTTTGGAAAATTTGGATGATCAAAAAAGAGTCTTGACCCCTCACGAAGCTATAGGCAAAGGTGCCTCTGCTCTCGTGGTTGGACGGCCCATCCTGAATGCCAAGCATCCACGAGAGGCGGCGGTAGATTATCTGCACGCCATCTACGAAAAGAAGAGCCAGTCGAAATGAAAAATCGCTTCTCAAAGCCGAAGATGCAAAAAGTATTTACAAAAAAAAATTCCCAGAATCCACCTCTCAGATCCTCCGAGAAGATTCACTCATCGCAGGATCGGCCTGTGCGCGAATCCAGTGGGCCTTTGTTTCCCAAATCTTGGCGCCCGATCGTGGGAACTCATGCCATTCGTGAAGCTCTCCAGGTTAATCCGAAAGGCCTTGTGCAAGCGTGGCTCAAGCAAGGTTGGGAATCCTCCACAGAACTTAGAGAGCTCGAAGAGCTCTTTCGCAGTCAAAAAGTAAAAATTGAAGTGAAGCCTGAGCCACTTCTTCATAAGCTTTCTCAGTCCCATCAAGGTGCTGCACTTTTCAGCACTTGGCAGCCTGAATTGAATTGGAACTCTTTGCCGCAAAAAGAAACTTCTAAGATTTTGGTTTTGGATGGCATTGAAGATCCCCACAACTTAGGGGCTATCATCAGAACTTCATGGTTGATGTCCGTGGACGCGATCCTCATCCCGCAAGATAGAGCTGTTGGTTTGACAGCCACAGTTCACAAAGTGGCTTGTGGGGGGGCCGAGCATGTTCCCGTGCTGGAAGTAACCAATTTTTCAAATATTCTCGAAGACTTAAAGAAACTCAATTTTTGGGTTTTAGGCCTTTCTCACAAGGGAAAATCCCCACTTTTCAAGCAAAAATTACCAGCTAAAGTCGTTTGGGTGATTGGTGCAGAAGATAAGGGTTTGAGAGCGGCAACGGAGCGAGCTTGTGATGAGTTAATTGGCATTCCACAAGTATCTGCTGCAGCTAGCTACAATGCTTCGGTGGCAGCAGCAATTGCCCTGTCAGAAACCCACCGACAACAACAGTAAAAATATTTCATCAAACCTTTGACACTAGAGCAATTTCTGCCTAGAACTTTGCGGTCGTGTCTCAAAAGGGCTGGCTTAGCTCAATTGGTAGAGCAGCTGATTTGTAATCAGCAGGTTGCGGGTTCGAGTCCCATAGCCAGCTCCATTTTCGAGATCATGGACTCACGCGCCTCTCGGGGCGAGTTGGACTGAAAGCCCGGAGGGGTGCCCGAGCGGCCAAAGGGGGCGGACTGCACACCTGCTGGCTTACGCCTACGAAGGTTCGAATCCTTCCTCCTCCACCATTCTTTTTTCGCAAGATGAAAGAATCGTCCAAAGGTGAGTTCTGATTGAGATCAGAGATAAAGACCTCCGAGCGGGAGTAGCTCAATTGGCTAGAGTATCAGCCTTCCAAGCTGAGGGTTGCGGGTTCGAGACCCGTCTCCCGCTCCAAAATCTGCCGTAACGTGGGCAGAACAAGGGCCCATGTAGCTCAGTGGTAGAGCGCACCCTTGGTAAGGGTGAGGTCGTCGGTTCGGCTCCGATCATGGGCTCCAGTTGTTTTAAGATTTTGGTTGTTAAGAAAGTTTGAGTTTGAAAAACAAATACAGAATTGACCACTCAGGAGGAACTAGAGATGTCAAAAGAGAAATTTAGCCGTAATAAGCCGCACGTAAACATCGGCACTATCGGTCACGTTGACCACGGTAAAACAACACTGACTGCTGCGATCACAACCGTTCTTGCAAAAGCAGGAAAAGCTCAGGCCATGGCTTACGACCAAATCGATAAGTCTCCTGAAGAAAAAGAGCGTGGAATCACTATTTCTACGACTCACGTTGAGTACGAAACTGACAAGCGTCACTACGCTCACGTTGACTGTCCTGGTCACGCTGACTACGTGAAAAACATGATCACTGGTGCTGCTCAGATGGACGGAGCGATTCTCGTTGTTTCGGCTGCTGACGGTCCAATGCCGCAAACTCGTGAGCACATCCTTTTGGCGCGCCAAGTAGGTGTTCCTGCTCTCGTGGTATTCATGAATAAAGTGGACATGGTTGACGATAAAGACTTGTTAGACCTTGTTGAGCTCGAAGTTCGTGAGCTTCTCTCTAAATACGAATTCCCTGGCGATCAGATTCCAATCGTTAAAGGTTCTGCTTTGAAAGCTCTTGAGGGAGATACTTCTGAGATTGGTGCACCTGCGATCATGAAATTGATGGAAGCTTGTGATACCTATATCCCTGAGCCTCAGCGTGCGGTTGACAAAGCTTTCTTGATGCCTATCGAAGACGTATTCTCAATCTCTGGCCGTGGAACAGTTGTTACTGGCCGTATCGAGCGCGGAATTATCAAAGTGAACGAAGAAGTTGAAATCGTTGGTATCCGGCCCACTCAAAAAACAACAATCACTGGAATCGAAATGTTCCGTAAGTTGTTGGATGAAGGTCAAGCTGGTGATAACGCTGGTTGCTTACTCCGTGGTACTAAGAAGGAAGATGTTGAGCGTGGTCAGGTTCTTGCGAAGCCAGGAACAATTAAGCCACACAAAAAATTCCGTGCAGAAGCGTACATTCTCACAAAAGAAGAAGGTGGCCGTCATACTCCTTTCTTCAACGGATACAGACCACAGTTTTACTTCAGAACAACTGACGTAACCGGTGTTGTGACTCTGAAGTCTGGAACAGAAATGGTTATGCCTGGCGACCGCGTAGAGATCGACGTTGAGTTGATCGTACCAGTTGCGATGGATAAAGAGCTCCGATTTGCGATCCGCGAAGGTGGACGTACAGTTGGTGCAGGCGTTGTTGTCGCGATCACTGAGTAATCATTGATCGATCGTCAGATCGCTCTAAACCGCAAATGGGGACATCTCGAGGGAGGGTCCCCATCGGCGTTTTAGGTGGCTAAGTTTTTTGAGTGCAGGGCAGTAGCTCTAATTGGTAGAGCGAAGGACTCCAAATCCTTAGGTTGTGGGTTCGAGCCCCTCCTGCCCTGCCAAATTTTGTGAAAAACGAAGGATTTGAAATGGATAATACGAATTCAAAAATCATCACACTGAGCTTCGCAGTTTCTGCAGCTATCATCGGATTTACGTCTCATCTTTTGATCAAAGCTTTTGCAGCTGCGTTCGGAGTGGTGGCTCGTTTTGCAGATTCTGACCTCGTTAGACACGGATTGCCGGTGGCAATTGGGTTAGGTTTGTTCATTGCTCTTCAGTTCAATAGGAACATTTTGTCTTGGGCTGATGAAGTTGTTGTTGAGATTCGTAAAGTCGTATTTCCATCTCGAAAAGACACGACTGCAATGACGATTGTTGTTGTTGTGATGGTTTTGATTTCGAGTGTGGTGATTACCACTTTTGATTTTGTTTCAGGCTACGTTCTGAACATGGTCATGAAGTAAAGCAAGGAAGACTCATGGAAAAGAAATGGTACATCGTTAACGTGCAAACTGGCTGCGAGAATACAGCCAAGAATGCGATCGAGGAACGAATTCGAAATCAGAAGCTTGAGGATCACTTTGGGGAAATTTTGATTCCTGCGGAAAACGTCGTACAGCTTGTTAAAGGTCAAAAACAGACCAAATCACGTAAATTTTTCCCAGGCTATATCTTCGTCAATATGGTTTTGAGCGATAAAGCTTGGCATCTGGTCAAAGGCTCGTCAAAAGTGACTGGTTTTGTTGGTGGAAAGACTCGCCCTCCGGAAGTACCTGAGGCTGAAGTGATGAGAGTGACTCAACAGATGATTGGCGGAGCGGAAAAGCCGCGTCCTAAAATCAAATACTCTGTGGGTGAAAATGTCACTGTCGTCGATGGTCCATTCTCTAACTTCAACGGTACGGTTGAGGACATCAACGAAGAAAAAGGAAAAGTGAAGGTGCTTGTGAGCATTTTCGGAAGGCCAACTCCTGTTGAGTTGGACTTCATCCAGGTCGAAAAGGCCTAAGTTTTTTGAATTGGTCTTTCAGGGGGTGGTCCCTTGGAAGTTAATAACAACCCTTTGCAGGAGTGGGTCATATGGCAAAAAAAGTAACAGGTATGATCAAGCTGCAGATACCGGCAGGGAAAGCAAATCCAGCTCCTCCCGTTGGACCGGCGCTCGGACAGCATGGGGTAAACATCATGGAGTTTTGTAAGCAGTTCAATGCTCGTACTCAGAGCTTGGGTGACTCGGTTATTCCGATCATCATCACTGTTTATCAAGACCGATCGTTTACTTTCATCACCAAAACGCCACCGGTGTCTAACTTGATCAAGAAAACTTTGAAACTCGAGAGCGGTTCTAAGATGCCTCAGAAAGACAAAGTTGGAAAAATTAAAATGGCAGATATCAAGAAGATTGCCGAAACAAAGCTACCAGATCTCAACTGTTTGAAAGTTGAATCTGCAATGTCCCAGGTCGCAGGTACTGCGAAATCCATGGGTATCGAAGTGATGGAATAGGTGGTGAATCATGTCTGAAGGAAAACGTTTAACAAATTCCAGAAAAAAGATAGACACCACTAAAAAGTACACTGTCGCAGACGCTTTCAAATTGGTGGTTGAGTCTGCAACTGCGAAATTTGACGAGTCTATTGATGTCGCAATTCGCCTCGGTGTTGACCCTAAACAAGGTGATCAACAAGTCCGCGGTGCGATTGCCGTACCTCATGGTCTTGGCAAAAAAGTTCGTGTTGTTGTGTTTGCAAAAGGTCCTAAGGAAAAAGAAGCAAAAGATGCTGGTGCAGATTTTGTTGGAGCTGATGATCTCGTCGCGAAAATTAACGAGGGCTGGCTCGATTTTGATAAAGCCATTGCTACACCTGATATGATGGCAACTGTATCAAAAGTAGCAAAGGTCCTGGGGCCTCGTGGGTTGATGCCGAACCCAAAAGTAGGAACTGTGACCATGAACGTGGGCGAAGCAGTTTCTGCTGAGAAGCGCGGGAAGCTTGATTTCCGAATCGACAAAGCTGGAATTGTTCACGCTTCTGTTGGCCGAAAATCAATGGGTGATCAGAAGTTGAAAGAAAATTTCGACGCTCTGATGGGTGCCGTTGTGAAAGCAAAACCATCTTCAAGCAAAGGTATTTACCTTCGCTCGATTTCGGTAGCTTCAACAATGGGTCCTGGCGTGAAGATTGACGCTAACCAAGTTGCTAACGAAAATAATTAATTAACCATTGCGGTCAGAGACAGTAGGTGAGGAGAGGTCACTCTCCTCCTAAATGAAAAAATCAGCCTACCGAGACGGGCAAGAGGATAAGGAAAACCTCCCACCGACTGTATCGCAGATAACTAAGATGAAAGGAGGTAACCCATGATTACTCGCGCAGATAAAGAGCAGCAAATTAAAGCTCTTGCTGACAAGGTTGCGAAATCCAAGGGTGCTTTCGTCGTAGATTTTAAAGGAATGAAAGTTGAGCAAGTAACAAGCTTGCGTAAAAAGCTTTCTTCTTCTGAATCTGAGATGAAAGTCGTTCGCAATACATTGGCACGCCGGGCACTGAAGGATTTCCCTAAAGTGAGTGAAGCACTCGATAAGTCATTCAAGGGCACTAATGCACTTGTTTTCTCTTATGGTGAAGTGAACACGACGGCTAAAATCTTGGCGGATTTCGCAAAAGACGTAGAGGTCTTACAAATTAAGACTGGCGTTATGGATGGCGAAGCGCTGAACGACGCGAAAATTAAATTCTTGGCAACTCTTCCAGGTAAGAATGAGCTCAGAGCTATGTTCCTCGGAGTCCTTAATGCTCCCGGATCAAAACTCGCTCGCTGCTTGAATGAGTACGCAAAGAAACTGGGTGGTGGGGAAGCTACTGAAGCTGCTCCGCAAGCATAACTATAATGATTAAATTTGGAGGACATAATGTCTCTTACTAATGAACAACTCGTAGAAGAACTTTCTAAAAAGACGGTTCTTGAGATCGCTGAACTTGTAAAGATGCTGGAAGAGAAGTGGGGCGTTTCTGCTGCTGCTCCTGTTGCAGTTGTAGCTGGTGGAGCTGCTGCTGGAGCTCCTGCTGAAGAAAAAACAACTTTCGACGTTATCCTTAAGGATGGCGGCGCGAACAAGATCAATGTGATCAAAGAAGTTCGTGCATTGACTGGTTTGGGCCTCGGCGAAGCGAAAGCTCTCGTAGAAGGTGCGCCTAAGACAGTTAAAGAAGGCGTGACTAAAGAAGACGCTGCTAAGATGAAAGAAGTCTTAGAAAAAGCCGGCGCTAAAGTCGAAGTTAAGTAATCTTAAAATTTATGATGGCTCGGGCAGGGTCCCGGGCCACAAGCTGTGAGGTCTGACGAGCTTCCTCCGCACAAAGAGTTCGCGTTTGTTCTCTGACGTTAAAGAGAATAAAAATTTGATGGTTAGTTACTCAAGGAGAAAGAATGTCCACAATGACTCCGATCACAGCTTCTAATATTCGTCTTCGCAAGACTTTTGCGAAAAATAAACAAGTCATCGAAATCCCAAATCTGATTGAATTGCAAAAGAGTTCTTATGAGGCCTTCTTGCAAAAGGATTCCGATTCAGACAGAAGAACCGACACTGGTCTCCAGGGCGTTTTCAAATCTGTTTTTCCAATTTCTGACTTTAATAACACTTCAAGCTTAGAGTTTGTTTCTTACTCTCTAGAGCCAGCAAAGTATGATGTTGATGAGTGCCGTCAGCGCGGCATGACATATGCGGCGCCAATCAAAGTTACCTTGCGATTGATCGTTTTTGATGTGGATGAGGAAACTGAAGCGCGCTCTATTCGTGACGTCAAAGAACAGGAAGTTTACCTCGGTGAAATTCCACTCATGACTGCGAACGGATCGTTTATCATCAATGGTACAGAGCGTGTTGTTGTTTCTCAGTTACACCGCTCTCCCGGTGTTTTCTTTGATCATGACGGTGGTAAGAACAATGCCAGCGGTAAATTGATCTACTCTGCACGCGTGATTCCATACCGTGGTTCTTGGTTGGATTTCGAATTTGATCAGAAGGATTTGATCCATGTGCGTATCGATCGCCGGAGAAAGTTTCCTGTCACAATCGTCCTTAAATCTCTGGGTTACACTACAGAACATCTCCTCGAGTATTTCTATGATCTCGATGAAGTGACGGTGAAAGGTAAGAAGCTCTTCAGAAAACTTGATATCGAAAGAATGTCTGGTCAAAGAGCGATTGTTGATATCGTAGATCCTAAATCTGGTGAAGCCCTTGTTAAGGCTGGTCGTCGTATCACTCGTGCTGTGGTTAAAAAAGTGAAAGACTTGGGTTTGACAGAAATTGAAGTCACTCCTGAAGACCTGGATGGTAAGGTTTTAGCTAAACCATTGATCGATGAGTCCACTGGTGAAATCATCGCTGATGCCAATGCAGAGTTAACAAAAACAAGTATTCTTCAAGCGATCGAAGCAGGTATCGACCGTATTTACCTTATTTTCTTTGACGGCTTGTCCGTTGGTCCTTACCTCCGAAATACTTTGCTCGTCGATAAGGTCACTAACAAAGAAGAAGCACTTCTGAAAATTTACCAGCACTTGCGTCCTGGTGAGCCTCCAACTTTGGATGCAGCGACTGCATTTTTCCACAGATTGTTTTTTGATCCAGAGACCTATGATCTGTCTGAAGTGGGCCGTATCAAAATTAATCACAGATTTAACATTCCTATGGAAGAGTGTCCGCCAGAGTTCAGAACTCTGACGAATAAAGATATCCTTTCTACAGTCAAGACTTTGATCGATCTGAAAAATGGTCGTGGGGTTGTGGATGATATCGATCACTTGGGAAATCGTCGTGTCCGTTCAGTGGGTGAGCTTTTGGAGAATCAATATCGTATTGGTCTTGTCCGTATGGAAAGAGCAATTCGCGAGCGCATGAGCTTGCAAGATGTTGAAACTATGATGCCTCATGATCTGGTGAATGCAAAACCCGTGAACGCAGTTGTGAAAGAGTTTTTCGGATCTTCTCAGCTGTCTCAGTTCATGGATCAGACAAATCCTCTTTCTGAAATTACTCATAAGCGACGTTTATCAGCACTTGGGCCCGGTGGTCTAACGCGTGATCGCGCTGGATTCGAAGTGCGAGACGTGCATCCGACTCACTATGGACGTATTTGTCCCATCGAAACCCCTGAAGGGCCAAATATCGGTTTGATCGCTTCATTGGCGACGTATGCTCGTATCAACAAGCATGGGTTTATTGAAACTCCTTATAGAAAAGTAGATACTGCCAAAGTTTCTACAGAAATTACTTACATGTCTGCTCTGGAAGAGTCTGGTCATAAGATTGCGCCGGCAACTCGAGACGCTCTGACTACGGCGAGAGAATTAAAAGATTCAAGCGTGATTTGCCGAGTAAATGGTGAATACGAGATCGTGAATAAAGATAACGTTTCTCTCATGGACGTTTCTCCCTCACAGCTTGTCTCTATCGCTGCGTCACTCATTCCATTCCTTGAGCACGACGATGCGAATCGTGCTTTGATGGGTTCAAACATGCAGCGTCAAGCGGTTCCTCTTTTGAGAAGCCGGTCACCACTAGTTGGAACTGGTGTTGAACGTTTGGTGGCTCGCGATTCTGGAACTTCAGTCGTTGCACTCAATGATGGTATCGTCGAAGAAGTAGATGCCTCTCGTATCGTTGTTCGTCGTTTGGCAAAAGCCGGTGAACTTGGTGCCAACGTAGATATTTACAATCTGACGAAGTACCAGAGAACGAATCAAAATACTTGTTTCAATCAAAAGCCAATCGTCAATGTGGGTGATCGTGTAGGTCGCGGCGATATTGTTGCTGATGGTCCTTCCACAGAGCTCGGTGAATTAGCACTTGGGCAGAATATCCTCGTGGCTTTCACTCCTTGGCAAGGATACAACTTCGAGGACTCTATCCTGATCTCTGAGCGTTTAATCAAAGAAGACACTTATACTTCTGTTCATATTGAAGAATTTGAGTGTGTTGCTCGAGATACGAAGCTCGGTAAAGAGGAAATCACTCGTGACATTGCCAACGTTGGTGAAGAGGCTTTGAAAGACCTCGATACTTCAGGGATCATTCGCATTGGTGCTGATGTTCGTCCTGGCTGTATCCTTGTAGGGAAAGTCACTCCTAAAGGTGAAACTCAGCTGTCGCCTGAAGAGAAGCTCCTCCGCGCGATCTTCGGTGATAAAGCTGGCGACGTGAGAGATACTTCACTCAGAGCTCCATCCGGCGTTTACGGGACAGTGATTGATGCTCAAGTTTACTCTCGTGAGGGGGCGGACCGTGACGAGCGTTTGGCTGTAATTATTGAAGAAAAGAGACGTAAGCTTGAGAAGGATTTGTCCGTTGAGCAGAACGTCATCAAGAATAATGCGATTGAAAAATTGAAGGATATTCTGGTTGGCAAAAAGACAACGGGTGTTCTTCTGAATGAAGATGGAAGTCAGAAGCTTCTTTCTAAAGGTCAAGAAATCACAAATGCAGATGTTGAGACAATTCCTTTTGAGCTCTTAACATACATCCCACTTGATCAAGATTTGGAATATCAAGTGACTCGCATTTTGGATGGGGCACGCAATCAGTTGGATGCAGTTAAAATTGTCTTCAACGAGAAGATCGATCGCCTGAAAAAGGGCGATGAGCTTCCTCCGGGTGTGATCAAAATGGTTAAAGTTTATGTCGCCATCAAGCGAAAGCTTCAAGTTGGTGATAAGTTCGCTGGACGTCACGGGAATAAGGGTGTGGTTTCAAAGGTACTGCCCGTAGAAGATATGCCTTATCTCGCCGACGGAACACCTGTTGATATGGTTCTCAATCCACTGGGGGTTCCATCTCGTATGAACATCGGGCAGATCCTGGAAGTTCATTTAGGATGGGCAGCTCATGAACTGGGAAAGCAAATTGGCTCAATGTTGGATAATTGGAGCACGGACCAAGTGAAAAAACAGCTCGGGGAAGTTTTTGACGATACTGAGCATCAGCAGAGAATTTCAAATGCCGATGATGCATCTTTAAAAAAGATCGTTACTCGAATGAAGGACGGCGTTCATGTTGGAACTCCGGTTTTTGATGGGGCACGTGAAGTTGATGTGAAGTCATTATTGGCAAAAGCTCAACTGCCTTCGAGAGCGCAGACCATCCTCTTTGATGGTCGAACTGGGGAGTCTTTCGAGAACCCGGTCACCGTAGGTATTATGTACATGTTGAAGCTACACCACCTTGTTGAAGAGAAGATTCATGCTCGTTCAATTGGACCCTATTCACTTGTTTCGCAGCAGCCACTGGGTGGTAAAGCCCAGTTCGGAGGCCAGCGTCTTGGGGAGATGGAAGTGTGGGCGATCGAAGCTTACGGTGCCGCTTATTCATTGCAAGAGTTCCTCACAGTTAAGTCAGATGACGTGGCAGGAAGAACTCGTATGTATGAAAGCATCGTGAAAGGTGAGAATATTCTTGAGCCAGGACTCCCAGAATCATTCAACGTTCTTGTGAAAGAGCTTCAGGCTCTTGGACTGAATGTTGAGTTGATGGAATCGGATATTCTGACTGATGAGTCAGAAAATGATGAAGCCATGGATTCAGGTGAGAACACTGGTGAAGGAAATCAGCCGCACTAATCGTGTGGCTGTGAGCTTTGAGTTTTAAACTTTAAGAATGAGGTGACCTTTGAGAGACTTACTAAACTTTTTTGATAAACCAAAAGATCCACTTTCGTTTGATGCAGTCAGGGTGTCCCTGGCTTCACCAGAAATGATTCGGGATTGGTCTTTTGGCGAAGTAAAGAAGCCAGAGACAATTAACTACAGAACTTTCAAGCCAGAGCGCGATGGATTGTTCTGCGCAAAGATTTTCGGTCCCATCAAGGATTACGAATGTCTTTGTGGAAAATATAAGAGAATGAAATACCGTGGCGTTATTTGTGAGAAGTGTGGCGTTGAGGTCACTCAATCCAAAGTACGCCGTGAGCGCATGGGTCATATTGAGTTGGCAACTCCTGTTGCCCATATTTGGTTCTTAAGATCATTGCCTTCAAGAATTGGTAACCTTTTGAATCTTTCTTTGAAAGAAGTAGAAAAGGTTCTTTATTGTGAAGCTTATGTAGTGATTGATCCAATGGAGACTTCTCTCTTGGAGGGCCAGGTCCTCACTGAGGAAGCTTACCAATCGGCATTGAACGAGTTCGGTCCAAACTTTAAAGCAGGTATGGGTGGAGAATCAGTTCGCGATCTTCTCCGTAAGATTGACGTCGAATACTTATCTAAGAAGCTCAGACTTGAATTGAAAGATGCGAAATCAGACGCGGCGGTGAAGAAGCTGTCAAAGCGATTGAAGGTTGTTGAGGCTTTTAAAGGATCAATCAATAAACCTGAGTGGATGATGCTTGAAGCATTGCCTGTCTTACCTCCAGACCTGAGACCACTTGTTCCTTTGGATGGTGGACGTTTCGCGACTTCAGATCTAAATGATCTCTATCGCCGAGTTATTAATAGAAATAATCGTTTGAAGAGACTCCAAGAGCTCAATGCTCCTGACATTATCATCCGCAATGAAAAGCGAATGTTGCAGGAGTCAGTGGACGCGCTTTTAGATAACGGAAGACGTGGAAAGACGTTCACTGGTCCGAATAAGCGTCCGCTCAGATCTCTCAGTGATATGCTGAAGGGAAAGCAAGGTCGATTCAGACAGAATCTTCTTGGTAAGCGCGTGGACTACTCTGGTCGTTCGGTGATCGTAGTTGGTCCCAATTTGAAGTTGCACCAGTGTGGACTTCCGAAAAAAATGGCTCTCGAACTCTTCAAGCCGTTTGTTTATAACAAACTTGAAGAAAAAGGCCTTTCAACAACAATTAAGCAATCAAAGCGTTTGGTCGATCAGGAAACAACTGAAGTTTGGGATATTTTGGCGGACGTGGTGAAAGAACATCCTGTCATGTTGAACCGAGCTCCAACACTTCACCGTTTGGGTATTCAAGCGTTTGAACCAGTTCTTCACGAGGGTAAAGCGATCCAGTTGCACCCACTTGTTTGTACAGCGTTCAATGCCGACTTTGACGGGGACCAAATGGCAGTTCACGTGCCACTCTCCATTG
This sequence comes from Pseudomonadota bacterium, assembly GCA_021300175.1. Taxonomy (GTDB): domain Bacteria; phylum Bdellovibrionota; class Bdellovibrionia; order Bdellovibrionales; family Bdellovibrionaceae; genus JAJTIC01. The sequence goes on from JAJTIC010000001.1 coordinate 48,961, forward strand.
AAGCTCAAGTTGAGGCTCGAGTTTTGATGATGTCGACAAATAACATTCTTTCTCCAGCGCATGGAAAACCAATCATCAATCCTTCTCAGGATATCGTCTTGGGAATGTACTGGCTGACGCGAATTCGCCCGGGAGCAAAAGGCTCAGGAAAGGTTTTCTCTTCAGTTCTAGAAGCTGAGTATGCTTATGAGGCAGGACTTGTGGATCTTCAGGCGAATGTAAAAGTTCGTATCAATGGTAAGGTTCGTGAAACAACAGTTGGTCGTGCGATTCTTTCTTCGATTGTTCCTAAAGAGGTTCCTTTCGAAGAAATCAACCAAGTCATGAGCAAAAAGACGATTGCTCAGCTGATTGATAAAACATTCCGCCTTGCAGGTGCGAAATCGACCTGTATTTTGGCTGATAAAATCATGGAAATGGGTTTTAAGTTTTCAACTCGAGCCGGTATTTCCATCTGTATCGACGACATGGTGATCCCTGAAACTAAGACAAAACTTCTTGGCGACGCTGAGAAACAAGTGTCTGAAATTCAGCAGCAATACGAAGAAGGTTTGATCACTGATGGGGAACGATACAACAAGGTGGTCGATATTTGGGCGCAGACTGCGGATCGTGTTGCAAAAGACATGATCGTACAGATCGAAAAGCAAAAGTTTATGGTTGATGGCAAAGAAGTTCAGGGACCGTCATTCAACTCGATCTTCGTTATGGCGGATTCTGGAGCGCGGGGATCTGCTGCTCAGATTCGTCAGTTGGGTGGAATGCGTGGTTTGATGGCTAAACCCTCTGGTGAAATCATCGAGTCGCCAATCACCGCAAACTTCCGTGAGGGTCTGAACGTTCTTCAGTACTTCATCTCTACTCACGGTGCTCGTAAGGGTCTCGCCGATACAGCTCTTAAAACAGCGAACTCTGGATACCTGACTCGACGTCTGGTGGATGTGGCGCAAGATGTGATCGTATCAGATCTTGACTGTGGAACTGAAGACGGATTGGAAATCACTCCAGTCTACGAGGGTGGCGAGATTATTCAGCCTATCGGAGATCGTCTTCTCGGAAGAACAGCATTGAGAGATGTTGTTGATCCATACACAAATCAAGTGATCGTTCCTGCAAATACTGAAGTGACCGAAAAGCACATCGGTAAAATTGACGAGCTTGGTATCGAGAAGGTTTACATTCGCTCAGCTTTGACTTGCAAAACAAAGCGTGGGGTCTGTGTCAAGTGTTATGGCCGTGATCTCGCTCGCGGAGCGACGGTGAACTTGGGTGAAGCAGTTGGAATTATCGCCGCACAGTCAATCGGTGAACCTGGAACTCAGCTGACAATGAGAACTTTCCACTTGGGTGGGGCGGCATCTCGTGCGGTTGAGCAATCTGTTCACACAAGCAGATACGAAGGTACTTTAAAGCTCAGAAACGTACATTCTGTAAGCAATCGAAATGGTAAACTGACTGTCATGAACCGTAACGGTGAAGCAGTTGTTATCGATGAGAGCGGACGCGAGCGTGAAAACTTCAAGCTTGTTTATGGAGCTGTCTTGAATTTCAAAGATGGCGAGAAAGTATCAAAGGGAGCAACGGTTGCAGAGTGGGATCCGTATTCGAATCCAATCATTTCAGAAGTCACAGCATTTGTGAAATTCCAGGATATCGAAGAAGGTTCGACGATGACCGAGCAAGTGGATCCAGTGACTGGGTTCGCTACAAAAGTCATTACTGAAACTAAACAATCAGACATCAAGCCAACAGTGTTGTTAGTAGACGCTAACGGACATCAGCTAAATCTCCCTGGTCGAGATATTCCTGCAAGATATTTGATCCCAGTTGGCGCTCAGCTTCTTGTCTCAGACGGGCAGGAAGTGACTTCTGGTGATGTGATCGCGAAACTCCACCGTGAAACCTCTAAAACAAGAGATATCACTGGGGGTCTTCCGAGAGTTGCAGAGTTATTCGAAGCTCGAAAGCCCAAAGAAGCTGCGATCGTGTCTGAAATTGATGGTTAAGTAACCTTCGGTAAAGACGTCAAAGGTAAGCAGCGAGTGATTGTGACGCCAGAAGTAGGGGAGCAAAAAGAATATTTGATCCCTAAGGGTAAGCACGTGGCAGTTCGTGAAGGTGAGTACGTGAAAGCTGGTGAGGCTTTGATGGATGGTCCTACCAATCCTCACGATATTTTAAGAGTTTTGGGCGACAAGGCACTTTCAAGCTATCTCGTGAACGAAATCCAAGAGGTTTACAGACTTCAAGGGGTTGCGATCAACGACAAGCATATTGAGGTGATTGTGCGGCAGATGTTACGTAAAGTTCAGGTTCTCGAGCCAGGTGACACTCGCTTCTTGGCGGGTGAACAGGTTGAGAGGTACTTTTACGATGAAGAAAATGATCGCGTGAACAGAGAGGGTGGTCAGCAAGCGACTTGTGAGCCATTACTCTTGGGTATCACGAAAGTTTCATTGAGCACTGATAGCTGGATCTCTGCGGCCTCGTTCCAAGAGACCACAAAGGTTCTCACTGAGGCTGCAATTAACTCAAAGACTGATTCACTGAGAGGTTTGAAAGAGAATATCATCATGGGTCGTCTGATCCCCGCAGGGACAGGGCTGACTTCCTACAAGCGCTGGAAGGTGATTGTAACTGATGATGAGGTTCCTTCTTTCACACAGCTTCCAGGGTTTTCTATGCAGGGTCAGCCCTAATTAGGAAATATTCAGAATGCTAAAAAAGGGCGGCCCTAGGCTGCCCTTTTTTTTGAAAAATGTTCAATCACGGCTTGACCGCCCAGGGCGGAGAAGCTACTTTTCCGGTCTCGTAAAACCGGAAGGTTATTGAGTAATTATTTGCCTTCGGCCACCGGTGGTATAGGCAAATAGTGAAGCGATCGGCATACAAAGGAGAAACAATGCCAACAATTAACCAGCTCATTCGACGTGAAAGAGTTGTACAAAAAAATCAGACGAAGTCACCAGCTCTGACTTCATGTCCACAAAAGCGTGGGGTCTGCACTAGAGTTTACACAACAACTCCAAAGAAGCCGAATTCTGCTTTGAGAAAAGTAGCAAAAGTTCGTCTTTCAAATGGTTTTGAAGTGATTTCATACATTCCTGGCATCGGCCATAACTTACAAGAGCACTCTGTAGTTATGATCAGAGGCGGTCGTGTGAAGGATCTCCCAGGTGTTAGATATCACATCGTTCGTGGAGTACTTGATCTTCAAGGCGTTAATGGACGCTTGAGCAGCAGATCTAAGTACGGTGCAAAGAAACCCAAGAAGTAATTCTAAATTTTGAAAGATAGGTGACGTATGGCTCGTCGTAAAAA
>JAJTIC010000043.1 GCA_021300175.1 Pseudomonadota bacterium
GCCAATTGTAAAAGCTGAGTCGCAGCTTTCGCAAACTGTGTTTCACCTGCTAGCAAACGATCGATCAGCTCGTCACCGCGGATTCCTTCAACCCATGATTTTAGAACATAGGTCTCTGCCTGCACTAAGACTTTGGAATGCACCAAATTCAGCGAAGTCCACTGCTTGGCCTTTGCAGACTCTTGTTGAATCGATCGCAAAGTGTCTGCGCTATTATCTTTTGCAACCTTCAAAGCAAAGACTTGACCTTTTGTATCGCGGACAAGATAGACGCGCCCCCTGCGCCCTTCGCCAGCAAGACCAAGAATTTCATAGGTAGCATTATTGATCAAAACACGATCTTTCACTTGCAAACGAGCATCAATATTTTTGTGCTGAAAAGATCCAGTTTTTGCCATTTCTTGATTCATGAACTTAATTCTTTGATCAACATCAGTGATTTCACAAGCTCTCCGAAGGATCTCGTATTCTGGATCATTTTTTGTGTGCGGCTTCGAGAAGGTATACTTAGCCAATAGCCTCAGCACATGTGTATCGCCTTTTTCGATCGTCAGACGGATTAAATCCTTCATTTCTGCAGTGTACGGCTTCGAGAAGGTACGCGCAGCCAATAGCTCCAGCACATTGGTATCGCCTTTTTCGATCGTCAGACGGATTAAATCCTTCATTTCTGCAGTGTGCGGCTGCGAGAAGGTATACGCAGCCAAATCCCACAGCACATTGGTATCGCCTTTTTCGATCGTCAGACGGATTAAATCCTTCATTTCTGCAGTGTGCGGCTTCGAGAAGGTATCCGTAGCCAATTTCTCCAGCACATTGGTATCGCCTTTTTCGATCGTCAGACGGATTAAATCCTTCATTTCTGCAGTGTGCGGCTTCGAGAAGGTATACGCAGCCAATAGCTTCAGCACCTGTAGATCGCCTTTTTCGATCGTCAGACGGATTAAATCCTTCATTTCTGCAGTGTGCGGCTTCGAGAAGGTATCCATAGCCAATAGCCTCAGCACATGTGGATCGCCTTTTTCGATCATTGCAATTTGCAAGGACTTCTGAGGGCCTTTAGCAACTTGTTTGAACAAATTCTGGGCTAGAATTTTGTTAAACTCATGGTCCACATTTGCATCGATCAAGGCCCCTAAGGTAACCCAATCCTTAGTTTTCACAAGATGTTCAATCCCTCCAATTGGATCTTCCAAAATATTCGCCCACTGAGGATAGTCTTTGATCAAGTGATTCTTTTTTGAAGACGCTGAGGTAAAACTCTCTTTATAGCCTAGGCTTGTTACTTCAAAGCTTTGACTTTCATTTATTCTTTGTTGAATTTCTGCAGCATCTTTAAACATCGCTTCAACAAAAACCTGATCAAACGTGGATTCAAGCTGCGCTTTTAGGCGAAGTAAATCTTCTATGGATGCCTTGGTTTTAGTGATTTCGTAGAGGGCCTTGAAAGCCTGTTTTTCGATTTTATATCTTTTTTGCACTTCATGTGTGGACCAGGCTGCTTTTAAATCCTGGATATATTTGACTGAAATCTCTTTTGACACGCTTCCATCATTCGCCGTTTTGAGATTACTAATGGGATGATACGCTCCATTCTCTGCAAAAAAACTGGTCGATCGATCCGTATATCTTGGCATATGTTCATAACTGACCACTGATGCATGCATACTAGCTGGATTTCCGTTGACAACAAAGGGATTCAGGTGAACTAGAAATGACCTGGATGAAGGATGCGCTTCATTGCTGCTGACGATCAAATGGGTTTTTAAATTCTGCCGGGCACTGACTGAGAAATTTTCGCCAATAACTTTAGGGATTGTTCCCGAAAATCCAGTATCGACAAAGAGAACTTTTTGTCCACCGACGAGAGCTTCTTCAGTGATTCCATGTTGTGCCAGATAACTTTTGAGCAAGGGGTCCCGCATGTTTGCGCGAGAGACATTCAATAAATGCACTCTCTGGGCATCTTTTGTGCCTTCAGTCACAAGGCGTGCAACATCGTAGAGATGCTCTGAATCACGAGCCAAGAAATACAACTCTCGCTCAGGGTGCATTTCGAGAAGCTGGGCAACAAAGGTAAAGTGAGCTGGTCTTAGTTTTTCAGTCCAGGTCTGATCGCCTGCGATCGGCTTTGCTTGGATCTTCAAGACCTCGGGCCTATCTAAGTAGGATTCGTAGCCTGTGGGTATGGCTAAAGCTTGGCAAATTGTTAGACAGGTGAGGAAAAGCCCAACAAACAAACTTTGCCAAAAGCTTGAAAAGTGCTTTGATGTCACCACTTACCTCCTGCGGGTTAAGGAGTTCAAAGCCAGTGCCGCCGGAGCTGTCTCATTTTGAGACAGCATTGAGGGGCAACTTTAGCTCTGTCGTCGGCCTTTGGCCTCGGGTTTTGCTTCGATAGGATTGTCGGGCCATGAATGCTTGGGATAACGGGCTTTCAAGTCTTTTTTGACTTCAAAATAAGAATTTTTCCAGAAGCTCAAAATGTCTTTTGTGATTTGTGTCGGTCTGAAATTCGGGGCCAACAAATGAAAGACAAGATTTTTCTTATCGGGACCTACTGTGGGATGGGCATCAAGGCCAAAAAGCTCCTGAATCCGCACTTCAACAAAGGGGCTTGAGTTTTGGTTGTATTGAATTTTGAATTGGTTCCCCGTGGGGGCTTTGAAGGTTTCAGGGCAAAGTTGATTCACTTTTTTTTGCTCGTCTGATCCCAGAATCTGAAAGACAAAAAAAGTCATGTCTTTGTCGAGAAGGGCCTGAAAAGAAGATTCCCCGTAGCAGAAGTTTTCTCTGAGGTTTTGAATTTGCTCAGTGTTAAGAAAATTTTCTGTTTTGTAGTAATAGCTTAAGCGACGAAAGAGCTCTCGCGCTTTCTCATTTCTTTCCAAGATCAGAGCCCAGTGTTCTTGAGCGAGTTGTGGCAACAGATCTCGAACTTCTTCAGAGGTGGGCTTTCGTTGTCTTGGGTTTTCTATTGGCAGAGCCTCGAGAAACCGCCCTTCTTCAAATTTCAACGTCATTGTTTTTTCATCAAAAACCAACCGAGACCTCAACTGAAATTTAGAACCAAAATAACTCCCCACCTCTTTTTGAGTGAGTCCATGAGCCCATTCAATGCGAGCTTCACGGTGAATCATAGCGCTTTTGAGCGGGAGTAAAAAATCCAGTGTGTGAACTTGGCTCGTGGGTGAAAGCTCTAGACCATACCCATCTCGGCGCAGAAAAGATCTCTCTTGTGGTTTTCTTCGTCGGCAAAGTTGATCTCCATAAGCAGGAACTAAAAGATCATTCAGACTTTGAATTTCATTTTTATCAGATTCTCGCTCAACGGGAGAAAGAATTGAGCTCAACTGTTCGAAGGTTTTTCGGTGTTGGAAGGGGAGCTTTTTACGATTCCAAAGATCTTCAAAGTGCAGAATTCGTTCGCTGATGTCACACTCTTCGGCCCCTGCAGGATGTCCAAGATTTTTTTCACTGAGCAGTGTGCCGAGAATCGCACCCAAATGGGGTTGGTTTCTACTTTCAGCAATGGTCATCAGATATGAAATTCTCGTCGGAAGCGGAAATTGAAGAATTCGTTTTCCAAGAGGGGTGATTTCCCCCGAGGGGCCCATAGCTTTGATCATTTTTAAATAGTTGAGGGCGCTCTCTAGAGCCGGTTTTTCAGGGCGATCAAACCAAGAGAAATTCCATGCATCTTGAACCCCTAAGTGGGCCAGTAAGAGCACAACTTGTGAGAGTTCTGTGCGATGAATCTCGGGAGTGTCATGCTCTTGAAAGGCCGAGTGCTCGAGCTGAGACCACATTCTTAACGTTGTTCCCGGAAATTGACGAGCCGACCTGCCAGCGCGCTGGGTGGCAGAAGCTTTGGAAATTCTTTTGAGCTCGAGGGAAACTAAATCCAGTTGAGGATCATAATCTGAGACTCGGGCAAGACCTGAATCAATCACAGTGTCGACACCGTCTATGGTGATAGCCGATTCGGCAACATTGGTCGCTAAAATCAAACGTCTTTGCTTTTTTGCTAGGAGTACATTTTTCTGATCTTCAAAATTCAACTGCCCATGCAAAATTTCAACTAGGAATTGCGAAGTCAAAGATGAATTCTCGAGAATCGCCTTAAGTTTTTGAATCTCGCCAACCCCAGGGAGAAAAAAAAGAAGATCTCTTTGGCAGCGGGGATTTGTCAGCGCTCTTTTGAGAGTCTCTTGGGCTCGATCAAAGAATTCTTCTTGGGTCAGAAGCACCTGTGAGTGCGGAGCAAACTGAACTTGCAGTTCTTGGACTTGGCCAGGCACTTCAATCGATTCAGCCTCCGGAAGAAATTTTTTAAGGCTCTCGGTGTTAAGAGTGGCACTCATGATAAGAATTTTTAAATCGGTCCGTTCGAGCTGTTGGAGTTCTCTCAGAAGCCCCAAAGCAAGATCGGTGTGAATAGATCTTTCATGAAATTCGTCGAGAATGACAAGGCTCACACCAGTCAACTGAGGATCTCGGATCATGTGCTGTTGCAAAGTCGCTTCGGTCATAAAAATAAGGCGAGTTAGATTGTTCCACTTTTTTTCAAAGCGCACTTGATATCCGACTTCATTTCCGAGTTCGAGGTGATTCTCTTCAGCAATACGGCTGGCTGCCGCTTGGGCGGCCACTCGTCGTGGTTCCAAGACGATGACTTTTCCATTCAGAGAACAGGTGAGGGGCCAAGGTAAACGAGTGGTCTTTCCAGAGCCGGGTTCTGCGGATAAAATCGTTGTGGAGCCTTTGAGCACAAGCTCCGTGATCTTTGAGATTGAAGAATCAATAGGAAGTGGAATAAGACTCAACGAAATTTTCCTTGAGTGGGGAAAATCATGAGTAAGAATTCTGCTTTCTTAGGATAATTGTCGAGAACAAGTTGAGCTCCTGAACCTTCCCAAACCATCTCTGAGCTTTGAGTGAAATCAAGACCGAGAAGTCCTTGAAGTTCCGGGGCAAAGACCTTCCATTCCTCAAGGGTTTTTTGAAAACGGTAGGGAGTATCCATAAAGACCAACGGTGACTTTTCAGAGCCGAGACCTTTCCAAAAACGAGTTCGCTCTTCTGTTTCTTGGGGGATAAATCCACGGAAGTGAAATTCATCAATCCTGCGCCCTGAAAGGGAAAGGAGCATCATCAAAGAAGAAGGCCCTGGAACTGAATAAACGGGGATTTTGGCTTGCCTGCATACCCTGACGAGATCAGCGCCTGGATCACAAAATCCAGGGGTTCCACAATCCGTGATCAGGGCCACATCTTTTTCTGAACAAAGATGCTTCAATGCTTGAAGTTCCTCACTTGTCGTATGTTCATTGAGGAGAGGGTATTCCTTTCCAGAGATACCATGGCTGCGTAAGAAAGCAGAGCTCTCTTTTCTTTCTTCAAGAATGATGACTTCTGATTTCTTCAAAATTTCAAGGGCTCTCAGGCCAATATCATCTTTATTGCCTAATGGCGTAGCTACTAAAGTTAAACTTCCCACGGATTCTCCTGGCTTGCAGTGTACCAATCAGTGAGCAGAAATAAACTTTTTCATTCGATTTTCAACATCTTTTGCGACAGGACTCACACTGGGAGCCATCAGATGATGAGGAACTCGAGGGCCTTTGCGGTCTTTATAGAGAACAATTTGGCGATCAAGAAAGTTTCTTTCAGCGGTTTCTAAAGACGTTTGTATATCGACGACTTTGTCCTGAGAAGAGAGGAACATGAGCACTGGGATTTCCAAGTCAGGGCTCTGGATTTAGAACCATAGATTGCTTCCTGCCTTCTAAGATCAGCAGAGACAGCTTCGTGAATTTGGTCGAGAGCAATCAAGGAATTCGGAGCAATGCGTTTACTTGAGCAAGTAGTTCACAATGCGAGGAATGTTTTCAGGAGCTTCCTGCTGACCTGAATGAGTTGAATGAAAGAACACAATTTCAATGTGATCTAAGTGCTGAGCGACCCTATTCACATTCACAGGCTCGTTCTCAAAAAACCAAATCTTATCATAGGCTTCATAGGGTATCGCTCGGAACCAATTCGTTTTAAACTCAGCATCATCCATACCTGCTTGGGGCTTTAAAACCAATTGGGCCTTGGGTATTGACAGGGGAAAACTCCATTTTCTTAAAACTTCATCGCTCCCGCGGCCCATTCTGTGAACATCGCGGCCCGTGAGGTACGCAATTTCACAACCGAACCCAGCAACCTTTTGAACAAACTCCACCGCTCCTTCGTAGGGGATATCATAATGCAAGTATTCACTTGAGAAAAAAGTCTTCTTCCAAAAAGCTTTAATGCTGTCATGAAACTCGGCGTGATGATCATCAAGCCCGGCTCGGATCAGTGCATTTTTAATTCCCCAGTCACTTCGCAACATTCTGATATTCTTAAGAATTTCACAAGATTCAGGGAAGCGCGTTTGATGTTCCGGTAAAGCTGCATAATCCATAAGAATGCGTTCTAGGCGGGGGCTAACATCAAAGAGTGTAGAATCCAGATCAAACACAAAAAGCCCTCGTGAACCCAATTGAAAGGCTTGTTTTTGAATCGTGCTCAGTAATTCAGCAGTGTTGTGTCGGTCTTGCATGGGAGGTGAACTTAACACGACCATGACAATCCGTCTATTTCATTGGAGAAAATTCAAAAATGAATGGTTGGAACTCCCTGTCTTTTTTGCTACAAAATCGCGACTTTTAATGACGACCAACTCAAAGGAGTTTTTATGAAGCGATCGACCCAAGTTTTGAGCTCCCTCGTAGCCCTCGGTATCACTCTAGCCCTCGCAGGCTGCACGATCAACAAAGGAGAAGTCGGTTCGGATAAGAACCCGGTCAAATTGTTTTTCGTTCCCTCAGTTGACACCAAAGTTATTGAGGAAAACTCAAAAGCTTTTAAAGCTCATTTAGAAAAGGAAACAGGCTACAAATTCAAAGTAGAAATTCCACACTCTTTCATCGCTGTTGTTGAAGCTTTTGGATCAAAACAAGCAGATGTGGCGTCTATCAATACTTTTGGTTACATCCTGGCACACGAAAAGTACGGCGCTGAAGCTAGATTGACAGTTCTTCGTCATGGCCTGGCAACTTACCAAGCTCAGTTCTTGGCAAAAGCTGATGGTCCGATCAAATCTTTGGCTGACTTCAACGGCAAAAAAATGGCATTTGTAGATCCTTCTTCAGCTTCAGGATTTTTACTTCCTAAAAAAGTTCTGAATGACAAAGGGATAAAGCCTTCTGAAGAAGTTTTCGCGATGAAACACGACTCTGTAGTGTCAATGATCTATCAAGGTCAAGTGGATGGTGGAGCTACTTTTTATTCACCTGAGTTTGAGGGCAAAATTCAAGATGCTCGCCGCTTGGTGAAGACACAGTACCCAGATGTAGAGCAAAAAATTAAAATCGTGGAGCTCACAGAAGCGATTCCTAACGACCCGATTATTTTCAGAAAAGAACTCTCTGAAGAGATGAAGAAAAAGATCACTGACGCTTTTGTATCTTTCGTGGCAACCCCTGAAGGCAAAGCGACTTTCGAAAAGGTGTACGGAGTGACGGACTTAAAAGTGGCGACGGATACTGACTATGAGCCAGTTCGAACGATGTTAAAGTCCATCGGAAAGACCGCTGACGAGCTCTTAAAAAAGTAAAAAAATCGACGACGGAGGGAATTTATGTCGCAACCGATTTTACAGTTAAAGAATCTCATCAAGACTTACCCCAACGGAACACAAGCTCTGAAAGGAGTGTCCTTTGATGTGAAGAAAGGCGAATTTCTTGTAATTATTGGCCTTTCTGGTTCTGGAAAATCGACTCTCCTTCGTTGCATCAATCGCTTGCATGATCCCACATCTGGACAGATCTTGTTCAATGGTGAGGATATCGCTCAAGCTCACGGCAAAGAAGTCTTAAGCATCAGAACTCGGATTGCGATGATATTTCAGCACTTCAACCTCATCCCTCGTCATACAGTGATCTCTAACGTTCTCATGGGACGGTTAGGAAATATGGGAACACTGGGAAGTATTTTTGGTTTTTTCTCCAAAACGGATAAAGACAATGCACTCAAGTATTTGAACCTCGTTGGGATCGGCGAAAAAGCAAAAATGAGGGCCGATAACCTGTCCGGGGGACAACAGCAGCGTGTGGCCATTGCCCGAGCTCTCACTCAGAATCCTGAGATTTTGCTCGCCGATGAGCCTGTCGCTTCTTTAGATCCAGCCACTTGCCACACGGTCATGGATTACTTGCAGAAAGTAAATCGTGAGCTTGGAATTACTATCATCGCAAACCTGCACTTTCTTTCATTGGTTCGCCAATATGCGACTCGCGTGATTGCTCTCAAGGGCGGCGAGATTGTTTATGAAGGTGATCCAAAAAATATTGATGATGCTTGGTTTGAGAAAATTTACGGCGCCGGTGCCAAAGAAGTTCATATCAACTAGGGGAGAGCACCATGAATTTGTACGCATTTAAAAGAAATATTTTCGACTCAATCATGTTTGCTTTCTTGGCGTCTGTGGCTGCCGTCGTGATTTTTCAACCTGACGAGTACGCCATGCTCGAGCTCGGAAGAAACTTTCAGTTTTTTGTGGCAGCGCTGATCATTGGTGTGATTTTAACGACGCTTCTGAATCGCGCAGGATTTAAGACTCTTGGCGAGCAGATTTTCGAGCCACCTTATAAAAAAGCACAAGCAAAGGACGAAAGCTGGTGGAGAACGCTTCATGGTTGGCAATTAGTTATTTTTCTTGTGGTGACTCTGATTGTAGGATTCAACGTCACGGGCTTTTCGATTTATAAGCTTGTAGATAAAGATAGTTTTGGACCTGCAATGAAACTGTTTGCTGGAATTTTTGATCCTAATTGGGATCTTTTGCCGCGAGCTGTTTTGAAAATGATTGAAACGATTTTTTTAGCTTTTTTGGCCACTTTCTTAGCAATCCCCATAGCTTTTGTGCTCTGCTTTTTCGCAGCAAAGAATATCATGAGGCACCCATTAGCATTCATAGTGTACTTATGTTTGCGAACTGTTTTGAACTTGGCGCGCTCTATTGAAGCTTTCGTGTGGGCGATTATTTTTTCAGTTTGGGTCGGTATCGGACCGTTTGCGGGAATGCTCGCCTTGTTTATCCACTCGATCGTTTCTTTGGCGAAGCAGTACTCTGAAATCGTAGAAACAGTGAATGACGGACCCATCGAAGGGATCGAATCCACTGGAGCAGGAAAAGTTCAGACCATTTGGTTTGCCATCGTTCCCCAAGTGCTTTTGCCCTTTATTTCTTTCACGGTTTATCGCTGGGATATTAATATTCGTATGGCGACCATCGTCGGATTCGTTGGCGGTGGTGGTATCGGATCTTTGCTTCAAACTTACCAGGGGCAAGCGATGTGGCCTGAAGTAGGAACGATCATTTTTGTGATCGCTTTTGTGGTTTGGTTTATGGATACGACTTCAGCATACCTGCGTGAGGCATTGAAGTGATCCATAAGTATGGTCTGATGGTGCGAGAGCACCATCTTGATACTTTTGGTCACATGAACAATGCCACTTACCTTGAGATCTTCGAAGAAGCTCGCTGGGAGCTAATTGCCGGTAATGGCTATGGGATGAAAGAGATCCACAAGACTGGTCAGGGACCCGTAATTTTGGAAGTGAATTTAAAGTTTCTGAAAGAATTAAAGCTTCGCGAACAGATCACTATTCAGACAACTTTGCTGGGCTACCCAAGTAAAGTGGGTCAGCTCAAACAAGTCATTATTAACGAAAGCAAAAAAGTGGCTGCAGAAGCCGTTTTTACTTTTGCACTATTTGATCTTCGTGAGAGAAAACTCATTTTGCCCACCGAAGCTTGGAAAAAAGCCGTGGGGATGAGTTCCTAGCGACAAGCGACTTTGGCTCGAGTGCTCGAGTCATCGAGATTGCGGCGAACTTGGGTCCCGCTTCTTGCTTCAAAAAGATTCAAGCACCGGCCAGCAACGATTCCTTTGCCATCCGCTTTGAGTGTGACCCTGCGAAGTCCCATGAAATTAGGAATTCCTGAAGTGTAGAAATAGATATTGTTGATGTCTCGAGTTCTCGCTTGAAACTGTTGAGGATAGAGTACGGCTTGAGTCGCAATTTCAATGGATTGTTTCCATATTTCGCGTTCGAATTCAGGCACCGGAACCCTCCTTCCATTTGCAGTTTTCCAGTACTGATTTTGTCCTTGCGCTGGCGGGCAGAGGGCCTGTTGGAGCCCTTGATAGTTGAACTGATTCCCGATTCGAGGATTCCAGACGCTGAATTGATCCTTAGCTGTGACCACTTGGCTCATGACAGGTCGACCCTCATCGCCTCGAGTCGCTGACACCATGAAGGGATCCTGAAATTGCCTTCCATCACTCCAGCACTGGTTGAAACTATTTTTTTCAAGGAATTCTGTGCGATTCAAAATGACTTTTGCAACACCGAGGGGATACTGCGGCCCATCGTCATAACATCGACCCATTTCTGAATAAAGGGTTCGAGCCATGACATCAATGTTGATAAGATCTTTTCTCGTGATATTGCGACCCAAATTTTGGCGGATCTTTGCTTGAGGTATGTTTTGCAAGTTGATCAGACTCAGAGCTGATTGATCATAAATTGTTTTGTTTAAGTCCCAGCCAGGGTTTCTTCTCAAGGGGGGCTGGATAGCACACTTACCAACATGGGGTCCTATCAAATCTGCCACACGATTCATGGATCCCTGAGCTTGGCGCTGGGTAGCTTCAGCGATGTTTTCAAGCTGATTTCGAGTCTTTCGGTCCACTGGTGCCGAAGCCGTTTCCGACGGGGGACAAAGCTTGTCAGATCTGCCTTTGGGTTTTGGCGCCAGATCTGCTTGACGAATTTTTGCTTGGTCAGTGAGTTCAGTTTTGCGCAGAAGGTATTTGTCTTCGACCCACACCACAGATGTGTTGAAGCGAGCGACTCCATCTGACCCCCGAGTGGTGTACTCTACTTGAACTTGATAGTAAGCCCGTTCTTCGGTTTCTCCATAGTAGTTTTCCACTCGGCGAACTTCGCGAACGGGTTGCCCATTTCTTTTCATCAGTTTTACTTGAGAGTTGTTGTCAGGCCACGCTGCAGCTTTTTCCGAGCAATCCTTGGAGTTGACTTGACACTCAATCCAGTCCAGGCCTGGCTGGTTATAGAGGGTCATTCGATTTCGCTGAGCAGGAAAGTTAAACTGCACTTCGTCTTGGGTTCCAAAGGAAGCCTGCGCAAGAACGCTCATTGGAAACAAAATGAGGAGAAGCCAGAGGTACCGTGCCATACCCCTGTATCGGCAGACAAAGGGCCAGCTTGAGGAAGATTTTGTCTCAACTCAAAAAAGGAGATGACTAGAACCTCGACAATCCCAAGGGAAATATGGAGAAGGAAATTGACAGTTTCAAGGATGTTTCCCCAGGGGGTTGAGCTTCTGGCTAGCCTTCCGATGAGTCTAGGCAGGAGAAATCATGTCCAAGTATTTCGTGTTTAAAGATGGAGAAACTTGTGGACCTTGGAGTCCTGCTGAAATTTTTGGAAAATTGAAAGTTAACAAAGTGTCATGGACGGATTACGTATTTGATGTCGTGAAGAATGACTGGGAGATGCTTCTCAATCATCCTGACTTTTCAGGTGAGTTTAAAAAGATGAATATTCCTGCACCTCAGCATCAGCCTCATCAAGAAAAGGTATGGGATAAAGCGGAAGAAGCGATTTGGTACATTCTGAAGAAAGAAGTTAAGTACGGTCCCTATTCTCTCCTTGATTTGATCAGGCTCCTTCAGGAGAAGAGCTTGCTCGAGTACGATTACGTTTATAGTCAGCACTTAGCGACTTGGAGAAAAGTTTCGGAAGTCGCCGAGTTTCGACCTGAAAATATAAAAAAAATCAAAGCCCTCAATCACAAGAAGGAATCCGAGTATTTCTTTCGGCGAAAGCACGCTCGCGTTTCGATGTCAGGATCCATGTGGGTCCATAATCAAAAAAGAATTTGGAAAGCAAGCCCTATTCAGTTGAGTGCTGGCGGTGCCGGATTTGAACTCCCTGAAAGGGTACTGATAATGGGTGACCAGGTTCACATTCACTTCAAACCTGCGGAGGGCGTTCCTCCTTTCAATGCAATTTGCAAAGTCATGAGCTGTCGGGAGTTAGAGCCCGGAGTCTTTGTTTATGGAGTTGAGTTTAGTTCGATCGCAATCACCGTTCAGAGAGCGATAAAGGATTTCTCTGAGAGGGCAGCATAAGGAGGCCTGTATGACACTGCAGAAATGGCTGATTCTGTTCTGTGTTGGTTTGAGTTTAGGATGTAGCAAAACCGAGTATGGCTTACCGGCAGCTTCGAATGAATTTGGGCAGCAGGTCACTTATAATAACAAAGTCGATCTGGTATTGATGGTGGATAACTCAAGTTCTATGGGGCTGTATCAGGATCGTTTGGCAGCTTCAGTGCCTGTGATGATTAATTCATTGAACGGCTTAGGAATGGATTACAACTTAGTCGTCGTCACCACAGACATGCGAAGCAATGGGAGTGGGGGAATGTTCGTGGGAAGCCCCAAGGTTCTCACAAAAAACACTCCAAATCTCGTGAACGCCTTGACGGCAAGAGTTCGTCAAGGGACAGGTGGCTCTGATCTCGAGCGTGGGTTTGAATCCATTTATAATGTGCTTTCACCAAACTATTTGAATGGCGATGGCCGTGGGTTTTTGCGAGAAGACGCTCTCCTTGCAATCATTGCACTCAGTAATGAGGATGATTACTCATCCCTGTCGGTAGCTAACTTTGCAAGCTATCTAGATTCAGTGAAACCAAAACTGAAAGGCACGATCCCTCAATGGGTCGTGAATTTTATTGGAGTTCCAAACTTGTCTTCGAGCTGTAGCACAGCTCTTGATGGGATTTATAAAGAGCCAGGTCTTAAGTGGATCGATCTGGCAACGAGATCCAATGGACGTATAGAGCCTGTGTGCGACACAGATCTTGGTAAAGCTGTGAATAACATCCGGCAGCGGATTGTGGAGCTACTCACAGACTTCAGATTGGACATGAAGCCTGAAATCTCAACGATCAGAGTTTTCATTAACGGGACCGAAGTTCCGCAGTCTTCAGTGAATGGCTGGGAATACATCGAAGCACAGAACTTGATCCGATTCTATGGATCTTATGTTCCTGGGGCTTCCGATCGTATTGTGATTGATTACAAGCCTAAAGAGGCACGCTAGTCGTGAAGCCGGACTTTACCATCTTTGCGTAGAGTCCTTTCTTTTCCATCAGACTATGATGGGTTCCAAGTTCTGCCACTTTTCCTTGATCGAGGACAAGAATTTGATCGCAGTTCTGAACTGTCGAGAGACGGTGAGCGATAATCAAGCTTGTGCGGCCTTTCATCAATTTTTCAGTGGCGGCCTGGATGAGGCTCTCGGACTGGGAATCGATATTCGCAGTCGCTTCGTCCAGAATAAAGACTTGAGGGTCAAAAGCAAGAATGCGAGCAAAGGCTATGAGCTGTCTTTCTCCCACGGAAAGGTTCGCTCCGCGCTCTTCAATTTTAAAATGCAAATCGCGCCCTGTTCTCTTTAGATGATCCAAATACCCCACTTGGGCTGCGGCCCAAAGCGCTTTTTGCTCAGAAACTCGTGGATCCCCCAAGCTGATGTTTTCAACCAAGCTTCCGCGAAAGATAAAATTATCTTGCTGAACAATAGCAACATTTTGTCGGAGTTCGGCCAGCGAGTATTTTTCGAGAGATTGAGAATCCAAGAAAATCTGGTCTTTGGGGATCTGATACAAGCGCTGAAGGAGAGAAATCAAAGTAGATTTTCCACTGCCTGTGCGGCCCACAATGGCCATGGAACTTCCTGCAGGAATTTGAAAGCTCACTTGATCGAGGACAAGGGGCAGTTCTTCACTGTATCTAAAAGACAGTGATTTGAGTTGGATATCTCCAGAAATCTTATGAGAACTTTTGGAAGCTTCCGCATCGTTTTCTTCGACCTCATCCATCAGATGAAAGACTCTCTCGGCACTGGTGAGCGAATTTTGGAATTGTTGATATTTTTCCAAAATCTCTCTTAAGGGTGGGATGAAATCTTGTGTATGAAGAATGAAAGCGACTAACGAGCCAATAGCTATGCCATCCACTTGTGAAACATAGCCGCCAAAGAAAAGAGCTCCGGCAATCGTAAGTGCTGTGAACAGATTAATTACAGGATGCATGCTCGCATAGGCTTTGATGGATTCCATTGTGAGTCCCGCATAGTCCTTCGAGTAAGATGAAAATCTCAAGCGGTTTCGGGGGACTCGATTATAGAGTTGCACGACTTTGATGCCACTGAGATTTTCCGCCACAAAGGAGTTGAGTTCTGAGAGCTTCTTCTTCGATTCGCGAAGGATGGCCCGGATTTTTTCAGAGATTTTATAGCTGATGTAAAGAAAGAGCGGAGTGAAGATCAATACAACAAAAGTGAGCTTCGGGCTGATCAGAAGCATAGCCACCAGAATGAAAAGAATAACGATGAACTCAATCAGCACGGCGATGACACCATCTTTGAAAAGTTCAAGGAGATTAGAGACGTCATTAGTCATTCGAGTCACAGTTCGCCCCGTGGGAGTGCGGTTAAAAAATTGCAGAGGTAGTTTTTCTACGTGTCGAACGAGATCTTCGCGAATATAGAAGAGAATTCGATTGCCGAACTTTTGAAAGAGATAATTGAAGGAAAATTCCAAAATGGATTTAAAAACTTCCAAAACTAAATAGATCACTGCAATTTTTAGAACAAACTGGAGGTCCTTTTTGAGGAGCCCTTGATCAATAGCTTGTCCAATAAGCGTGGGGAGTAGTCTTGCCGCCAGCGCCATGCCAATGACACTCAAGCAAGCAGAAAGCAAAAGCCAAGGATGCTTTTTCATATAAGGCCAAAGCTTTTTCATCAGGTAGCCGTAAGTAATAGAAGCTTTGACTTGGTCTTCAGACATGAATTCTTTCATACTGAAAACTCCTGGATTTCTGCCATTTTTTGATAGGTGGGGCTCACTTTTGAAAGTTCCTGGTGGCTACCGATCGCTTCGATTTCCCCATTGTTGACGACGATCAGCTTATTGGCTTTCGCCACAACACTCAGACGATGAGTGACAATCAGCTTGGTTTGCTCGGTTGTTCTTCGATTGAGAGATTCTTCAATTTTCTTTTCAGTCTTTGTGTCCACGGCACTGAGGACGTCATCGAGCAAAAGAACTGGCGCACTCAAAGCAAGTCCGCGGGCTAAA
>JAJTIC010000068.1 GCA_021300175.1 Pseudomonadota bacterium
AACGATCAATGCCAGATATTTCATTCTATAAACCCCTGCATAGTTTCTTGAATCTCGAGAAGAGTTCAGGTTTAACCCTATACACATGACATTGCGAGATTTTCAACAGGACTTCAATAAGAACTTGAATAAGAAACTGAGCTCTCGGTGGCAAAAGTTGGGGCATTTGTTGTCCCAGGTCTCCGATGACTTTTTGAACCAGACAGGGAACCCAGTTCTCAAGCAATCCTTAAACTCTGCGTTAGATTTGCTGAGGCCCTTCACTTTGGCTCTGGGATTGAGAGTTTCTCGATTGCGTGATCTCAGTATTGAAACCGTGATTCCAGCCAAAGACCGAAACTTAGATCGAAGCGGGAGTGTTCTCGAATCAGTGCTCGTTGCCGCTGCCATGGAATCAGCCAAGCTCTTGATGGATCGAAATTTGATTTACGGCAAACCAGAGCTTCGATTCTTCAAAATGGAGTCAGAGTTTCACTTGAAAGCAAAGTCAGATGTTCGCTGTCGCCTCAATCTGAGTGAACTGCAAAGAGAGGCGCTTTTGCTGGATATCCAAAGGGACTCAAGAGGACGCATTGCTTTGCAAGCTCAAATTTTTGATGAAGCAGAAGCTCTCGTGGCTCAAATCTCGATGGATCTTTTGATCGAAGCGCAAACTGCAATTGATTGGAAATAGGAAGTCTATGGAAGTCTTGTCTTCAGAAATCGAAAAAAACTCATTGGAATTTCAGTCCAACAAAAAACATATGGAAGACCAAGTGACAGTGTTTCGTGAGCGAGCGAAGCTTTTGAAGCTGGGTGGCGGGCCAGAGCTGGTAAAAAAACACAAATCTCGTGGCAAACTGACGGCGCGTGAGCGCGTGGACTCACTGATTGATCCTGGCAGTTCTTTTTTAGAATTTTCGACTTTTGCTGCGTGGGACATGTATGAGGGCCAAGCGCCTGGCGCGGGTGTTATCACTGGGATTGGTGTCATTCACGGCACTGAGTGCGTGATTGTCGCCAACGATGCGACGGTGAAAGGTGGGACCTATTTCCCAATGACTGCCAAGAAGCATCTTCGCGCTCAAGAAATTGCCATGGAGAATGGACTTCCTTGCATCTACTTAGTTGATAGCGGCGGAGCTTTTCTGCCGATGCAAGCCGAAGTCTTTCCTGACAAAGATCACTTCGGACGGATTTTCTTTAACCAAGCTCGCATGTCAGCACAGGGAATTCCTCAGATATCTGTGGTCATGGGTTCTTGCACCGCTGGCGGAGCTTACGTGCCAGCGATGTCGGACGAGAATGTCATTGTCAAAGACAACGGAACTATTTTTTTAGGTGGGCCACCTCTCGTTAAAGCTGCCACTGGAGAAGAAGTCTCAGCTCAAGACCTTGGGGGAGCTCTTGTGCACACAGAGCTCAGCGGTGTTTGTGATCATTTTGCTGAGAACGATGAGCATGCCATTCAAATCACTCGCAACATCGTCGCTCACCTGAATAAAAAAAGAGCGGTGCAGCTGAAGCAAAGACCCGTCGAAGAGCCTCTCTATGCAGCTTCAGAAATTTATGGGATTGTTTCTCGCGACTCGAGAGTGCCTTTTGATGTGCGCGAAGTGATTGCTCGGATCGTTGACGGCAGCCGGTTTCATGAATTCAAGCAGAATTATGGGAAGACACTCGTGACAGGCTTTGCTCATATTCATGGCTTTCCTGTGGGGCTCATCGCCAACAACGGCGTGCTTTTTAGCGAGAGTGCTTTAAAAGCCGCTCACTTTATTGAGCTCTGTGAACAGCGCGAAGTCCCACTGATCTTTTTGCAAAACATCACGGGATTCATGGTTGGCCAAAAGTATGAGAATGAAGGGATCGCCAAGCACGGAGCAAAAATGGTGATGGCGGTCAGTAATGCTCGAGTTCCCAAGTTCACTGTAGTGATTGGTGGATCTTATGGTGCCGGGAACTATGGCATGTGCGGCCGTGCTTACGGCCCGAGACAACTCTGGATGTGGCCGAATGCGCGAATTTCAGTCATGGGTGGCGAGCAAGCGGCCAATGTCCTTCTCACCGTGAAACTGGATCAAATGGCGGTCAAAGGTGAAACGATGACATTGGAACAGCAGAATGCCTTCAAAAAACCCATCTTAGAAAAATACGATTTAGAAAGTTCTGCTTATTACTCATCGGCACGTCTTTGGGATGATGGAATTATTGATCCTGCCGACACTCGCCAAGTTTTAGCCTTGGGAATTTCGGCAAGTTTGAATAAAGCCTGGGGCCCTGCTCAGCAGGGTGTATTTAGGATGTAATGATGTTGAACGTAAAAGTTGAAAACCAGATCGCTCATCTTGAACTCAATCGTCCCGAAGCCAGAAATGCTTTGAGCCCAGAGCTCATTCAAAAATTGACTCATGAGCTTCAAGAGCTGTCCCACAGGAAAGATGTTCGAGTTATTTTGCTTTCGGGAGCTGGAAAAGTATTTTGCGCTGGCGCTGACCTAAATACGATGCAAGCCATGGTGAACTTTAGCCATTCAGAAAACAAACAGGATGCACAGGCATTGTTTGGTCTGTTTGCTGCGATGGAAGCTTGTCCACAGCCAGTGATCACTTCAGTTCAAGGAGCTGCTTACGGTGGAGCGCTTGGATTGATTGCTGTCAGTGATATTGTTCTGGTAGGCGATGGAACTCAGTTTTGTTTTAGTGAAGTGAAGTTGGGAATTGCTCCTGCTGTGATCAGTGCATTTATCTTAAAGAAGATTTCAGCAAAAAGTGTGAGTCCTTGGATGCTGTCTGGGAGAGTCTTCAATGCACAAGAAGCCCTCCGCTGTGGGCTTGTGACCGAAGTGGTCCATGGAGGACTCAAGGAGTCAGCAAATGCGTGGACTCAAAGTTTTCTAGAAGCAGGTCCTCAGGCGATGGCTGCGACAAAGAAGCTTTTGCAGAGCTCTCAATATTGGAATGATCCTGCCGCTGTGAAAAATCAAACCACCGACCTCATTGCTCAGCTGCGAGTGAGTTCTGAGGGACAAGAGGGTCTTAAGAGCTTCCTGGAAAAGCGGTCACCTTCGTGGAAGGTCAAATCATGAAATTCAAAAGAATTGCCATTGCCAATCGGGGTGAAGTTGCTGTTCGAATTATCCGCGCCTGTGAAGAGCTCGGTATTGAAACGGTTCTGTTGCATTCAGAAGCTGATGTGGGCACTCGGGCCTATCGCTTAGCGGATAAGAAAATATGCATTGGACCTGCGCCGACTGCTGAATCTTATTTGAATATCGAAGCCAACGTGAATGGGGCTTTAGCGGGTGGTGCAGAAGCGATTCATCCAGGGTTTGGTTTTCTGTCTGAGAATTCGCACTTTGCTCGCAAAGTGATCGAAGCAGGGCTTGTCTTTATTGGACCATCTCCTGAAGCGACGGAAACTTTGGGGGACAAAGTTTCTTGCAAGAATCTTGCTAAAAAATTGGGACTTCCTCTGGTACCTGGCTATGAGGGGGAAGATCAGTCCGTTGAGAAGTTAATTTCAGAAGCAGAAGCTATTGGTTATCCCGTGATTGTCAAAGCGGCTGCTGGTGGTGGTGGTCGTGGCATGAAAATTCTGAAAAATTTTTCAGAGGCCCGTGAACTCATCGAATCTGCACAACGTGAAGCATTGTCGGCTTTTGGGTCCAGTAAAGTTTTCTTAGAGAGGTATTTAGATCGGGCTAAGCATATTGAATTTCAAATTTTCGGAGACGCAACTGGTAAAGTGGTACACTTGTTTGACCGCGAGTGTTCAGTGCAAAGAAGACATCAGAAAATTATTGAAGAAGCACTTTCACCAAGCTTGACCGTCGATTTGCGAAAGCGGATGGGCGAGTGTGCGGTGGCTATTACGCAAGCTGCTCACTATCGGGGTGCTGGTACTGTTGAGTTCCTCTTGCAGGATGGTCAGTTCTATTTGATGGAAGTGAACACTCGTTTGCAGGTTGAGCACCCCGTGACTGAAGAAGTTTTGGGTGTTGATCTTGTGAAAGCGCAGATCCTCACAGCTCAAGGTGATCCTGTCTTTATCGACCGGGCTGTTTTTCAACCTCGTGGTCATAGTATCGAATGTCGGCTGTACGCAGAGAATCCTTATCTGGGGGGTGTTCCTAGTACAGGAATGCTGGGGCGTGTGCATTTCCCAGAAGGTCCTCGCCGACGTTTTGAATACGGTTTTGAATCAGGAGACGAGATCACTCCTTACTATGATCCGATGATCTCCAAAGTGATCGTGTGGGACGAAACAAGATCCCGCGCTATTCAGAAAATGATTCGAGTGCTCAAAGACACCACAGTCTTTGGAGTTCACACAAATATTCCTTATTTGATCGAGATTCTGAGCCACCCTGAATTTATTCAAGGAAAAATGACGACTCGGTTTATTGAGACGTATTTTGCACAGCCGATCGCAGAGCCCTCTCTAACAGACGCTGAGAAGTTCTTCGTCGAAGAAGCTCAAAGGAGAGTTCCGCGTGCGGGGACTCAAAATCTGACCAGCTCGTCAGCATCCATCGGTGATGAAGTCTCTGCTGTCTGGATGAAAAGCTGGAGGGGAGTTTAAGATGAAGCTCGTCGTTGAACATCCTCGAGCAGGTCAAGTGGCTGGTGAAGCTGAGTTTGTGAACGGAAAACTTTGGATTCACTTAAACGGTCGAACGATTTGTATCGATACAGAAGAAAAAGCCAGTCGTTCAAAGGGTAAAAAAGGAAAAAATTTGGGAGTTGTTGCTCCGATGCCAGGTAAAGTGACCAAGATTTTGAAGTCTGTTGAAGATTCTGTGCTGACAGGAGATCCTGTTTTAGTGATGGAAGCCATGAAAATGGAATACACATTGAAATCTGATAAAGATGGCCAGCTAAAAGAGCTTTTTTGCAAAGTGGGCGATCAAGTGCCTTTAGGGAAACTTTTGGCCAAGGTTGAGTCGTGATGGGATCGCGATCGATTCGCATTGTTGAAGTGGGATTGAGAGATGGCTTGCAGAATGAGAAGCAAGTGGTTCCTACAGCCATTAAAGTGGGCCTCGCTCAGAGACTCAAGAATGCGGGAGTCAAGACCCTTGAAATCGGTGCTTTTGTTCGCGCTGATAAAGTTCCTCAGATGGCGGACACCAAATTATTTTTGGGAGAGCTCTCAAAAACAAAAGACTTCAAGTTGGTTCAATTGTCAGCCCTGGTCCCTAATGAAAAGGGAATGCACGAAGCGATTGCTGCAGGACTGAAAGAAGTGGCTGTTTTTACTGCGGCTTCAGATTCTTTTACGAGGAATAATATCAACTGCACAGTCGAAGAAAGTTTTGTGCGTTTTGAGCCTGTGTTTAAGCTCGCAAAAAAGAACAAAATCAAAGTTCGAGGATATCTTTCAACTGCTTTTGGTTGCCCTTACGAAGGCTCGGTCTCCGAAAAAAGAGTGGTTGATCTCACAGCTCGTTTGCTGAAGCTTGGCTGTTATGAAGTTTCTATTGGTGATACCATTGGTGTGGCTGTGCCTTCGCAAGTTGAATCACTTGTAAAAAAAATAAAAGCCCGGAAAATTTCACTCGCAAAAATTGCAGGCCATTTTCATGACACTCGAGGGACCTCCTTGGCTAACATTCTGACAGCTTATCGTTTAGGGCTCAGAGTTTTTGATTCAAGTCTTGGTGGGTTGGGGGGATGCCCCTATGCTCCTGGAGCCTCAGGAAATGTTGCGACAGAAGATGTGGTTTACATGTTTGAAAAAATGAATGTGAAAACAGGCCTTCATCTTAAGTCACTGATAGATACCAATCACTGGCTTTCACAGACGATGAAGCGATCTCTTCCTTCGAAAGTTTCTCAGGCAGGCTCTTTGCTCTTGTCATAGGGTATGACGGTAAGGATTTGGACAGGTCTTCTAACTACTGGATTTTGCATTGCAATTGTCGCCTTCGCTTTTGTGAGCCGGAAGCCATTTTGTATAGATTCCACGATTGTTGAAAAAGTGGACGTTCTAACATCTGAAGGTACGGAAAGAGCTTACTCCTGTGATGTTCGAAAACACCTTCCCTACTCGAAGACTGTGGCGGATTTAATTCCGATTTTGCAGGGCAAATTAAGAATTTTAGAATCTTGGCTCCACTTCTATAGTCCTCAGAAAATCAGAGCTTCCATCACTGTCTTAGATGACCAACAGTTGTATTTCCGTGTTCATGGTTCTGAAATTTTTCTAAGCGAGGAATTTTTAAAAAAAGAAAGTTTCATCGAACGGGCAGTTTTTAAATCGATCATTCGAACAACTGCAGAGGCCAGTGTGCTCAATGATTCATTGGTGGAAGAAGTTCTGATCGATCTTCTTTACCAAGTGGTCACCGGAAAAAGAGCTCTCAATGAAACAAAAGTTCGCTGGCCCGGGGTGCTGGCCCTGGAGTCTGAATACTGCAAATCTGACTGGAAGATTGGTGAACACTTTCAAGCTTGTTCTAAAGGTCACTTCCCAGGAGGGCACCTGGTGTTGAGAGCTCTGTTAAGCTTTGCCCTGTCGCAAAGCTTGGAAAAGCTGTCTCCTGAAGAGCTTTATCGATTTTCTCATTCTGTTTTGCAAGACCTGCCTCAGATCCGCATGAACGAATGGATTCCTGGGAAAACTTTGGAATCTCATGCTCAACAAGGTTATTATGAGTCAGTCGTTCGCGTTCAGAACATTGTTCTCAGTTTTCAGAAATCCAAGGGCATCAGCGCGGAAGCTCAGAGAGTTTTCGATGAATTAGGAATTCAGCTCAAAATCCTGGGATTTCGTGAAGAAGTGGAGTCCAGTTTTCTAGACCTTGTCATTCTGAAAGAAGTGGTCTCAAAGGGTGAGCTCGAGATCTTTTCGAAATTAGCTCAAGATCTTCCTGAGAGTTCGTTAGCTATTCAGACACCCACAGAGATCTATCTTTTGCCTTCAATGACACCACTCACTCGGGGAACTTTCGGTGAGCTAAGATCCCACCGGTCAGTGTGGTACCGATGTGGTCTTCCCGACTGGAAGGAAATCGAATCCTCAATGACCAGTTACCATCGCGTTTTGGTGATAGATTCATGCAAGCAAGAGACAGTGGATTTAGGGCCTTATCTGAAGCAGGGGGTTCAAAACTTCGCTCTGAGTAACCCAGATATAGGATTTATCTCGATTCACGTGCCTTCGTTCATGCATAGTTTGAAGCGAAACGAGAATCCATTTCGTTGGGATCTTGCAGAGTTTGATAAATCGACGAGAGCTTTTAAAAGTTTGAATCCCATCCAATCCGTGGATTGGTTTCGGGGCCCTCACCCATGATCGCGGACTTCTTTTACTTTGTTTTTTGAGTCCACGAAAACACAAGTTGGTTTGTGCTTGGCAGCTTCTTTTGCCTCCAAGCTTGCGTAACAGGCGATGATCACAAGGTCACCTTTTTGGACATGGCGGGCAGCGGCTCCGTTCAGGCATATTTCGCCAGGCTTACCATTGATCACGTAAGTTGTAAATCGTGCACCGTTGTTCACATTGTAAACATCGACTTGCTCAAACAGTAAGAGGCCTGCTTCTTTGATCAACTTCGGACAAATCGAAACAGAGCCTTCATAGTTCAAGTCAGCATCAGTGACAGTGGCCCGATGAATTTTTGATTTCAGCATTGTGAGTTGCATGTTCATCTCCTAAGTATTGAGTTTCAGTGCTTGGACCAGGCCGAGCAGGACAAGATCAGGTTGAATATGATCAAAAACTTTTTCTTTTTCAAAAAGACTCGAAAACCCACCGGTTCCGATGATGAGAGGCTTTTCACCTGAAAAGCATTCAGTAGAGATTCTTTGAGTGATCTCTTTCATCTGTCCCAAGTGTCCGAAATACAATCCAGATTGAATGCTCTCCACGGTCGATCTTCCAAGAGCTTCTTTCATCGGGAGAATTTCGACGGAAGGGAGTTTAGCCGTCTTGCTTTCTAAAGCTTCCATACACAAGCGCAAGCCTGCGACAATAGAACCTCCAAGGTAGTCCTTCTGCGCAGTGACTGCGCAGAAAGTGGTGGCGGTTCCAAGATCAATAATGACAAGGTTCTGTTTAGGGTAAATTTGAGAAGCTGCAATCGAGTTCGCAATCCGGTCTGCACCAACTTCGAGAGGATTTCTATAGTTGATTTTAAGGCCCGTTTTCACTCCTGCTTGGAGGAGAAACGGATTAAGATTGAAATATTTCTTGCAAGCATTTCTGATGGAATGAACAACATCTGGGACCACCGAGCAGATAGCAATCTGCTTGATCTGTGACGGATCGACATTGTTTTCCCGAAGAACTGACTTGAAAAAAATTCCAACTTCATCTGAGGACGCCCCTGACTTACTGGTTTTTCTAAAACGAAAAAGAATTTTTTCACCAGAGAAAACACCACCAAAAATCTGACTATTACCGACATCGAGTGCAAGAATCATAAGAGCTCTCCAGTTCCGATCCAGCGCGACAGCTTCAGACAAAAATCCTCTTTACTGCTGCAGTCGACGGGGGCTGTTTGTGGATTTTGGTAAATATGAAATAGATGCTTACCTGTCTTCCAGCTCATTTCTGACATATCGTTATGAACGACAAGATCTGGATTAGACTTTTGAAACACTTTTTCCACGGCCTTGAGACATTGAGTGCGATCTTCGTTTGCTGTCATCTTAAATCCAATCAATTTGACTCTTGGGTTCTTCGACCATTTTCGAATTTCAGTGATGAGCTTTGGATTTCTTCGCAGTTTCAGAGTGACATCAGCCTCTGAGCTTATTTTCTGGCCTTGCTCTAAACTTTCGCCAGCCACTTCAATTTTATCAATGGAAAAGTCGCTGACTGCCGCCGCATGAATCACAAAATCGTAATTCTCATTCTGTAATTCATATTTCAGATGTCTCTGTAAATCTTTGAAAGTTTCAAATTCCAAAGTTCTGACTTGGCTCTGGGGGCGTCTGCCTTGGGCTGAAGTTACAAATGTAACATCCATTCCAAAGTTCCAAAGGGTTTCCGCCAGTAAAGCTCCGGTGCTTCCGGTGCTTTTGTTAGAAAGAACACGAACTTGGTCTATAGGTTCTTGAGTACCACCAGAAGTGATGAGGACTCGAGGGGCGCCGACACTCTTCACATGAGCTTCAACGGGGCTCGAGGGTAAAACTTTGCGGTTTTGGATTTCTGCGAAGATCAGGTCTGGATCAAGCAGCTTTCCCCAGCCCTCTTCACCACAGGCGAGAACACCCGAGGCAGTTTCTAGAATCTCGAGACCCCAAGATTTCAGTGTCGCAAGGGACTTTTGAGTGGTGGGGTGCAAGTACATGGAAGTATTCATCGCCGGTGCAACAAGAAAAGGTTTCTTGAAATCATGGGCTAAGAAAAGAGTGGTTAAAAGGTCATCTCCAATACCTTGAGCCATTCGATTGATCAAATGAGCTGTGGCAGGAACAGCAATGACTAGATCAGCCCAGCGGATGGCGTGAATATGGCTCATCATGTGGCCCGTCTGAAAGTTATCTGAAAGAAGAGGGCGACCCGTGAGTCCTTCAAGAGTTGCAGCACCTACAAATTGGAGTGCTGACGGCGAAGCTGCGATCTGAACTTCGTAGTTATTCTGTACCAACTTAGAAATTAGGCTGCAGGCTTTGTAGGCTGCTATCGAGCCACTCATGAGTACTAAGACTTTAGATTTTGACATTATCGATTAACCTCACTCTATTTTCAAAAGGGCCGATTTTAGCTGCTGCAAAACGGCGTCCATCGATGTCCTCAACATAGTCCACTTCAAAACCGAGATCGGTCAGTTGCTGTCTGGCTTGTGTCGCAGACAAAGCTGTGGAAATGACTCGAAAAATGTTTTCGGCTTTCTTCTTGTCGCTGACTGAGAGTCTTGTGTTGCGAGAACTCATTGCTAGGCCTGAAGCTTCGCGCACTGTGGGTACAGGAATCACTTCGACGGAAAGGAAAAATGCCTCCACCATTCCCGCAATCAACTTGAACTGCTGGTAATCTTTTTCTCCAAAGAAAGCTTTGTTGGGTTGAACAAGATGGAACAGTTTCATCACTATTGAAAGAACTCCATCAAAGTGGCCAGGTCGATCTTTCCCACATAAAAATTGGCTAAAATCTTTCTCTACGAGAGTGTACTTGTATTGGTCAGGGTACATCGTCGAAAATTCTGGAGAAAAGACAACATCAACCCCTTGCTCTTGAGCCATCGCTAGATCGGCCTCCCAAGTTCGAGGGTATTTTTCGAGATCTTTGGGGTCATTAAATTGAGTGGGGTTCACAAAAATACTGAGAACAACAACCTCACAAGTTGTACGGGCTTTTTTTAGCAGATCTGCATGCCCTTCGTGAAGGGCTCCCATGGTGGGTACAAATCCCACAGTGCGTGGGCCACAAGTTAATCGCCAAGCCTTCATCTCCTGAGGATTCCTTAGGATCAGCATTAGTAGCTCTCTTCCTTTGAAGGGAACTTCAAACCTTTGACATCCTGATCATAAGCATTGAGAGCAGCTTGGATCACTTGGTGAAGATCAGCATACTTTCGAAGAAACTTGGGCTTGAAATTGGGATTCATGCCTAAAAGGTCCTGCCACACCAGAACTTGTCCATCGCAGCCAACGCCAGCTCCGATACCGATGGTTGGAATTTCTAGAGCTTCACTGATTTTTTGCGCGAGAGCTTGAGGAACGCATTCAAGAACCAAAGCAAAGCAACCGGCTTTCTGAAGTGCTAGGGAGTCGTCAAGAATGACCTCAGCGTCGGGAGGCAATTTTCCTTGGACTTTAAAACCACCAATTTGATGAATGGACTGAGGAGTCAGTCCTAGATGGCCCATCACAGGGATTCCAGAGTTCACCAGATGGCGGATCAGTTCTAAGTTTCCACGAGCCCCTTCAAGCTTTACCGATTGAGCTCCCGCTCGCATGATTTCCCCAGCGGCTTCCACATTTTCGCTGAGGGACTTGCGATAGGAAAGAAAGGGCAAGTCTCCCACGATAAATTTACTGGGAGCTCCTCGTTTTACCGCAGCCGTGTGTTGAGACATTTGCTCCACTGAGATTGGCAGAGTAGAGTCATGGCCGTGCATGGTCATCGCAGCGGAGTCGCCTACCAAAACACAGTCGATCTGAGAAGAGTTTAAAATCATCGCTGAAGTATAATCATAGCAAGTGACCATAGATATTTTCTTTAGCGCAGCTTTGTAAGCTCTAAAGTCGGAAATTTTCATGATTTGTCTCCTGCGAGTTGTTCGCTCAGCTCCTTGGCGCCGATGTAAATTTTTTCGAGAGGACTTTCTTTCAGGGATTCTAAGTTTTTGGAAATAGTGATCTGGTCCTTACGTGCGAAGGGACCTGTCAAAGCAAGTTCAGTATTTTGAAGTGCATTGCGAGTGATCTGTTCAAGGTAGACTTGACCGAAAACTTTTGGAATATGGTTCTCGGATAAGAACCTGAAAAACTCCTGCCAGAGCAAAGTCGTGACATTACCACTGAGAACACATTGCGCATGATACAGCCCTTGCAGATGCGGAGAGAGATTCACTGAATGGTTTTTCAGTCCCGGGAGAAGATGCTCCAGCGTTTCCTGAGAGAAAGACACAAAGCCGATACTTTCATAGAACTTTTGATCATGGAGCTCGGGACCAAAAGTCATTAGGGGGTGAAGAGCATGAAGGCCTTGGACGTGTACAGCTCCCGAGAAATGAATCACAGGTTTATTGAGATTTGAAAGATGTGATTTATAAAAATCCTCAATGGCTGAATCTTTGATCAACAGAAGAATGCGATCAGATTTTTCAATCAGTGAAGATAATTGAAGTTCAGTCTGTTCTTTGCGGTTCCAATGCAGAAAGGGAATCTGAAGAAGATTGAAATAATGCTTAAAATGACGAGCAGTCTTACCTGCTCCGATAATTAAATACATGGTCTTCGTTCCTAGTCGCCGTCTCATGGGATCAGCGCTGCGATTTGCCACTTACTGCCTGCACCTTAGCTATTTCTGTGGAGATGTGCAACGACAAGTTGCACCGGGGCCAGGCCCATGCTATCTGGCATAAATATGCGAAATCTTTATGTTTTAGCTTTACTCATTTTGGTATCAATAGGCCTAGGCATTTCATTCTGGTTTGGCCAAGGGGAGCGCTCCGAACTCGTATTGGCGCCTCAGGCACTGAACACTCTCGAAAATTTTGGTGCGCAGTTGCCTTTATCAGCAGAGAATCTTGCACCTTACTCCCACGTCATTCTTGGGATTCAAGCAGAGGCGACCGAGCATCAAGAAGCTTTGCCAATTCTTCTGCAGACTCTGACGGGTTCGGGTTTGCAGTATGAGTCGTTGGTTATTGATTCTACGCTAGGTCTTGACCAGGCCAAGTTTCCTGGGGCCACTTGGGTGAACTTCGCGACCGAAGCAAGATCTTTCTTAGATAAATACGGCGCTCTTTTGACGAGCCAGCGTCAAGTAATTTTTATTTTGAGTAACTTTCAGAGTTCACAGTTGGTGAAGGGAAATTTTGTCGATGGACTGAAGAAACGCTTGAACTTGAATGTGCTCTCAATATCCATGGTTCGAGTGCCGCAGTACCGAGAGCATGAAGGTCGTTTAGAGATCAGTTGCTCTGTTTCCGTGGTGGACAGTGTTGGTTCAGGAGCTTTGGGATGTCAGATGCTTCAACTCGCGCGAAGATTTTACTATCAATGGCCCAAAGAGGGAAAGTATCTGACAGCTATTGAGAGAGTCACAGCTTCTGACTGGTTACTGTACTTTCAGCGGCCACAAAATCTTTAGGCGGATAAGCTCGATTTCTGTTTTTTAGGAATCACTAAAACGAATCGAGTGTGATTTGAATTTCGATCAAGTCTCAGCTCTCCACCATGATCTGCAAGTATTCTTCGGGATATGGAAAGCCCAAGCCCAGTGCCTTGCCCCGCGGGCTTAGTCGTGAAAAATGGAGTCATCAGTTTATCAGCCACTTCTCCAGGAATCCCAGGTCCCGAATCCATCACAGAGATTTCAATAACATCCATGAGATCTAAAGCACTCACTTTGATCCATTTTTCTTCACGTTCTTTGATAGCATCAATCGAATTAGAAACAAGATTAAGGATGACTTGGCCAATTTGAACATGTTGGCATTCCATCGACAGATCTTTCGGGATGGAAACCTCGAGCTGAATTCCAAAATTTTTGAGTTTCTCTTCAAACATTGTAGCGACATCTTGAGTGAGAGTTTCAATCGGTGTATCAACAAAAGCATCTTTTTCGCCATCCCGGGAGAGGGCTCTCAGTCCTTTGATAATTTTTGAGATTCGGAAACTTGTTCTTTCAATCCGTTCCAACTCTGCGTGGACATCTTCAGCCTTGAGTTTTTCCCAACGACGTCGCAAGAGTTGTGCTTTGCCGATGATCACAGCCAGGGGATTGTTGATTTCGTGGGCGATCCCCGCTGTCACTTGCCCAATGGCAGCCATTCGAGCAGAGCCTTCAATGACGGCTCTCTGTTCCAGGTTTTTTTGCTCTGCCATATAGCGATCATGGACATCAAAAGAGACGATGATGATTTCAGAGGACTGTGGAATTTTATTCATCACAGTCAGGTACCAGCGAGGTTCTTCACCTGGGAGCGCTAACTTAGTATTAATCTGTTTGATTTGAAAAGCAGATTCCTGAAAGTTTTTTATCATTGTGTAGAATTCCTGGTTCTTAAGAAACCCTACTGGTTTTCCCATGATATCTTTGTCTTGTGTTCCCAGGTATTGGCTCACACTCGAATTGATCAGTCGATACTTCAGCTCCTGATCTAGAATTGTCACTAAGGCAGGAACTGAATCTATGACAGACTTGTAGTAACTTTGCTGAGAAACGCTTTCGCGGTGCTTTTTTTCAAGTGAAATCTGTGCGTTTCTAAAAACGAAAGCATACACAAAGAGATACCCAACAAAAAGTAAGCACATCGTTAACAAAGCCCAGTTTTCATGCAAATAGAAGCTGGTTAGTAGAGGAGAAGTCAGCAGAGCGAGGTACGTGATGTAAGTTGGAAGATTGATGGAAACGGAGTGGAGTGCTGAGGCAGCAATTCCAGCAACGACGAGTGTGATAAAGAACACTTCATGCGAAAAAGGTTCATATGTTAGCACATAGAAAAGAGAGCTGAAAAACCACCCCAAGCCAGATGAGAGGCTAATGAGAAACCACCATCGAAAAAGTCTGTGACCTTCAGAGCGCTCATTGAATACGGTCTCTGTTTGAAACAAGGACCTGTTCGCAAAGTAGAAGTAGCCTCTCAGGATCAAGCTAAGAAGTACAAATCCGCCTCCAATATAAAGGAAGATGGACTGGGCGGGGGAGAAAAGAAAAACTCCGGTAATTGCAAAAAGCAACCCAGGTCCCGCAAGCACGTGCTTTTTGAGTGACTCTCGATATAGATAAATATTCTTTTGTTCCTGAAAGTAAAACTTCATTGAGAAAACATCGGTCTTTTTACGAAAAGAAATGAGCCCAGGAAATCTTAAGTTTCTAGGAGTTTTAAGGGCACCTGGGACTAAAGCCTATTCGTGAGAAAGGCTTCGTCGAGGCGACCTAAAGTAAGTTCTTGGTGAAAGCGCGAACAGGTCTTTGAGTTGGGCCATGTAAACACAAGCATAGCGATCTACTTGGTAAGCAAAGTAACTCTCTTCATTTCCAGATCTCATGATTTGGCCCCACCGCTCATTATACATGGCTTGCTGCTTCTTAATCAGGCCACTGATATTAGAATCAATTTCTGTAATCTGCTTCTGAATAGACTCAATACGACCTTCGTCGATGACGGCGGTCTTTTCCACTTTGAGGGTCATTAGTTCAGTGAGCTCATCTTCGAGGGGCTCTTTCTTTTTCATCAGAGTATCAATTTCTTTATTGATAGGCTCTGCTTTGGTGTTTGACTCAATTTCATGGTCCAGCTCTTCGATGACCATCGCTGTTCTCCAGCCACAATCCTTTTTTAAACGAAGAATGTCTCCATAGATATGATCGCCAATGTAGAGAATTTCGTCAGCTTCCAGATTCAAGTCCTTCGTGAAGACATCCGCACATCCGCCCTGATAAACACCAGGGGAAAGCTTATCGCTCCAGTTGGTCATCGTGCCATCGGCAGGATTGACTCGCAAGAACTTCAAATTGTCATAAAAAAACCGAGGCTTCTGGGCCAGTGTGACCACAAGCTCAAAGAGCTCCGACCAATGCTTGTAATCTTTTAGAAAGGGGTTGATTGCATAATCCAAAAGCAATTTGGTGTATTGATAATCAGAGTTTGTTACAACAAAGATTTTTTTTCCGTGACGGCGAAACTTTTCAAGGCCTTCGACCACGGACGCATCCTTAATAATAAATTTTTCTAAATTATCTTTTACATTGTCTTTCAATGAGCCATCTCGGTGAGCTTCATCGAGAACGTAAAGAACATCGTCACAGATTTTTGCGTAATCAGGGTACTGAGCAGGATCTCTTTTCTTCAGCTCAATAACTTGTGAGATCAAAATGGCTAAAGAAATAGAAAAACTAGTATCGACAGCCATGTAACTGGAGTCACTGAGATCAATGTAGGTAGATTTGTACATGCTCTGCTGCACTTTGTAGTCGAGTGGAGAGAGGCCATGGTAAGAGGCGCGAATGGCTGAATGCCTGTTCAGCTTCAGCAAATTTCCAGATTTCTTATCGATCGCCAAACCACGAATGGCAATTGAGTAATCGAAAAGAAGTGATTTCACTGCTTCTGGGTAGCCTCTCTTCATGAGTTTTTCTTTCATTACTGAGTGCGAGAGTTTCTCAAATTCTTGGGTGTGATAGCGGATCAACGTGTGATCCATGTCCAAACCAATGTAGCGGATGCGTTTTAGATTTAACGTGCGATTGACAAAGACTTTTGTATTCACAGATTTAACCTTCGGTTTTAAGGCGGAGTTCATTCCACATGAGCATTCCACCTTTCATGTTATAGACTTCAGCAAAGCCTTGGTTTTTGAGAAATGCAGTGGCTCTCGCCGAGCGGGCGCCGGAACGGCAGATCAGCACTACTGGTTTATTTTTGGGAAGTTCAGAAATTCTGTCAGGAAGAGTGTCCAGAACAATCAGTTGGGAACCTGGAACATGTCCGAGTTCACCCACATATTCCTCGGGTTGTCTCACGTCTATCAAAACTAAATCAGCAGATTTTTCTAAGACTTCTCGAGGGTCTACATCCTGAACGCCATCGTAGTTAAAGTTATCTTCTAAACTCGCAAACTTCATCCCAGCAGAGTAGCACGTTTGCTGTAAAACCAAGTACGAGTAACGCACGACAATAACTCCGTATTTTCGTAGTTCTCTCTCGGAAACCTGCACTAGACTGGCTTTCTCACGATGGCAAAGGACAAGAACACTTTCTCACTCTCCGCCGAACAGCAGACAGCTTTGGAAGTGCTCCAAAGTGGCGAGAACGTTTTTTTGACAGGTGGCGCGGGCAGCGGAAAATCCCATTTGATTCGGGCTTTTCTGTCTGAGATCAACCCAAAAGTTTTTCCCATTCTTGCCAGCACGGGAGCCGCCGCTGTGATTGTTGGGGGAAGAACTTTTCATAGCTTCTTCGGTCTGGGAATCATGGAAGGGGGGCCGAGAGCCACCTTTGAAAAAGCTCGAAATGACCAGAAACTGATGAAGCGCCTGAATCAAGTTGAAGGATTCATCATCGACGAAATCTCGATGATTCCGTCCACCGCTCTTGAAGTTGCAGAAAGCCTCTGCCGAGAAGCTCGGGAAAGTTCCCTTCCGTGGGGAGGCTTAAGAGTGATCACCGTGGGTGATTTTGCACAGCTTCCTCCTGTTACAAGAACTCAACAACGGGAGTGGGCTTTTACTTCCCTGGTGTGGGAAAAATCTGGTTTCCAGATTTGTCAGCTCACTCACAATCAACGAGTGCGTGATGACCATTTTTTTTTGGATGTGTTAGCCGATGTTCGTCGTGGGCTAGTGACGGATCGAGTGATTGAGTTTCTAGAGTCTAAAGTCAGACAAGACGACGAAGATGATAAGTCACCAAGACTGTTTCCTCGTCGCGATCAAAGTGAACTCTTTAATCAACGTGAACTTGACTTGCTGCCTGATGCTGAAGTGCGAATCCCTTCGATTTATTTAGGTGCCGAACGTTTTGTCGAAGCTCTCAAAAAGTCAGCTCCAGTTCCTGGTGAAGTTGTTTTAAAGCCTGGAGCTTATGTTTTGTTTTTGCAGAATGATCCCCAAAAGCGCTGGATCAATGGCACTCGAGGAATCGTCAATGACATTCAAGCCGATAAAATCATCGTGCGAAAAACTTCGGGCCGCGAAGTGACCGTTGAGAAAAGTCAATTTTCTATTCAGGATTCTGAAGGAAACGTGGTCGCTTCAGTCATTCAGTTCCCGTTGACGTTGGCCTATGCCACAACAATTCACAAGTCCCAAGGGGCAACATTGGATCGCCTGTGGGTCGA
>JAJTIC010000034.1 GCA_021300175.1 Pseudomonadota bacterium
TGCGCCTTGCTGCGAAGTCACATTAAAAGACTCACTCGAAGGAGTTGGTGTACAACCAAAAAACCTGAAAATCTTCAGCTCCATTTAGATATCTTCATCCTCATGCAGTTCGTGAAGTCCTTTTAAAATCTGAAATGACAACTAAAGAGCTTTCTTCGACTGCAGCCCTCGACCAATCCCCCTTCGAGAACCCTCAAGAGGATCAGTTTGATTTGCGAAGGACTTCGAAACGACCTTGGCTGCCTCGACGATCAAATATTTCACCCTTATAAACGCCACTGACTTCATCCAGATTTCCTCGAATAGCCAAGAAATAAGAATTGGGAATAGCGCTTGCAGAGCCTTCCGAGGAAAGAGAAATTTCAATCGGGAAGAGTTCGAACCGAACGCTGGCATCCATTAATCTCTCAGAAACTGTGGGGTCTGGAAAGTCCAAACGACGGTAAACAGCTTTTAAGAGCAAAGTCAGTGAGCCGCTTTCTGACACTCGTTGGAATGACTTGATTTCAATTTGAATAGGGTAAACTGATCCACTCGCCGGTTTGACATGGCCTTCATAAAGGCCAACCACACGCTGATGGGCTAATTTCAATCGGTCAAAAAAATCCTCTTCCAAATTCTTACTGGTTGCTTGAATGTCTGCAGATATTCTTCGAGCTGTCATTCTTCCCAAAGTGCCCTCATTCTTCACCACTGTCAGATTCAGATTACTTTGATTCAAACTTCCCGAAAAGTGCGTGACTGCGCTTGTGCTAGAAACTGTTCCTAAAAAATCTCCACTGCTTGATACAAAACGGACAGCACCGATTTGATCACGTTGAATCACATCGAGCTGTCGATATCTCATCCGAAGTGACGGGATGAATGTTTTTTCGCCTTTAGAGTTTGCCGTCGATGGCTCGAGCACCCAGTAAAGCCATGCCATCACGGGAATGGTGCGGCCATTACCAACGATTTCTCCTTTGTACTCACCTTGGATCGCTGAGTATGTGTTTTTCAGCTGTTCAATATCTTTGAGTTCTTCTTTCTCAGCTTCATTTTCACTGGGACCAAAGGCACAGCTGGTGGTCATCAGTTGGAATGAGATCGCTAATGCAATGATGGGGGTCCACTTTTTCATTGTTTCGCTCCTTTTTGAAAAGACTCAATCTCAGAGAGTTTAAGTTCTGGAACTAATTGATCGCGAAAGGCAGCCCATTCATTCAAGGCGACTTGGTAATCACCAATGCTCTCAAGGTAGGCAATTTCAGAAGAGGAGTATCGATTGAGGGAATCGATCAGTAAGCTGATGTCCGTTCGTCCTTGAGTGAAGCTTCGCTGAAGGTCTCGAGCCGCGCGATCGCGAAAGTCCTTCTGGGCTTTTGCCGACACAGTATTTTCATAGGCTTTACGAACTTTTTCGCGCAGTTCTAGTTCGCGGCTCTGTAAACTCTTTTGAGTGTCTTGAAATTTGAGTCTTTCAATATCCGCAAGCAACTTTCGATTCAACTCCCGTTCCCGAAGAGTGCCCGAGCCAAACTGGTGTTCAAGCTGGAGTCCCATATAATACGAAGGACGATTTCCCGAGGTCATTTCACTGTAGGAGCCGCTTGAGCTTGTCTCTAGACCTGCCGAAGCGAGTTTTGCCATCAGGGAAAGATCCACCCAATTTTGGCTTTGACCAGCGAATCGTTTTTCATCGGCAGCTATCATTTTGGCTTGAGCTACTCGATATGGTCTCAGCCCTGTCACATTGGTTTCAGGCAGAGTTGGTGGTGCTGGTAACTCACTGGCCACATCAAACTTAATAACTGAGTTTGAAGGCAGGGAGAGTAAATTCAGAAGTGAGTTCTTTTTTTCCAAGTAAGATAAGTTCTTGTCCCTGACTGTGGATTCCCTGGCTTCGAGTTCCGCTTGAACTTGAGAAAGTTCACCGGGGGCAGCATACCCAAAAGAATTTTTTCTTCGCACCGAAATTACCAAATTTTTGTAACGATCCCGAGCGGCGACAGCCTCCTCAGTCGATTTCATAGATGTGTAAGTTTCCCAAAAAAGCCTCACTCCGTCCAACACCGCTGTTTGCAGGTCAGTCACTCGTTGAATCTGAGCAGCTTCGTATGTTTTCTCCGCAGAGCGCAATTCGGCTCGATCTGCGCGGCCGAAAGCATTTCTTAAAAGATCCTGTTCTAAGGTCAATGAGAGAACATCTTGGGTTTGCGCGGGGGGGAGAGAGCCCGTGTAACTGGTTGGTAAATCATACTTGAAAGAGTTTCTTTCGAAGCTCAGATCTAACAGCGATCCCGTGGCGAATCTCTTTTCTAAACCGATGGAGGTTTTAAAATTTTCAGTCTTATCCAAGGAGGAACCAGAAAGATTTTCCTGTTTGCTCACATCATGAAGGCCTTCGGCTGTTAGTTTAAAGTCAAAGGCTGAAAGAGTTTCTGCATACTGCAGCCGGGATAATTGAGCATTGAGGTTTACGATCTGTCCAAAGTTAGAAGATTTAATCACGGCCTCGGCCACTTGCTTTTGATTCAGTACGATCTCGATGTTGGCCCATGAAACGGCAGTGAGGACTGCAAGTAAAGTTACCATACGACATAAGCCCCGAGCTGATAAGTTTCTGGACTCAAGAGTAGACTTTGGTTGCTCTGGCTTTCCATGCGTTGTTGGCGGGAGTAATCAAGTCCCATCTCGAGATTTTGATTTAAATGGTAGACGAAGCCTGCGCGATAGATTTGATAGCGAGAGGTCATTGACCACTGCGCGATGGACTCAGTACTGGTCTGAGTCATGACTTGCTGACCTAACCCCCAGTGAACCTTCAGGCCTACATTTCCAGCGTATCTCCATTTGTACTGAAGTCCTGTCAGAAGCTCAATCTGTGTGGTGTTCAATCGAGTGTCGACGGAGCCACTATTGGGGAGCGCAATTTTTAAACTCTGGCTGGAATAGCCCGCACTTGAATCCATCGTCAGTTTCCAAAGATTCCCTAAGTCGTAAAGTGCTCCAAATTGCAAAGAGGGAAGTAAGCTTTCTCCAGCTTCGGAGAGTTCATACGTGTTTCCTAGAACTTGACCTTGCCCCTGGGGTTTAAAGATTTGGGCTTTGGCTCCAAATCTGAGACGAAACTGGCGAGGGTTCAGCTCCACATACTCATCTCTGAGTTGCAAAGGCTCTGACAGACTGGCGTCCATAGAAGCAAGGGCATTCGTCAGGAAAAGTCCGATCAAAATAAAAATAGTCCAACGAATCATTACTGTTTCTCCAAACGATATTCAGGTCCAATTTTCATTTGGTAGCAGGGACCAGTGGCTGAGGAAGGTCCCATCAACTTCCAAGTTGAGTTCTTCATTGAGTAACTTAAAAAGTGACTCCGACCATCAAAGGCGAAAAAAATTTCTTCTGTCCAAGGGGCAGATTGAATTTCTCTGAGGAGTTGAGGTTTCGTATCCGTGAGGTGTGGACTCTTTGGAATCTGCAAAGTTGAAGTGAAGGATTCTTCACCGAGCGACTTGATCTGAAGAGATTCTAAGTCGAGGGGATAGATCAAAAAAGCTTTCTGATCGACTTCATAGATCGTGAACGGTCGAGGTTGCGAAAATTCCGCCAAGAGCTCTGGTTTAATGTTCCCTCTCAGTTCAAGGAATCCCGCAGAAAAGATCTGATGGCCTTTTTCACTGAGTTCACTCCAAATCAAACGACCGTCTTTGAGCCACGAGTGGGCGATCACGTGCGATTTTTTGTTCTGCCGAGGCACTGATATCGGATTGTTTGTCGCTGCTTCAATAATGGTGAGATCCCACTGATTGGAAACAGCATTGTAGACCTGAAAGCTCACATACCAAAAATCTTCACTCGCCACAGGTTGAAAGAGGAACTCTGGATCTGCAGGTATCGTGTCGACCACATCGTCGGTGTAAGCATCATAAAGCTTCCAAGTCTGATCTTTGAGGTCTGGAGAAAGCAGTAAGGCGGTCTTGGACTTATACAAAAAATAATTCGGTTTTTGCTTGAGTCGAGAGAGAA
The DNA here is from genome assembly GCA_021300175.1 of Pseudomonadota bacterium. Lineage (GTDB taxonomy): Bacteria > Bdellovibrionota > Bdellovibrionia > Bdellovibrionales > Bdellovibrionaceae > JAJTIC01. Next base: position 4,009 of record JAJTIC010000034.1, read on the forward strand.
CCGACAACAGATCTGGGGCGATCGCTTGTAAAGACCTGACGGGGCGACTCTGAGCACGAGAGAAATAAAAGTTGGCTTTGGCGCGCAGAAGCTCTGGTGGGTTTCCTGATTGAGATTGAGCCACCAGAAGCTCTCCCTTATCTCCGTCCGAGGACATCAATTCATATTGCAACAGAAGTCCCGCACTCCATGGAATTATCTTCGAAGGATCAGTCGTTCGGTTTTCAGAAGAGAGTGTGGCTAGGAGACTTGAAGCACCAACACGGGAAGGGTTGCACAGAATTCTGGTTGAAACCTTCAGCTGCATCTCAGGCTCTTGAGCCAGGCGGGCCATGAAATTATCTTTCTGCAGAGATCCTGTTGGCCGTATTGACTTTGACTGTAAGTGCACTTGTTGGCCAGGACTGCAGGCCATGCTTTGCCCGCAGAGAACTAAGCTCACCCAAAGAAGGACTTTTGTTTTCAGTCGCAGAGTTCTGATCGGCATCGCCTGGGTTTCTAGGGGCTTCACTGCTCAATGTCAATGCGTCCTTGTCAGGGTCGAAGTGGGCACAGATACTTGACAAAAAAGCCTGCAGGAATCACAAGTAAGAAGTCACTTCAGAGAGGAATTATATGTCGCGTCAATTTGCTGCAGTTCTGGTTTGGTTGGGCATCGCTGCTCTTTCAAGGTTTTTACCTCATCCCCCCAATGCGACAGCGATCGGCGCTATAGCTCTTCTGGGGGCGTTTTACTTACGGCCTCGCTGGCTCAGTCTCTTTTTACCTTTGGCAGCTTTATTCCTCACGGATCTGGTTCTGGGATTTCACAACACCATGATTTGGACTTATGGGGCTTTTGCGCTCATTAGCTGGTTTAGTTATCGAAAGAAATTTTCTGTAAAAAATCTAGGGGTCTCCAGTCTTGCAGCTTCGAGTTTGTTTTTTGTGCTGTCTAATTTTGGAGTTTTTGTGACAGGCGCCTATGGATATTCATGGCAGGGGCTTGTGAATTGTTACACGATGGCAATTCCATTTTTTGGAACCCAAGTGGTGGGCGATTTGTTTTACACAAGTGTGATCGTGGGAAGCTATCACTTTTTCTTTGCGCGAGAAAAAGCTCTCACGGCCTGATTCATTTTCTTCACAGATGCTGTTTGTCGTTTTCGAAAGCTTCTGAGCTTTCGGTGGAGCTTTTTATCTTGGAGGGCCAGAATTTGAACCGCGAGTAAAGCGGCGTTGAATGAATTTTCAATAGCTACTGTAGCCACGGGGACACCTTTTGGCATCTGAACAATCGACAACAAACTATCTAGGCCTTTGAGTTTTTTGCTTTCGACAGGAATCCCGATCACAGGAAGTTCCGTCAAAGCAGCCACCATCCCAGGGAGGTGAGCTGATCCACCTGCCGCAGCGAGGATCAATTGGCAGCCTTGGGCGGAGGCCGTCTTTGAGAATTCAAAAAGTCGTTCTGGAGTGCGATGAGCGGAAACGACTTCGAGATGAAAAGCCACTTTGAAATCAGAAAGAAGCTTCAGCCCCTCTTGCAAACAGTTGAGATCAGATTCAGAGCCCATGAGCACAGCGACTTTCTTCATTTTTTCTTCTCCTGGAAATTGGCGATATTCTTGAGTGATTTCGGAAGAGAGTTCACAAAATTCACATGACCTAGTTTGCGTCCCTTCCGTCCTTCGGGTTTTCCGTACAAATGCACGAGTCCTTGGTTTGAAGCTTCAGGAATTTCTAACTGGCCCTTCGAATTCCCGAGCAGATTCCACATTGAAAAATGAGAGCTTAATGAGTGAATTTTAGGAAGCTTAATTCCTAGGCCACACATCCAGTGAAGATCAAACTGACTGTAGTTCATCGCGTTTTGAGAAAAGTGACCGCTGTTGTGAACCCGCGGAGCAAGTTCATTCACAAAAAGTTTTTTTCCAGTATCAAAGAGCTCGATACCTAAAGCTCCGACATAGTCGATTTGATCCATCATGAGAAAAAGTTTCTTCTTCAGTCGGCTCAAGTGAGGGTGAGCTTTGGGGCCTTCGACGAAAAGACAGCGTCCTTGATGCTGATAGGTTTTTACAAGGGGATAGCTCGTCATTTCACCGCGAGCGGAGCGGAAAAGCATGAGAGCCATTTCTTGTTTGAAGTCCACTTTCTTTTCAGCCAGTAGGCCAAGATTCTGTTTCTTGAATTCACTTTCGAAAAGGGCCATCCCTTGATCTAAAGAGTTGGGGAAAAAAGTGCCGTAGCCATCATAGCCGCCCGTGAGGGTTTTTAACACAAGCTCCCCCTTTGACTAGACCCA
>JAJTIC010000141.1 GCA_021300175.1 Pseudomonadota bacterium
AATATCAAAGGTATCAAAGCGAATCTTAGTATGAGACTCGCCTTTTCGATGAATATCCCCGTCTTCTAAGCGAAGCATCGCAGCATTGCCGGGGGCTGCAGAATCTTGGATCAATTCTCCTCTTTTCGCAATAATGGTGAGTGGGATATCTTTGTCTCTTTCATCATAAATAAAAACTTTTTCCAGTCCGCCTTTTTCGCTTTCGACGTTATTGGCATAAATCACCATGTCGAAAAAGCCCTCCGAGAAAGTTCCTTCCCGCAAAGAAATTCCCGCTTTGGTTTGGCTAATCTTCGAGACAAGAACTTCAAATTGACGGTTTCCCCAGGGGGCAATATGAAAAGATGTTTGTCCGGAGAGAAAGGCCACAAAAATAGCGAGGAGGAGAGCCGGGGTGCCGATAGCAATCATGTCCATTCCCGAAGCTCGAAAGGCCACGATTTCAGACTCGCTAGAAAGTCGACCATAGGTCATGAGGACGGCAAAGAGCAGTGCCATGGGAAACAGAGCCGGCAAAAAACTGATAGAAAGATAGGTCATCATTTCTGCAACGGTGATGAAGCTCACTCCATGGACCAGCACAAAGTCGGTGAGTCTCAGGGCTTGGGTCATCAGTAGAATGAATATGAAAACAACGACTCCAATGACGAAGGCTGGGATCATTTCAAAAAAAATATACTGAGTTGATTTTGAAGCCCAGATTCTTTGCATAGAGTTTTATTTTAAACCTTTTTATGCCAGCATGAAAAGGTGAAGAAGATTCTTCTGGTCTACGATGATTTTAATGAGCTCACACTGACTGAGTCCTACTTAAAGAGGGTCGGCTTTGATGTTCTTGGAATTGGAAATGAGATTCTTATCAATGAGCAGATTTTAGGTTTTAATCCCGATTTAATTGTAGCTTATGGTCGAAATCATCGGGTATCCAGTGTGAGCGTTGGGCAAAAGCTCAAAGATCACCGCAGTTACCAAGGTAAAGTGCTCATTGTCGTCCCTCAGGGATTTCGTCCCACAGCTCAAGAAGTGCTCAAAATGAAAGCGGATGGGCTCATGGAAACTCCATTTACGGCGGATAAACTCATTGGCTTGATCTGCAAAGTGATGTCTTTAGATTCAAAGCTCTTTCTTGAAAAATGGAAGAAAGTGGAGAGGGAAGTCGCTCCGGCTGTCGTTGAGAAAAGAGAGAAGTATCAGAGAATCGCTGAGTCTACAGAGATGGATATTGAGCAAACCTCATTTCAAAGAGGAGATGTGAGGAGCCGACAGCAAGATCTTAAAAAAGACTGGGATTTCGATAAATTAGAAGATCAAGACAAACTGAAGCGCGAATTCGCCAAAGCGCTCTTTAAAAAGTCTAAAAAATGATTTTTCCAAAACTTGACAAGAAGGTCTTTGGAGCCCAATTTTAAAAGACTGAAACGAGGTGATAGATGGGTCAATCTACAGTAGCAGTTAATGAGTCAACTTTCGAAACCGAGGTTCTGAAATCTGATATTCCAGTCCTTGTGGACTTTTGGGCGGAGTGGTGTGGACCCTGCCGAGCCATTGCACCAAAGCTCGAAGAGATTGGCTCCGAGATGGGTTCAAAAGTGAAAATTGCCAAAGTGGATGTCGACAATAATCAAGAGATCGCAGGACAATTTGGGATTCGCTCAATACCAACCATGATTCTCTTTAAGGGAGGCAAGGCTGTGGATCAGATCATGGGCAATGTCCCTAAAGAGAATCTTGTTCAGTTTATTGAAAAACATCTTTAGTTGGCTGCTTTCAAGGATTCAAAGCCGTTCATATAAGATTCATACTCAACCAAGAGCGTGTTGCCTGCTGATGTTGCAGGATTGTCTAGACTGCAGCTCTTGGGTTTCACGAGGCCCCAAAAGGCTTTTTTGCAGTTCATCTCGAATCGACAGCCATTAAAATCACACTGAAGACTACGTCCGTTGTAAGGAGAATAGTTTGTGGCTGCATGGCTGACCAGCTTCTCGCGGCAAGCTTCCCGGAGAGGCTTTTGCTGTGAAATAGGACAGAGGAAGTCAATGACGGCACTTTGGTATTCGGACTTGGTGGATTGCGGAGAAAGCTGTTGGTTGGCCGTGGGAAATGTTACAAGGCTGAGAGCCATCGACCTTTCGCACTGACTCTGTTGAACTCCGTGGCAGAAAAACTTAAAGAAAGGGAGGCCTCCCTGGGAAAAACTTCCCCAGTAACCTGTATAAGGGGTGTTATCAGGCTTTAAACGAAAACAGCTCGAACCTGGGCAAGAAGCCCATTTGCCAAAAGGAGCTTTGGAATCATGATAAGTATAAAACTGTCCATTTTCATGAAGGTGTTGAAAATCAGTTGAGGTTAAGGATCCAGCCACCGGTAGTTGAAGTCTTTCTGAAAGTTTTGGTGCCACGAAAAACCCGGAATTACAGCCGTGCAGAATGATGTAGGCGTCGCGGGTAAAATTAATCTTTTCAAGATCGGGAGAATCGTAGTTGAACCGAGTTCTCACGCCATTAAGTTTAGATCCATAATGAGGAGCATTGTGAGCAAAGACTTCGAGGGATTGGATTTTTTGGTATGCACTCAGAGTCTTCACAATCTCAGAGACCTTGAGATCGCCAGAGACTTGCTTCACATTTGAAAACCCCCAGCGCTCCAGTTGCTCACGATTGGATTCAAAGCTTCCTTCCACCACAGACATTAAAATGACCTGCCGATCTGGAAAAGCAGACTGAATTCTTTTGGCTTTTGTGGCAGCAGTTTGTTGAAACAAAGTCGATAGCTCGACTCCGATTCCCACCACCAAGACCGAAGTTTCTTTCGAAGGATCAAGAGCCTGAGGACTCCCAGAGGCTAGAATCCAGGCCATGGACCATTGAGATAGTAGAATAAAAAGACTCATTAAAAACCTCCTTGAAGGACTCAACGCCCTTCATAGTCGATTTTCTTTGAAACGAGGGAGAAAACTTTAAAAAATGTAACGTCTATAGGCCACCGATGAAACTATTCCAAGGCCTGTCATTGTCGTGATCATACCAGAGCCACCATAAGACAGCAGAGGAAGGGGGACCCCAACGATTGGAAGAAGGCCGATGACCATTCCAATATTTACAAACATATGCCAGAAGACGTAGCACAGCACACCAACAACGAGCAGGGCTCCAAATTTATCTCGGGCTGTTGAGGCGACCCGCACTCCGATCAGAAAAAAAACGCCAAACAAACCAATGGTCGTAAGGCTTCCAATAAAGCCATGCTCTTCACTTAAAACAGAATAGATGAAATCCGTATGTCGCTCGGGTAAAAATTCAAGCTGAGACTGAGTGCCTTTGCGAAATCCTTTTCCTACAAGCTGGCCAGAGCCGACAGCAATGCGAGATTGGATAGAGTTGTAGCCGGTCCCCTGAGGATCATTCATCGGATCAATGAAGTTAATCACGCGATTTTTCTGATAATCACGAAGTCCATAGCTCCAAGCAAGTGGAATGGCCACCGCAATTGCAAGAATTGCAGAGATCAAAATGGATTTCCTCACTTTACAGAACAGAATCATGCTGCCCCCAATGGAAACTAGCATCATCGCTGTTCCTAGGTCCGGTTGTTCAACCACAAGTCCAAACGGGATCAACAAAATAACAACAGGCCAAAATAGTTCTTTAAATCCCATACCTCTGCCCGAGCTATTAAACTGGGAAAGCGTTTTTGCCAGGATCATGATGAGGCACATCTTCATGGTCTCAGAAGGCTGATATTTAAAAAAACCAAAGTCGATCCAGCGTTGGGCTCCAAGAGCGACATCTCCAAAAAGAGTGACCCAAAGAATCGCTCCTAGGTTGATGAAATAAAAGATGTAAGCAAGCTTAGTTAGAATTGTGTACTCGACAAAAGTGGCCACCATAAATATGGTCCAGCCCGTAGCGAGCCATATGATTTGATTCAAAAAGAGTTGTTCAACCCCTTCCGAGTGAGGACCGTGAGTAGCTGAGTAGAGATTAATCAGTCCCACCACCTGGAGAGCTAGCATCACAAGAACAAGATTCCAGTCGATTCGCCGGAAGAGGGTTCTCTCGTGAACTTGAAGTGAAAGATCCATTTATTCTCCTTCGGGCACTTCTTGTTGTGGTTGTGCAGTAGGGGCTGCTGTCTTTTTGCCCGATTTCTTCCCTGCTTCGATTAAATCAGGGCGATACTTTTGAAAATACGCCAGCATCGTATCATGCACCAGGGGCCCAGCACCCCCAGAGCCTGAACAAGAGTGTTCTCCAAGGGCAGCGACAACAATTTCAGGTTTGTCTGCAGGCGCCCAACCGATGAACCAACCATGGTGACGTTGGTGAACGGGTCGAGAGTCACACTTTGCGTAAATCTGATCCGCTGAAAACCCCATGACCTGTGAAGTCCCCGTTTTGCCTGCGATTTCAACGCCGGGGATTTGAACTCTTTTCGCAGTTCCTCGCTCCCCTTGAACAACTCTTCTCAATCCTTCACGAACCACGTCAAAGGTCTCTGGAGAAATAGAAATGCCGGAGGCCTGTTTTTGAGTCAAGTCGCGAAGGAGAAGCTCTTGGTTTTCTTTCACGACTTTTCCATCATGATCAATGATCTTTTTCACGATGAAGGGGCGATAGACTTTTCCTTTGTTGGCAATCGCTGAGTACGCCACGGCCATTTGCATAGGGGTCGCAGTCACGAAACCCTGTCCAATCGCCACAGATAAATTTTCACCGGCTTGCCATTCTTCACCGATCGCTTGCTTTTTCCACTGGGCTGAAGGCATCAGTCCTGGAGCTTCTCGGGGAAGTTCTATGCCAGAGCGCGTCCCAATTCCAAACGTGGAAACATAGTTGAACATGCGGTCAATTCCCAAAGCGATTCCCATTTTGTAAAAGAAAACATTCGAAGATCTTTCAAGGGCTTCATACACGGTGATGTTCCCGTGCCCACCTTTGAGGTGATCGTGATAAAGTCTTCGCCCAAAAGCAAACGCGCCTGGGCAATTAATGATCGTCGTGGGATTGATTTCTTTTTCTTGCAAAGATGCCAAAGCGATAAAAGCTTTAAATGTGGATCCCGGAGAGTAATGATCCTGAATCACTTTATTCCTGAGAGGTTTAAAAGGATCGTTGATGAGTTGATTCCAGTATGTTTGCGAAGGTCCTTGAGAAAACTGATTGGGATCAAATGAGGGGGCGCTCACCCATGCTAAAATTTCACCATTAGGCTTCATCGCGACCAAAGCGCCAATGCGTTTGTGACTTTCAAAAGAGTTCCAAGCGGCTTCCTGAACATCTTTATCCAGGGTGAGAACGACATTGTATCCGGGAGTGGGTTCCCGATCAGAGAGTTCTTCACCGTAGATATTTTTTGTGTTACTTTGCGTTTCGCGACCGAAAGCATCCACCTGAATGAGTTGGACGCCGTCTTTTCCGCGGATGTGCTTTTCGAGGACTTCTTCAAGGCCTGTCTTTCCGATAATATCGCCTTGGTCAAATGTAAGGTCACCTTTGTATTTTTCGTTATAAATCGGAATTTGTCGTTTGGAGATTTCAGAAACGTATCCCAAAATCTGTGCGCCATTATAGCCCATTGGGAAGTGGCGAACTACGGTCTCTTTGATTTCGAGGCCTGGGTAATCCAGGCGGATGCGCTTCAAGCGAAACACTTCGTCTTTGATCAGGTTGTCTTTGATTCGCACTTGAGCAAAAGGACCATTTTGCCGTCGTGATCTTTGCACTCGTTGAACAATTTTTTCGGGCTCTTGACCGAGAATGGGACCGATAGCTTGGGCAACTCCGTCAAGATTTGTGATATACTGGGGGGACAAGATGGCTTCGAAACCTGGATGATTTTCCACGAGAGTTTTTCCATCGCGATCCACCATGAGACCTCGAGGGGCTAAGATTTTATTTTGTTTCACCCGATTTTTCTCCGAGAAGGTTCTAAGCTCTTCACCCTCGATGATTTGCAAATACCAAAGGCGCATGAAGAAAATGGAGAAAGTTGCCGCTAAAAGAATGTAGAAAAGTTTATATCTGGGCAGGTACTCTTTGGATTCATCGGGGTTTGAAACATAATCAGCCACTATTCCACCGCTCCCGTGTTCGTTTGTGTAGCAGCTTCATTGGCAAGCTCGTCAGCTGAGATGCGATCCCATTTTTCCATCACAAGAAAAGTAGGAATGGAAACAAGTCCTGTAAAGATCACTTCGACGATTCGCTGACCAAGGAGAGCACCACTGGGGTTTGATTCCAAAACCTGAGAGGTTAAAACAAAGACGATATGATACAAAGTGGTTGTCGCCATCGATGCGAAGAAAAAATATCGCGGACCTGGCCAAAAAAACCGAGTTTTGACTGAATAAACAATGCTAAAGAGAACGAAAAAAACCAACCAAATGATACCGATTGGTTGGGCTGAGTAAGCGGCACTTAGAAGGAAACCAATCAAGTAGATCTCTAGGACTGCCTCGGTGGGGCGACGGTAGAGCATCAAATAGAGAATCACATTCAGCCAAACGAGGGGCGCTGGGAAATCGCCGAACAGTTGAAACCAAAAGGTTGTTAGGAAGGCTGCCAAGAGGAAAGTCACAAGCGCAATCACGAAAAAATTTAAAAAGTGAAATTTGGAAGTTTGCACTTTTTACTCCTGCATCGAAATTTGAGGGCTTAAATCCTGATTGTTCGCATTCAAGATCACAAAAACTTCTTCCACTTTATCTGGGTCTATCGAGGGCTCGAGTTCCACCCTTAAAGACACTGCATAAGATTTATTTTCCACTTCTTTCACGCGCGCTACGGGGAACCCCTTGGGGAAAATATTATCTAATCCCGAAGTTATCACAATATCTCCGGCGACCACGTCTTCGGATTTTTCCACGTATTTGAGCGAGAGGCCGCTGCCGCCGCGCCCCTCAACGATCCCCCGGGATCGCGAACGGGCCACGATGCCGTCGACAACCGAGTATCGATCCGTCAACAAGAGGACCTGGGAAGTGAAATTTTCTGTGCGAAAGATATGGCCCACCACGCCCCCCGTCGCAATGACCGCTTGCCCTACTTTGATGCCGTGCTGACTCCCTTTGCTGATCTGTAAAGTGTTGTGATCTGCGAGAAGGTCTTTACTCATCACTCTTGCGGGAATGAGCTCCATTCTCGAGCTCGCTTGAAAGCTCATCAGGCCTCGCAAGCGGTCATTCTCCGCTTGAAGTTCATTCATTTGATCAAGCCGAGTCTGGAGCTCGCGGTTTTTAGATTCCAGCAGCTGATTGTTTTTTTTAATATCGATCAAATTCAAGTAGAGTGATGTGGTCCCACGGACCCCATCACTGAATTCAAAGAAAGCCACTTGAATGAAACTTCCTAACATGGAAAAAGGTTTGTCATACCAGCCAGTAGATAGGGGATTTTGCTGCATGTTGATAGAGATGAGCGGCAAGAGCAACAAAGCCAAAGTCAGGACCAATTTTTTCAAGTCGAAATTCAAAAAGTTCAAAGCTCACCTCTCCTCAATAACCCGACCTCTTTAACGCTAACAAAAAGCATCGAAGATTCCAACAATCTCCTTGAAAAAAAAATTCGAACGGACTGTACTAGGAGACTCGAAGAAAAAGTTGTTTAGATGAAGGAGCGCGCATGTTGGATACACTCAAAAAGCAAATTGAAAACGGCAAACTGTCATTCAAATCAGTGGTCGCGGTGATTCTCTTTGGTGCCATTATTCTGGTCTTTGTTCTGTTTGGGCTTCCAACGGCTCAGTTGGGAACAGGGGGGGCTGTGGCCGAAGTCAACGGAGTGTTTATCTCTGCAGCTGACTTTCAAAAAGAACTGCAGCGCCAAGAACAAATGTACAGCTTTCTGCTACAGCAAGGTGGGGCGGCACAGCGTCAGATGCTCCGTCAAGGAGTGATCAACGATCTCGTTCAGAAAGAGCTGGAAGGTCAGCTTGCGCAAAAATCAGGCATTCTGGGCACTGATGCTGAGCTTAAAGATGTTTTGATGACGCAAATCCCTCAGTTTCAGCGGGAGGGAAGATTTAACCGAGAACTCTATTTGAATTTGCTGACGGCCAACTCCCTCAATCCTGCCGATTTTGAGAAGAGCATTCGCAAGGATGTAGCTCGACAAAGATCAAGACGGGTCATGGCCATTGCCGCTCATCCCACGCAAATGGAGCTCGCAAAAGCCTCTGCTTTGAATGGAGCGAAGATCAATGTTCAGTTTGCACAGGTCGACAAAGCGGCCCTGATTCAAAAGCAAGCCATCACTGAGGCGGCCGCTCAAGCAGCGATGGCTCAAGCTGATTTCGTAAAAAAGATGGAAGAGTACTTCAATGCCAACAAAGCAGAGTTTTCGAGCGATGAGCAAGTGAAAGCTCAGCACATTTTGATTTCAGCAGTGAAAGGTGACGCTGCGAGCGAAGCCAAAGCTAAAGAAAAGATCAAAGAAGTGCAAAAGAAACTTCAAAGCGAAGATTTTGGCAAAGTGGCATCTCAGTTTTCTGAGGATCCAGGATCAAAATCCAAAGGCGGAGACCTTGGCTACTTTGAAAAAGGACAAATGGTACCTGAGTTCTCTGAAGCCGCTTTCTCTCAGAAAGTGGGCGTGGTTGGAGAGCCTGTTCAGTCGCAATTTGGTTTTCACATCATCAAAGTCACGGACAAAAAAGCCGCGGTCACCGCGAGCTTTGACTCTCAGAAGACTTTGATTGCGCAAAAAGTTCTTGCTCAAGAGAAAGTGGAGGCGGGAATAGAAGCTTTAAACGCTGCTTTAGCAGCCCAGAATGAAGCTCTAGTAGAGACGGCCCTGAAGAACCTGGGGCTCAAGTGGGAGGAAACAGGCCTGTTTGATATGAATGTCCCCGTGGCTCCGAAGCTTGCGAGCAAAGTGGCTACTGATGCGGCGTGGGGTTTGAGTGAACAGAAAAAGCTTTCCGAGCAATTGGTGAGAGATGGTCTTGTTCAGTTCGCTTTGAGGCTGAAAGAGAGAAAGTCAGAAGCTCCAGCGGCACCTGATATGAAGCTCACCCTCACTTTATCCCAGCAGAAAGCTTCTGAAATGTACCGTTCCTTGATGGAACAGAAGCAGAAAGAATCTAAAATTCAAATCAATCAGCAGTGGATTGGCCAGCAGTAGGAAGTTTTTTGAAGGCGACTTTTTTTTATCAGCAGGCTATCGGTGTGGAGTGGGGTTCTCACTCCACGGCTGTATTATGGGCTTGTGGAGTCACCGGGCCTGTGAATCCTGAGTCCGGAATGATCCTTAATTTAGTGGATCTTCAAGATGTTATGCGCCAGCAGAGCTCTTTGCAGAAAGGGCCTTCTCTGCCTGTGGTTTTAGAAAAGCTTTCTCAAATAGTGGCTGAAACGCTCGATTCAAAATTTACAGGTTTACAGATCGAGGGCCGCTTTGAATTTCGGCAAGGTGCATTCGACTATACTTTGTCTTCGGACAACTATGTTCAAATCTCGGGTTTTTGTGGGTTGGTAAAATTGATGGCTGTTGTGGAGCGTCTTCCGGGCGAGCCACTGTCTTTTCAGTCCGAGGAGGAGTTCATTTCTTTCTTGAGGCCTTGGGGGCTTCGTGAGCTTTGGAAAAGCTCTTGGGGCTCTGACCTCAATGTTCGACTGATCTAATTATTTCAGATCTGATTTTTGAAAAGCTTCTGGTAGGAGCTCGCCCAAGGAAAAGGTTTCCACAATTTTTTCGCGATTTGCGATGTGGATCTGGGTCTTGGTAGGATGTCCGAACTCAGCAATGACTTGGCGGCAAAAGCCACAAGGTGTCCAAGGTTTTTTTTCCTCAGTGACGACCACGATGTGACGAATCTGTTTCATAGCGGTTTCGCTCACCGCTTTAAAAATGGCCACTCGTTCCGCGCAAACTGTTCCTCCGTAGCTAGCATTTTCGATATTGCATCCAGAGAAGATATGGCCCTTTTCAGTAATTAAGGATGAGCCCACTCGTTTTTTGCTGTAAGGGGAGTAAGCATTTTTTAGAACTTTCACAGCTTCTTTGTGAAGAATTTTTATCTGTTGCAGTTCTTTATTTTTTTTTCTCATAAGAGTTCCCTTTTCCTAGATAAGATAGAATATCCAAATTCAGCGAGATGTTTTTTTAATTGCATCAGGGGAAGTCCCTGGATAGCCGTAAAATCAGTGCAAAAGATTTCTTCAAAAAGGCTCGCCCCAAAAGATTCAATTTTGTAAGAACCAGCACAGTCGAAGGGCTGATCCAATTCGATGTAGCGCCAAATCTGTTCGTCAGTGAGTGGGCTCATTTTTAAATGAGTGACATTGATAAAACTTGATTGTTTATCAAAACTGCAAAGGTGGATGGCTGTGATGAGTTGATGGGTCTTTCCACTCAGAGCACGAAGCTGTTCGAAAGCTTTACTGGCTGTTTGAGCTTTTCCAAGTCTCAGAATGGATCCATCGGATTGAGTGAGGGCTGCCACTTGGTCGCCACCAATTACCAGGATATTTTCTGGTGACTTTTGCAGAACTGCACGGGCCTTTCCCTGGGCCAAGGCGGCAGCGAGAGCCATGGGATCTGAAATCTGCAATTTCAAAGGCTCTTCATCAAAAGGGGAAGTTTCTGCCTGAAAGGGGATATCCAACAATTTCATCAAAGCTTGCCGGTACTTAGAAGTACTGGCCAAAATCAGCTGAGGTGTCTTTGTGTCGCATTTGCTATCTGCCATGGCCTTTCAAGCTAACAGACTGTGTAAGGATTTCAAGGCTTTGCGAAGCGAACAAATCTCAGATAGAAGTGGGGCCATGATGCCAAGAACGGAATCCCATTTAGCCGATGTTTCAAAAGAGAAAGTACAGACTCAGCATGCCCAAGCATTGGATTGGGTGGGCATGAGTGGGATCGAACTTCCGCTGCTTTGGCCTGTGGGAAGTTACAGCTTAGCCTTGCCCGCCAAAGTGGACGCCGGGGTTTCCCTGATTCAGCCCGAAGCTAAGGGGATCCACATGAGCCGTCTGTACCGGGAAGTGCAAACGCAAATGGGAAACTCTCCCCTCAGTTGGGAGCAACTCAACTCGGTCGTTGAAGAATTTCAGAAATCTCATGCAGAACTTTCTGATCAGTATTTTTTAGCGGCTGAGTTTTCAATTCCCCTTCAACGAGAGTCGTTGAAATCAGGAATGAAGGGGTGGCGGACATATCCTGTGAAAGTCTCGGCTCAGAAAGCGGCCAAGGGTGAAGTCAGATCCAGCATCGAAGTCACTGTCACCTATTCTTCCACTTGTCCCATGTCTGCCGCTCTTTCACGGCAATTGATTCAAGAGAATTTCAAAAAGAGTTTTGCGCAAAAAGAATTCGATCTCAAAGATGTTTATGATTGGTTGGGAACCTCAGAAGGTGTGATTGCCACACCTCACGCTCAGCGCTCGTTTGCCAAACTCAAAGTTTGGAGTCCTCAACTGGATCCCGTGTTCTGGATCGACTTGATTGAGAGAGCTCTGCCAACACCCGTGCAAACAGTGGTGAAGCGAGAAGATGAGCAGGAGTTTGCTTTGAGGAATGGCCAGAATTTGATGTTCTGTGAAGATGCGGCAAGACGCTTGCGAGCGGCTCTTCGTGAGCTTCCCGAGAGTGTTCTTCAGGGGTTTGAGGGTGAAGTTCGTCATGCCGAGAGCTTGCATCCTCATGACGCAGTAGCGCGTTTTTCCAAAAGTTTTGAGTCTAATTGATAATTTTTCTCAACTCTTGACCTTTGCTGGTTTCCCGGCCTATCAATGAAATTCATTTTCATTAAAGGGGGAGCGATGGAGCTCACAAAGATTCCAACATTACCTAAATTCACCGGCGGAGAAAGCCGTGAAGAGCGAACTTTGAGCCGCGAGCCTTTAGATAAAAGTGCGTTTAAACAAGTCATTCGTAAAATGAATCTCAAAGTGACGGATCAAAGGCTTTTGATTCTCTCGGCCCTCCATGAAGGACGAACCCATGTGACGGCTCAGGAAGTTTATGAGATCGTTTCTGCCAAAGACCCTGAAATTGGATTTGCCACAGTTTACCGTTTTTTAAGAACTCTGACAGAGCATCATTTTGTGACGGAAGTTCGTATGGGTGGGTTACCCGCCAGGTATGAAATGACTCCTCAATCGCACCATGACCATCTCACGTGTGTGTCCTGTGGGAAGATCTGTGAGTTTGAGAATCATGAAATTGAAGCTCTGCAAGAGAAAGTGGCAAGCCAGTTTGGTTTCGAACTAACCAGTCACGTGCTCGAACTCTATGGAGTTTGTCCAGATTGTCAAAAGCGCAAAAAAGCGAAAGCCTCGTTTGGCAATTAACTTGAAACGGACTAAGCTTTTGACCGAATG
>JAJTIC010000054.1 GCA_021300175.1 Pseudomonadota bacterium
TAGATATCACATCGTTCGTGGAGTACTTGATCTTCAAGGCGTTAATGGACGCTTGAGCAGCAGATCTAAGTACGGTGCAAAGAAACCCAAGAAGTAATTCTAAATTTTGAAAGATAGGTGACGTATGGCTCGTCGTAAAAAGACATATAAGAGAGAGATTATTCCCGATCCAGTTTACAAGGATATCGTGGTTGCCAAGTTCATCAATAAGATGATGATTCAGGGTAAAAAGGCAGTTGCGCAGAAGCTTTTCTACGGAGCATTGGATGAACTCCAAGGTAAAGTGGCAGGTGAAGAGCCAATTTCTGTTCTGAAGAAGGCTTTGGAGAATTGTAAGCCAGCTTTGGAAGTGCGTTCACGCCGTGTGGGTGGAGCAACTTACCAGGTGCCAGTGGATGTTAGACCATCAAGACGTTTAGCATTGGCTATGAGATGGTTGATTGAATATGCTCGTGAGCGTGGAGAGAAAGATTTCTCTAAACGACTGGCGGGTGAATTGCTTGATGCTTACAACAATCGTGGAAACGCGATTAAGAAACGTGAAGATGTTCATAAGATGGCAGAAGCCAACAAGGCATTCTCACATTACAATTGGTAGTTTAAAGTAATTGGTGGTCTTTCTCGATGTCAGCTTTGGATCCAAAGACCGTTAGTGAGCTTAAGTATACCCGAAATATAGGTGTGATGGCTCACATCGACGCAGGAAAGACCACAACTTCAGAGCGAATTCTGTATTATACAGGAAAAAGCCATAAGTTAGGTGAAGTCCATGATGGTGATGCTACTATGGACTGGATGGAGCAGGAGCAGGAGCGTGGAATCACGATCACTGCAGCTGCGACCACCGTTTCCTGGAAAGATCACCGAATCAATATCATAGATACTCCTGGGCACGTTGATTTCACGATCGAAGTTGAGAGATCTTTGCGGGTCCTTGATGGCGCGATTGCTGTCTTTGATGGTGTCAATGGAGTCGAGCCCCAATCTGAAACTGTCTGGAAACAGGCGGACAAGTATAAGGTTCCCAGGATCTGCTTCATTAATAAAATGGATCGAGTTGG
Organism: Pseudomonadota bacterium; assembly: GCA_021300175.1. Classification (GTDB taxonomy): domain Bacteria; phylum Bdellovibrionota; class Bdellovibrionia; order Bdellovibrionales; family Bdellovibrionaceae; genus JAJTIC01. The sequence continues at coordinate 1,062 of JAJTIC010000054.1, forward strand.
TGCAGACTTTGTCATGTCTGTGGATTCTATCAAGACCAAGTTGTTAGCGAATCCTATTCCTATTCAAGTCCCCATTGGTCTTGAGGACTCTTTTGTTGGAGTTGTCGATCTTATTGAAAACTGCGCTTATACATGGGCTGGGGCAGATCGAGGTGAGGCTTTTGAAAAGGGTGAGATTCCACAGAACCTCAAAGAATCCGTCGAAGCATACAGAACTGAAATCGTAGAAAAAATTGTCGAGTTTGATGAAGCTTTAATGGACAAGTATCTTAACGGCGAGTCAGTTTCGGTGGCTGAGCTCAAAGCTGCTTTAAGAAAAGGAACCCTCGAGTTGAAGGGTTTTCCCGTTCTTTGCGGAGCTGCTTTTAAAAACAAAGGTGTTCAGCCTTTAATTGATGCTGTTGTAGATTACCTGCCAAGTCCCCTCGATGTGAAATCTGTTTCTGGAATGAATCCTGAAAATACTGACAAGACTGTTGTGTGCAAAACAGACTTTGAAGAACCAGTTTGTGGCCTGGCATTTAAAATTGCGACTGATCCCTTTGCCGGTTCCTTAACTTATGTTCGTGTCTATTCAGGAATTCTCAAAGTCGGAGATTCTGTTTTGAATCCACGTACAGAAAAACGTGAAAGAGTTCAGAAAATCGTAAAGATGCATGCGAACTCAAGAACAGAGGTTAATGAGATCAAAGCAGGGGATATTGGGGCTGTGATTGGTCTTAAATTCACTGCAACTGGAGACACGCTCTGTGATCAGAAGCGCCCTGTAGTTTTAGAGTCGATTACTTTTCCTGAGCCAGTAATTAGTGTTGCAGTGGAAGCCAAGTCTTCTGCTGATCAAGACAAAATGATGGCGGGACTTGAGAAACTCGTCAAAGAAGACCCCTCAGCAAGATTGAGAAATGATCCTGAAACTGGGCAGACCTTACTTTCTGGGATGGGAGAGCTACATCTCGAAATTTTAGTAGATCGACTTCTCCGAGAGCACAAGATCCAGGCCAATGTAGGTAAGCCCCAGGTTTCTTATCGCGAAACGATTAGCTCTCGAGGAAATGCGACTCATACGTATGAAAGACAGATTGCTGGTGAAGATCTCTATGCTTTTGTGGAAATTGAAGTTGAGCCTCAGGCTCGAGGTGCAGGTCTTGCTTTTGTGAATAGTGTTCAAAGATCAGCGCCGATACCATTCAACATTTTGAAAGCCATCGAAGCTGGCTTTAAAGAGTCCGCAGAAGTTGGTCCCATTGCGAGTTATGGTTTGATTGATTTTAAGGCCACGCTTAAAAGAGTCGAGTTTAGAGATGAGAAGAATGCTTCTGAGATCGCCTATAAGGCAGCAACAAGTTTAGCTTTGCGTGACGCGGTTCGTGCAGCTAAGCCAGTTTTGCTTGAGCCTGTTTTTAAACTGGAAGTAACTTGCCCAGATAATTTTGTTGGGAATGTTGTTGGAGACTTGAATTCGCGACGTGGAAAAGTTCACTCCATGAGTGTGAAGCCCGGTGGAGGGCAAGTCATTTCGGCGGATGCACCGTTAGCAACTTTGTTTGGATATGCCACGGATCTGAGATCCTTAACGCAAGGCCGAGCAAGTTTTTCAATGGAGTTTAAAGAATACTCTGAGATTCCTCCGAAGGTTCGTGATGAACTTCTTCAAAGAATGGGTAGATTCTAAGCATTTCAATGGCTTAGCAATTCAAACTACCAGGTGATTCTAAACCATCAAAAATAATTGTATTTTTTTTTATTTCCTTTTGACATTGATCTCTCTGTTATTGCATATTTGCGCACTTGTTACGTCAGGCGAGGCGGTAACGGCCAACAAAACTGCAGTCAAATCAA
>JAJTIC010000092.1 GCA_021300175.1 Pseudomonadota bacterium
GAGGCCGTCTTGCATTCGCGATTCGTCTTCGTCTGTGACGTGAAAAATCACGGCCATCGTTGCAACAAAAACTTCCCGAGCTGCAAAAGAAGAAAGGATGCCAATCCCCGCCCGCCAGTCTAAACCCATCGGAGAAAAAACGGGCTCTAGAATTTGCCCCGCATGAGCCAAATAGCTTTGATTAAATCTTTCATTGCCCGTGAGATCTGTTCTTGGGAAAGTCGAAAGAGTCCAAATCACCAAACTTAAAACAAAGATCACGGGTCCAGCTCTTTGAATGAAGGCTTTTGACTTTTCAAGAGTTTGATTGAAGAGCACTATCCACCGAGGTCGGCGATAAAGGGGAAGTTCCATCATCAAAAGGGAAACGTCGTTTCTTTTCAGAATTCGATGCAACACGGAAGCCACCAAAGCCCCAAACACGAGCGCGAGTAAATAAAGAAGTGCGAGCGCAAAGCCTGCTTTCAAAGGTTCATCGCTAAAAAGAAAAGTAAGAAGCAAAGCATAGACAGGGAGTCTCGCGGAACAAGTCATCAAAGGAATGATAAAATTTGTGATCCACCGATCTCTTGAAGAACTGATGTTTCTTGTCGCCATCATCGCAGGAACTGCACAAGCAAATCCAGAAAGTATGGGAACAAAAGACCTTCCACTCATCCCTAACTTAGAAAAAGGTCGATCCACAAGAGTTGCGGCTCGAGCGAGATAACCCGTGGATTCGAGAAGTCCAATCGCAAAAAAAAGAATAAAGATTTGAGGAATAAAAATGATCACAGAACCAAATCCTGTGATCACGGCATTGCTCAAGAAGTCAACCCACAAAAGATGCTCACCCCAACGAAGCACCTGCTCGTTCAAACCTGCAAAGATGGCATCAATCCCATCCATAAAGGGCGTAGCTAGCCAGTAAACACTTGAAAAAACTAAAGTCATGACTGTGACAAAGATGAGAATTCCAAAAAAGGGATGGAGCAGCCAGCGATCAAGGCTTTGAGTTTTTTCGAAAATTGGCTTTAGAGCTTGATTCACACTGGCGTTGCGAAGCCCCAAGCTTTGCTCTGCGACTGTCTCGAACTTTCGACGAATCATATCGGACTGAGTCTCTGACCAACCCTTAAATTCAAGAGCTTCCTGACTTGCAGGAATCTTTGCCAGCTGAGTGATCAAATCTGAAATACCCCCACCTAAATGGCCATCTACCACAACGACAGGGATACCCAGCTCTTTCTCCAGAACCTCCTTCTTGAGATCTAGTCCCTGTTTTCCAAGGAGATCCTTCATAGTGATGGCGATCACAAAGGGGATTCCTGACTCTTGCACCTGCCTCGCCAAAAGAAGATGTCTCGCAATCTGAGTTCCATCCACGACAACGACCAGTTTCCTGCTTTTGTTCTCTAGAGGCAGGGACTTCAGAATGTCACAAGTCACCTGTTCATCTGCACTCTTTGGAAGTAAAGAATAGACCCCCGGCGTATCGACGACATGTGCTCTTAGTCCCCAGCGAGAAGCACACTCTCCCAGAGCATACTCTGTGGTAGATCCAGGATAGTTCACCGTCTTGAATTTGGATTGTGTGAGCCAATTGTAAAGCGTGGTTTTACCAGAATTCGGCGACCCTACGAGAACTACAGAGAAAGACATTGAAACTCCTCTTCCCTGAGTGCAAGAACGGTATTGTTATACTTGATTAAGTAAGGGCCTCGGAAGGGAGCTCTTCCAAGCACAGAAACCTCTTGCCCGATAAAAAGGCCAAGTTCTCGCAATCGAGCGCAAATGAGCGGATCACCTGTAATTGCTTTCACTTTTTTTAAGCCTTCTATCTTATTCATCTCAGCACCTCGAACTGACTCAATCTTTAGCTAATCCACCTCCCCTCCCAAGGGAAGAAAAAAGCCGTAACCCGTGAAATTTGAAAACAAGATGAGAATCAGGACTTAAGTAGATCTGAGGAGTTTTCCGATACTCCATTATGCTGCAACCGCTGCTTGCTGTGATTTTACTGACCTTTTCTTCATTCCCAGCAATGGCTTTCTATGCTCAAATCATTCCCAAAGATACCCAGAGACTTTTTGTCTCAAACCCGTTTGCAGATGCAGCTTATGTTTATCTGAATGATAGCTTCTCGGAAGCTCGATCCCCCTTGGAACACGCTTATCTCCTTCAGCCTCAATCAAAAATTGAAATTGATCTCAAAAATTTTCAAAGCTTTGGCTACTTGCAGATTCGTTCCTCGGAAAAAGTCTTGTGGTCTTTGACCGCTCAAGGACCCTACCTACCACTGACTCTTCCTTCAACAAACTGGAACACAGGAGCTTCCTCCCCATCAAAACTCATTCTTACCAATCCTCAACCGAGGAAGAATACAGTGGTCATTCATGATTTGATGGGATTTAAAAAAATTGTCAGCTTTAACCCGTTTGAACTTCAACAAATGAATCTTCCTGCAGGACGCTTTGAAATTGAATCAGATCTTCGAGTGATTGGCTACCAAGTGGAGAAGTCCTCCTCAAAGATTCAAATCCACAACTTGATCGAAGGTCAGGCAAGATCAAGCCCCCAGAATCCGGTGGGGGGCCAGAGTTTTATTTTCTCTAACCAAGATAAAACTGAAAGCTTTGTTGTCAGAATTGAAGATCCTGAGATGATTGAAATAACAAAAAAGATTCTTCTCGAGAAGGACCGCCCACACCCCAGAATACTGATTGCTGATATTGAACCTCAAACCCACTTAGACCCCAAAATCGGTGGATACAACTGGGACGCGTTCCGCCCCTCAAAAAGTCCATGGAATTGGAAGGTCCAAAAAATATATGGTTACGCTTTTTTTGCTTCGCAGGAATGCGACGGTTCACCGAGCCTGGTCGAAGACTTGAACGATCTTTGGATTCAGCGCTCACCCAGAATCTGTTTTTGGAACTATCAAGTGAGTGAAATACTCCCTTAATCTTCAATAAAAGATCACACTGGCGGACTGGCCTCTGGTTTCTTCCACCGCTACTTTAAGCCTGCGAACTCCCCATTTTTTGAAGGACTGATGAAGCTTCTCACCCAGAAGTCTTGCGAGCTGCTCCACACTGGTGTTGGTCACTGGCAAAAGATGAACTTCATTTTTTGGAAAAACATAGAAGCGATCTCGAAATCGCACTTCAAGGCTTGACCCTTTTTCCTGAATCTTCATCTCTTGGTGGTCGGCCGGCAATAGAACATGCTCATCCCAAAGATCCACTTGTCTTTTGATCTCTTGCTTAAACTCATTAAAGTCAAAGAAGAAACCCTTTTCTGACATATCCACTTCACTGGGCACTTGAATATCCACGCGGACCTGGTAATTATGGCCATGAAGTTTTTCGGCCGACTTTTCATCAAAAATCAGAAAATGCGCTGAAGAGAATTTAAAATTTTGCTTATAAAGATGCAGAGTTGTTGTTGAAGATGGTTTCATAGGAGCTTTTATGTCGGGAAAATTTGAACTCGTCCAGCATTTTAGAATAGAGTCTGCCAGATACTTGCCTTTTCTGCCAGAAAGCCACCCCTGTCGCTCTGTGCATGGTCATAGTTTCAAAATCAGCTTGCGACTTCAAGGTCAGTTGAACCCCAAAATTGGATGGATGATTGATTACAATGAAATTTCTCAAAGACTGCAGCCGCTCCTCAAACAGATCGATCATCGACTTTTGAATGAAGTTCAGGGGCTTGAAAATCCCACTTCTGAAAACCTGGCCCACTGGTTTTTCGTCAAAGCTCAAAAAATACTTCCTGAGATCGTCCAGGTGATTGTTGCAGAGACTCCAGACACCGAGTGCAAGTACCCTGTTATCTAAAGAGCTCCAGACACCGAGTTCGAGCGACCGGCAATTTAAAGAGCTCTGGATTTGAGGGAAATCGGGTTTGTCGAGTCTTTCCCTTGGATGCGCATCTTCAGTTGCAAGAACCAAAGTCCTGCATTCTCAATACCCACTCTATTGCCACTCTATTCCCACTCTATTCCCACTCTATTGCCACTCTATTGCCTAGTTTTTATCTTCTCTACTGAATTTTTTTTAAGTCTTAAATTTCTAAATAAATCGGTCATTTCATGCATTTATGAAAATTAAATATTGACCTAAAATAGGCCTTTGATTATATTGCCCTTGATGAAACAACTTATCCTGACCTCTAATGAGGGCGCGAGATTATCACTCAATCAAATCAAAGCTCGGAGTTTTGGTGGGGAGAAGTTGAAAAAGCGCCGCAAAATTCAGCGCCCTTTGGTCCCAGGAAAAGTTCATCATGTGGTTTTCAAATCCAGCAAAGCCAAAGGCTCTCTTTCATTTTACACCCACAAGCTCATCGTCGCTCGACTGCTGAAATCCAAAGCGCGAAAATTCTTTGTGGAGATTCAGGACTTTGTGAACATGGGCAATCATCTGCACCTAAAAGTGAGATTCAAAGACCGATACCGCTTTGGACAGTTCTTAAAGAGCTTTGCGGGGACTCTTGCAAGACAGATTACCGGAGCAAAGAAAGGAAAAGCATTTGGTCGTTTTTGGGACGGAATTGTGTTTACGAGAGTGCTGTTATCAAGTTTTGAAGAGCTCAGGCTAAGAGGGTATTTCGAAGGGAATCATCGACAGCGAGAGCTTGGCTACAAAGAGCGAGAGAATTACCTTCAACGATTTAATCAGTTCCTCTATCGCTTAAAATCCAAAAAAGCGACTTCAAGAGATCTCAGCAACCTTCTCGATGATCTTCATCCCTACCGGTGACCGATACCCCAACAATCGTGACCGATACCCCAGAAATCGCCCCTCAACCAAAACCGGGGACACTCAAAATGCTCTTGGGGCCACAACCAACCATGATTCCCTATCAGAGAAGAGCTTTCCCCATTTTCACTTTTTGACCAAGGAAACTATCCCAAGATTCTTTTTGCTCAAAGATTGTCTTTGGATAAAGCATGATCACCGTCGATCCCATATGGAAGATCCCCATTTCATCCCCGCGCTTCACGGTCAGAGCTGGCTCATAGGCCTTCACCGAGCCCATACTCTCGAGCTGATTGGTGACAAAGCTCTCATCCAGAGAAGTGGTCATTTTGCCCACGTTCGTCGCCCCCACCATGACCAAAGCAGTAGCACCAAGTCTTGATTGCAAGTGAAACACCAATCGTTCATTCACCGAGAAAAGATCATCCACCGATTTTACGGACCAAGAGTTGACGGGCCAAAGTTTCCCTGGAATATGCCGAATCTCTTCGACAGATCCATCAAGAGGACTATGGACACGGTGATAGTCCGTGGGACACAGATAGTAAGTCACCCAAAGACCACCTTCATACAGAGAAGCTTTGACCTCATCTCCCAAAAGCTCCGGAATCGAGTAGTTTTTCCCTTTAGCCCACACCGTTTGACCTTTACGAATCAATCCAATTTGCGTGATTTCCGAATCGGCAGGATGAAGAACCGGAGACTCTGCCAACGGCCTGAGCCCTGGTTTGAGTTTACGAATGAAAAATTCTCCTAAAGTTCGGTACTCTTCCACGGGCTTTTCAGCCTCATCGAAATTAATGTTGTAAAAGTTACCGAACTCGCGAATCACTTTTTGCGCCAAAACCGGCGGTAGTTCGCGGTGAACGAATTTTCCCACGAAATAACTTAAATGATTTTGAGGCAACACCTGCATCAGTAGTTTTCGAATCACAAAATCACTCCTGCTACCCTCAAAGACTAGGAAGCCGTTACATTCTTGAGTCCTTGAGCTTAGCAACAGCTGAAGATCTATGCTATAAACGCCGCTATGTCCCGAATTTTAGAAAATGTGGAAATCCCCATCGATGCCGATCTTGATGAGAAGATCGCTTATCTCATGCCCCAGTATGGGGAGTACCGCATTCTGCGCAAGTCCGTGGATGCCCGACGAAGACATGCTCCTCATTTTGTGTACTCGGTGGAGGTCAGCCCCCCTGGAGAAAAGATCACTCGCCCCAGCTATCCCGTCGAGAAAATTCAAGTTCCTTCAAACTTAGAGCGTCCCATTGTGGTCGGCTCTGGCCCCGGCGGCCTGTTTGCGGCCCTCCGCTTGGTGGAACGGGGAATTCCTTGCATCTTGTTCGAGCGAGGATCTGAATCTGGAGAACGCATCAAAGGCATTAACCAATACTGGCGTTATGGAAAACTCGACCCCCGAAACAATGTCTGCTTTGGTGAAGGTGGAGCTGGTCTATACAGTGACGGAAAGCTGATCACTCGAATCAAATCCCCTTTCATTCCCTATGTGATGCACCGGCTCGTTCAATTTGGCGCCCCTGAAGAAATCCAATATTTGAGCAACCCCCATGTGGGCTCTGACCGGATCCGACGAGTGATCCCAAAGCTCCGTGAATATTTGAAAGCTCATGGCTGCGAGATTCACTTTAATACCCAAGTCACTGAGATTCTCACTTCTCAAAATCAAGTGATTGGAATTAAAACCGAGTATGGACAAGTTTTTAATTCTCATCACGTGATCCTCGCCACGGGCCACTCCGCCGAAGACATGCTTCTTCATCTGAGAGACATCGGAGTAAAACTTGAGGGAAAGTCTTTTGCGATGGGACTTCGAATTGAACATCCCCAGAGTTTAATCAACAAAATTCAGTACCGAGAATTCGCGGAACATCCCAAACTGGGCAGTGCCAACTACAAGCTGGCTTACACGGATAAAAAGTCTCAAATCGGAGTCTATTCGTTTTGCATGTGCCCTGGCGGCTTTGTTCTTTCTTCAGGCACAGAAGCCGATGGTGTTGTGTGCAATGGAATGAGTAACTATCACCGAAACTCCCCCTCTGCGAATGCGGCTATCGTGGTCAGTATTGATTTTGAAAAGAACTTTCAAGACCTCTGGGGCGGAATGCGTTTAAGACGAGACCTTGAAACCAAAGCATTTCAAGCTGTGAGTGCTGGATCTTCGGACCCCCTTCTCACCAAAGCCCTGCCAGCCCAAAAACTTTCTGACTTCTTCGCTGCTAAAAAATCCGAGACTCTTCCCAAAGGATCTTCGCCTTCTGGGGCCAAACCAGTTCGACTGGATGAAATTCTGCCTTCGTGGATGCGAGATAAGATTAAAGAAGGACTGGAAGTGTTTGATCGATCCATGAAGGGGTTTCTCTCTGAAGAAGCCGTGCTTTATGGAGTGGAGTCAAGAACCTCTTGCCCTGTCAGAATCACTCGGGATCCCGAGACCCTGGAAAGCACTTCCCACCATGGACTCTATCCCTGTGGGGAAGGCGCAGGCTATGCGGGCGGAATCACTTCCGCGGCCTGCGATGGTATTCGCATAGCTGAAAGCATCGTTCAGGACCTTCTCTCGACATCTAGAGATTCCGTCGGTACTGCCCACCCAC
>JAJTIC010000137.1 GCA_021300175.1 Pseudomonadota bacterium
CGACACTTGAAAATTTATCTTTGCTACAATAATCGAATTGAAATTTTTTAGCGCCAAAGACCAACTTGGTCACGCTGCCTGAGTGCTCGGGCATCAAAATATCTTCGCAGATGGTGTACATATTTATCAGCTGTTGATCATCGCCAGATCAACTTGAAACCGGAAGATGAGGGCTTCTGGGGACAGGATTCAGGGGCAGTTTATAAGCTCCAAGGAGAAGCTTCTTTCTGCGATCAAAAAACTTTGAACGGTGACATCATCGACGCTTTCAAGAAAAAGAGAGGAATCTAATTCTTTCCTGTGGATCCAAACCCACCGGCTCCCCGGTGGGTTTCTCCTAGCTCTTCCACGAATTGGAAATCAGCTTGAAAAACCGGTGCAATGACTAGCTGAGCGATTCGATCTTGATCCTGAATCAGGAAATCTTCTTGGCCCAGGTTGATCAAAATAATCTTCACTTCTCCACGGTAATCAGCATCGATAGTTCCTGGTGTATTGACCAAAGAAATCCCGTGTTTGATCGCCAACCCCGAACGAGGTCGTGCTTGAATTTCATACCCAGCAGGGATCTCAAAACTGAGCGCAGTCGGAATCAAAGCCCGCTCCCCTTTTTTGAGAGTCATTGGCAGATCCAGCTGAGCTCGGACATCAAAACCGCTTGCAAGCTCTGACTGATATTGAGGAAGATCGCCTTTATAGTTCGCTAACTTTTTTATCTTAACAGGCACTTTCACCATGTCTACCCCCTCTTAAAATCAAAATCAAAGAACCAATTTCTGTGAGCTTCGGCTTGGCCCCCCATCAAGATTGCCCCCATGGAACCCACATCAATGTATTTCTCAAAATACTCTTTCACGGACTTCGGAGTCACTGAGCGAATCTCATCGATCACTTGCTCTACTGGTTTGTACTTTCCAAAAACCATCTCATTGACGGCAATGGACTGCATCCGGTTATCAATGTCATCTGATCCTAAGAGTATGGAACCAGAAACTTGGGTCTGATACATCTTGAGCTCTGCGGAAGTAATTCCGCGCTTTCTTGCTTTCTGAATCTCACGAACAATATTCTTCACGACCGATCTCATATTTTTTGGTTCGCAGGCCGCATAAATATTAATCAATCCAAAATCATCAAACGTGTTAAGGCTTGAATGAATACTGTAAACAAGACCTTTTTTCTCGCGAACGGACTGATACAACCGAGACGTCATCCCTCCCCCCAGGAGTGCGTTGACGATAAAGGCTTCGAAGCGGTGCTTATCTTTGAAACTTGCCGAAGGAAATCCGCTCAAGAAATGAAGCTGCTCAACTTGCCGTTCTTCCACATGGCGGAAGGCTCGGTGAGAGGGCTTCATCCTCGAACTCGGTAACCTAACTTTTTTCTTTTTCCCTAAAAGCTTTTTTGCTTCATCCACAAGATCTTGGTGATCAATATTACCGGCTGCCGCCAGAATGAGATTATTTCCTGAATAGCGGCTTTTGTAATAATCTTTTAGCTTTGATGCTTTCATGGCAGCAATCGACGCCACTGTCCCTAGAATCGGCTTTCCCAAAGGACTTTTAGGCAGGGCCTTTTCCAAGTAAATATCATAAATAAGTTCTTCGATGTTATCGTCACTCATCGCGATCTCTTGCAAGATCACAGATTTTTCAAGTGCGTAATCCGCTTTTGAAAAATCCATTCCTGACACAAGATCCGACAAAACTTCTAAGCCTTGTCGCCAATGATCTTTCAGAACTAATGCATGATAACACGTATTTTCCCGAGTCGTGAAAGCATTGAGATCTCCACCAAGTTGCTCCAGTGACTTAGCAATTTGAAAGGCGGAGCGAGTCTTGGTTCCTTTAAAAACCATGTGCTCCAAGAAATGAGAAACACCGGCATCGGATTCAGGTTCGTCGCGCGTTCCTGTAAGCACCCATACTCCAATAGAAACGGCATGGGACTGTGGGTGAGCTTCGCTCACCACAGTCAGGCCATTCTCTAAAACAGTCTTTTTAAATCGAATCACAACTCAAGCTTTCTGGGCTGAGATTAGTGCTGTTCCTTCGAAAGCAGAACTTTTCGAGAAAGCTTAATGCGCCCAGCACGGTCCACATCAAGAACTTTCACATCAAGTTCATCACCTTCACTGAGAACATCACCCACGGCGCGAATGCGATCATGAGAGATCTCAGAAATATGCAACAACCCTTGAGTGTTCGGAAGAATTTCTACAAAGGCTCCAAAATCCGCGATCTTAACCACGCGACCTTTGTAAGTCTTGCCGACTTCTGCTTCGGCCACAATTCCTTGAATAATCGCAATCGCTTTTTTGGTCGCTTCTGGATCTGCAGAAGCAATATGAATCTTTCCATCATCTTCAATTTCAATCTTAACACCCGTCTGTTCAGTGATTCCGCGGATCACTTTACCGCCAGAACCGATCACTTCACGGATCTTATCTGGATTGATTTTGATGGTTTCAATTCGAGGAGCATACTCACTGATTTGCCCACGAGGAGTCGAAATGACTTTTTCCATTTCGCCAAGGATGTGCAGACGTCCTTCGCGAGCTTGGTTCAGAGCTGTCTCCATCACTTCAAAGCTGACAGAGTCAATTTTGATATCCATTTGAACAGCTGTGATCCCCTGCGCAGTTCCTGCGACTTTGAAATCCATATCGCCCAAGTGATCTTCATCACCCAAGATGTCCGTCAATACTGCCACTCGATCGCCTTCTTTAATTAATCCCATGGCGATACCAGCCACATTTCCCTTGATAGGAACGCCGGCGTCCAACAAAGCTAAGATACCTGAGCATACGGTCCCCATGGAAGAAGATCCGTTACTCTCAAGAACATCAGCTACGATACGAATTGTGTAAGGAAACTTATCAAAGTCAGGAATAATAGCTTTCACCGCTCGTTCTGCCAAATTTCCGTGACCGATCTCCCGTCGTCCTTGGCCTCCAAAGCGACCAACTTCACCCACTGAGAACGGAGGAAAATTATAATGGAGCAAGAACTTCTTCTTGAGCATCCCGTGGAGACTATCGATCATTTGCTCGTCATCGCCAGTTCCCAAAGTGACTGTTCCTAAAACTTGAGTTTCACCACGAGTGAAAAGTCCCGAACCGTGAGCTCTTGGTAAAATTCCAACTTCATTAGTGATTGGGCGAACTGTTTTCAAATCGCGACCATCAATACGAACTTTGCGATCTAGGATCATCGACCGGGCTGTCTGGTACTTAAGATCCTCAACGATATTTCCCAGCTCTTTTGCGCGCTGAGCTTTCAGATCTTTGTCATTAATGACATCGACAAAGGCGGCTTTCGCTTCTTCAATTGCTTTTGCAGCCGCTGAGTAGCGTTCCATTTTTTCTTTAATGCTCATGGCAGCTTCAATCTTAGCTTTCAAAAAAGACTCTGCCTGAGATTTAAAAGACTCATCGATGCTTGGAGCGACAAATTCACGTTTCGAAATCGAACCCGTCTTTTCGCGGAGTTCATCTTGAGCATTCAACAGAGGCATCAGAGCCTGGTGACCAAACTTCAATGCGGCCAACATGTCTGATTCAGAAATAAACTTTGTTTCACCTTCCACCATCAAAATACCATTCCGAGTTCCTGCAACAATCACGTCCATATCAGACTTTTCCATCTGCTGTGGAGTCGGGTTCACAATCAACTGACCATCGACGCGCGCTACTTGCACGGCCGCCGTTGGCCCTTGGAAAGGAATATCGCTGATATGAAGAGCCGCAGATGACCCAAGGCTCGCAAGAATTTCGATAGGAAAGCTACCATCCGTACTGAGCACAGTGGCAACAACTTGAGTTTCATAGCGATAACCCTCAGGAAACAATGGACGGATCGGACGATCAATCAATCGTGCTGTCAAAACCGCGTCCGTAGTAGGTTTACCTTCACGTTTAAAATATCCTCCAGGAATTTTTCCAGAAGCGTAAAATTTTTCGATGTACTCTACGGTCAATGGGAAAAAGTCCAAAGGGCTCGGTTTGCGACTTGAGACTGCGGTGACTAAAACCATGTTGTTTCCACAAGAAACCACAACGGATCCATCGGCCTGTTTAGCCATTCTGCCTGTTTCGATAGTGATTTGTTTACCACCGACGGATGTGGTGACTGTTGTCTTCATTGATACTCCTTAGATGCTTCCAGATGCTGGAAGAAAAACTTCAAGGGCCACTTCTTCTTTTGTGGCCCTTGTTCTTTAGACTTATTTTACTTACGGATCTCAAGCTCTTTCAAGAGAGTCTCATAGCGCTTGCTGTCGGTGCGCTTCAGGTAATCAAGAAGCTTTCTTCGCTGGTTAACTGCTTTCACAAGACCACGACGACCGTGAACATCTTTCTTGTGAGTTGTGAAGTGGACCGTCATTTCATTGATCTTTGCTGTCAGCAAAGCCACTTGAACTGCAGGAGACCCTGTATCCAATTCATTTGTTCTGTACTTCTTCAAAATTGCCGATTTATCGACTGCCATTAAAGCCTCCTCCAGAGATCCTCTGGAAAACGATGTTAAATCCTGAGCCCCTGTGAACGTCATGGCTGTCGTCCATTGAGCCTCTCAGAACGGGCCCCAATAAACCCCAGAATAGGTCTCTGGTCAATAGCGAAAAACCCTAAATATTTTGAAGCCTTGGCCCTCTTCTAAGCCCACAATAGCCAGCAGCTCTTCTTGGCTCCCGAGAATCCTCGCGATCTGATGGATCTCAGGATTGAAGACCTGAATGAGAGACCTTCGTAAGTCATGAGAGAGAGCGCCATTTTTGAGAAGAGCCTCATCCTGCCCCCGGACCCTTAGGAGCGGGGTCTGCGGAAGACATTGGGGAAGCGGAATTAAACCAGGTAAGTTTTGCTCGCCTGAAGGAGTCTCCGATAAAGCTTTCAACTGCTCCATACTGAGGGCCTGACTGAGCTGATACGGAGTTGAGGCGGTTCTCACGAGAGCTTGCATGGTCGCCCCACAACCTAATGCCTTTCCCAGCTGAGAAACCCAAGTTCGAATAAAAGTCCCTTTGGAACAATGAATGAAAAATCGGGGCAAGCCGCCCTCGAGCCCCAGATACTTCACTTCAAAAAAATTCATCTCTTTACGGGGAACTTCGATGATTTTCCCCTCACGGGCTATTTCGTACAGTTTTTTCCCGTCCACTTTTGCCGCTGAAAACATAGGAATTGGCCAATGGAAACTTCCCACCAGGCTTTCTCCCGCTGTCTTGATATCACCCTCAGTGACAGTGACTTGCTTTTGACTAAGGACCTGCCCCGTAATATCGAGGGTGTCGGTCTCTTGACCAAGCTTCGCAGTCACTTCATAAGATTTGTCTTTTTCGAGCAAGTACTGAGATATTTTTGTTCCCTCGCCCACAAGAAGTACTAACAAACCTGTCGCTAAAGGATCTAAGGTGCCCGCATGACCTATCGATTTTGTTTGAAAAGATTTTCGAGCAATAGCCACGACATCATGAGAGGAATACCCTTCCTCTTTATGTATCAGAGCAAGGCCATGAAACATTTAGTCCTCATCCGTAGATACATCGTTGGGTGACCCAATTTCCCGCAAAAGACGATCAACTTTCATTACTTGCTCTGTAGTGTCGTCCTCAAAGAAGGAAAGCTTCGGGCAGTAACGCATCTTCAGTTCTGAACCTAAATACTTTTGAATTTCAAAACTACGCTCGGTTAAGAGTTCTAAAGTCTCTGACATTTGTTTCTTTCGAGTGATCTCTTCTTCTGAAAGTCCGATGGCACTGACGTATACCTTTGCACTTCTCAAGTCTGCCGGCATCATCACTTTAGCAACTGTGACAATTCCAGGAAGAGGGCTTTTGAAGCCGCGAATGAGGTACTGAGCAATCGCTGCTTGCACCTCTCGTTCAACTCGGGCCACCCGTCTTCCGTCGGACTTTGCCATTTATGCTTCCGGCTGCTTGAGCGGCGTCAGCTCACGAGCCACTTCTTCTTTCAAGAAAGCTTCGATCACATCACCCACTTTGATATCGTTAAAGTTTTCGATTCCGATACCGCACTCGAAGCCTTCAGCCACTTCTCGCGCATCGTCTTTGAAACGCTTCAGAGAGCTAATCTTTCCTTCGTAGACAATCTTTCCATCGCGGATCAAACGAGCACTGTTCGATCTCTGGATTTTTCCATCAACCACGGCGCACCCGGCAATCACGCCGATCTTAGGTACCGAGAAAGTATTTCGAACTTCCGCACGACCCATCACTTTTTCGACGATATCTGGCTGTAACAGACCTGACATAGCCTTCTTCATTTCATCCATCAGCTCATACACGATACTGTAAGTGCGGATTTCTACACCTTTTACCTTCGCTGCCGTTGTGGCTCCACCATCAGGTCTTACGTTGAATCCAACAACAATCCCTTTCGCTGTCGAAGCTAAAAGAACGTCAGATTCTGTGATCCCACCCACAGCCGAGTGAATGATTTTTACTTTCACTTCTTGAGCGGCGAGCTTATTGAACATGCCAGTGATCGCTTCGAGTGAACCTTGAACATCTGACTTCAAGACGACCGGAAGTTCTTTCACATCACCTTGAGTCACTTTCGAGAAAAGATCTTCTAATGTCATTTTCTTTGCAGAAACTTTATCAGCTTCCAACGCCTGTCTGCGAACTTGGGCCACTTCTTCGGCGGCTCGTTCATCTTTGACGACATCAACTTTATCACCGGCCATCGGGAGTCCATCAAGACCAATCACTTCCACTGGCTGACTTGGCCCTGCTGTTTGAACTTTTTCTCCGCGATCGTTCATCAAACTTCGTACGCGGCCAGTCTGTGTTCCTGCGACAATATACTGTCCCACAGAAATCGATCCATCTTTCACAAGTACAGTGGCCACATTTCCTCGACCTTTTTCAAGACGCGCTTCAATCACGGTGCCCGTGCCAGATCTTTTTGCATTGGCTTTCAGCTCAGCGACTTCTGCAACAAGCAAGATCTGCTCTAAAAGTTCTGCGATTCCTGTTCGCTTCAAAGCAGAAACATTACAGAAAATAGTTGTGCCTCCCCATTCTTCTGGGACGACTTCATACTCAGTCAGTTGTTGCTTCACTCGGTCAGGATTGGCGCCGGGTTTGTCCATCTTATTCACGGCCACGATCATCGGCACTCCGGCTGCTTTTGCGTGAGAAATAGCTTCGGCCGTTTGAGGCATCACACCATCATCCGCGGCCACGACGATAATCGCGATGTCAGTGACATTGGCACCACGAGATCTCATGGATGTGAAAGCTTCGTGACCGGGAGTGTCTAAGAAAGTGATCAGCTTCCCGCTGTCCGTTTTAACTTGGTAAGCACCGATGTGCTGAGTGATACCACCTGCTTCACCTTCGGCGACTTTCGCATTGCGAATGGCATCTAAGAGTGAAGTTTTACCGTGATCCACGTGACCCATGACACAAACCACCGGCGGTCGGATCTCTTTTTCCGCATCGAGTTCGCCAAAAGCAGTCTGCGTGAGGAGCTCTTCAGCCGTCTTGAACTCATTTTGAGCTTCAAAACCAAACTCTGGAACGATCAAGGCAATCGTATCAAAATCTAAATCTTGATTCACCGTCGCCATGACACCATTTTTCATCAGAACTTTGATCAGCTCAGTCGCTTTCAGACCCATAGCTTGTGCGAGGTCACCGACCTTCATGATTTTATTCACTTTAACCACTCGCTTTGAAGCTTTGGGCTGAGTTTTCTGGGTCTGCATAGCTGGGCGAGCGA
>JAJTIC010000020.1 GCA_021300175.1 Pseudomonadota bacterium
ATTCAATTTTTAAATTTGCTGGTGTTGATAGCGGAGAGGCCACACCTGATTCCATTCCGAACTCAGAAGTTAAGCTCTCCTGCGGCGATGGTATTGCACGGGTGACCGTGTGGGAGAGTAGCGCGACGCCGGCTCTTTTTTGTGAAACCCCAGTAGGGAAACTTACTGGGGTTTTTTTTGCTCTGAGAGCTCTGTTGGGCTGACTTCCTTCGTGAGAGCCACTTCGGAAACTTTGTTATCTTCCTTAAAAATAGAAACTTGAATTACTAAGGGAATTTTTTTTTGAGCTACGGAGTTGTTTTGAGTTTCTTGAGGGTCATGTTCAATTTTATCGAAAACTTCGACTTCGGCTAGATAGGGAGATGACGGATCTCGAGGAAATGACCTCTTGATCTGTTCATGAAACTGAATCCTTGGAGTGAGAGAGGAATTAGACAATCTGTAGTTAATAGTGACCTTGGAGAAACCTTGAAAATCCATCCTAGAGATCTCTTTAGAAACAAGGCTTTGAAGGTCAGACATTGAAATCAAATCATCGGATTTGTTAAGATTGAGCAGCTCTATTTGAGTAGAGATTAAAAGAAATGAAACCATGATAAGGCTGATACCGAAGAAGACTCTCACGCATTGATATTAGGCCGATTTGCGCCGTCTGTCGCCGAATTTTGTTGGTCTCGAACTTCACCCATGGCCCAGTATAAGTCATTGAAAATAAAGACAAAACTTGGCTAGATGGTGATTTTTGTCTGATAGTTTGACGATCTCCGGAGGCAAAGAGGCTGTGGAGAGATTCACCGAAAATGAAGTTATTTCGATAGGTTAGTAAATTGCCTAAGGGTGGCATAGGACTTGGATCTTGGAACATCGAGAAGAGGTGTCTCATGCGACAATTCAGTAAAGCTCTATTAGCAGTAATGACGGCTGGCTCTTATGTGGCTTGCGCTCCAACAGAGTTTAAGCAGGAACCGGTCACTAGCTGTGTTGGTCCCACATGTGTCACTATTGATAAAGACAAACCTATCAAACAAAAAATTAGGGCTAATGGCGGCTTAGTTGACATTCTCATTGTGAACGACAACTCAGGCTCTATGTCTTTTGAGCAAAATAAAATGGCTGAGCGATTCAGTTCCTTTATTCAAGCGCTAGATCTAAGATTCATTGACTATAGGATCGGAATCATCACGACAGACATTCAGAATAACAATAGCAATTCAGTGCGCTACAATCCCGCAAGAGCAATTAACCAGAATGGAAGTCTCCAGAACGGAAAGTTGATTACTTTTGGAAACAGTCAAGCATTCATCACGAACAATACGGCAAATAAGGAGGCGTTATTTGCCACTGCTATTAGCAGGGGAGCTCCGAGCCTAGAGACGGGTGTTTGTGAGGCCTTTTTAAAAGCAAACTCCAATGCAAACACCTCATCTTCAGTCTATCAGCAAGGCCTAAGAGATAGCTGCCCCTCGGGTGATGAGCGTGGAATCTATGCAGCGAACTTGTTTGTAAATGATAATCCCTCTTCATTTATTAGACCCAATGCACATCTTGCTATTGTCTTCTTAGCCGATGAGGACGTTTCCAGCAGTTTGTATTATCAATCACCAAGTTATAAGTTGGTGAGCGAAGACCTTCCCCAGACTCTGGTTAACAATGTTTACCAGAAATATCCTTCAAAGGGGCTCAGTGTGCATTCAATTATCGTTAGACCGGGAACGCTCATCGGAGGCAAAACACCGATTGTAGCTGCAGATGAGATCTCTCGTGTGATTGGAAATAGCAATCAAATCGACTCAGCAAAATCTCCTGCAAATCTCTTTAATGAAGGGGATTATTCTTGCCTTGGACAGCAGTCTAACCAGATCAACGCAGGTCTTCCTACAGCCGTAAAGGGTTCCTATGGTTACTTGTATGCCTTGGCCACTCGAATGACAAATGGAGTTGAAGGAGATATTTGTGCTTCGGACTATGGATCGCAACTTTATAACATTGGATTTAATATTGCAGAGAGAACTCGTGAAGTAACCTTGTTTTGTGCAAGTCCCAAAGACTTAAAAGTGACATACTCTCCGAGTGCAAGTTTGACCTACACGATCAGTGGAACAAAGCTGACATTTAGTGCTGATTTACCACCTGGTACTGAAGCGACTTTGGAGTACTTCTGTAGTCCTCAGTAGTTGATCAGCTCTCAGGAGGACCAGTGAGGATTTTTTTTCAGAGGGCCTTTTCTCAAATATGACTGGTAAAACATTCGATACTTTTTTTCGGAGATTGCAATTTTAGTATGTTTCAATTGGAGCAAGTAATTTTCAGCTTTCCAAACTGACCGAGTGCTTGTTCGCCAGTTGCATTTAGTTTCGTTTAAGTTGGCGACACCAAAGCCAGTGATTCTTCCTGTCATGTCCACGTATGGTTCATGATAGCTGGTTGCCAGTTTTTTCAGGCTTTTGAAAACAGGCTTGCGACCATGAAGGCCGACATCTCTTGATTGACCGATAGAGCCCCACCGTCCTTTCGATTGATAAACAAAGATAACGTGATCCAAAGAGTCAACGGACTCAAAAGACATCACAAGGGGTGGAAAGCCCAAGTGTTCGCAGATAGCGGCTGCTAGCATGGCACCCTCCATACAATGGGCCCTTTTTTTTTGATAAGTTGTGAGTGCTGAATGAAGAGTGGACTTTTTGTTGTATTTGAGCTTCGAAATAAACTTTTGCACTTGCTTAGGAGTTTTCAGTCTATTGGCCAGCCTGAGAAAGGGATCCACTGGCTTCATCTATTGCACACAGAAATAGAGAATTTCTTGGTCATTCACTTCCCAAAATTGACGGACGGGAGTTGGATTTCGCAAATGGGGTGCAAATACATTCCCCGAGCTCATAGCCCAAGTGTGGCCATCGAGGCTTACTCCGCCTGACCAAGAACCATAACTATCTATAAGATTATACTCCATTTCAGAGGGGAGTCTTGCATTCAAGGTCTGGCAAGATAGCTCGGCAATCGTGGGGTTCTTTGCCGTACTGATATCACCCATGAGGCCGCCAATTAGAGTGAGGTTGGACTTTCCAATTTTTAAAGTTGAAGGAAACCGAGTGCGCTGAAAAGTCTCGAAAAGTTGAGAGGTTATTTTTGACATCACAGATTCTAGTCGCCCAGATGCCATGAAGGAAATTGACTGTGAATTTTTACCAATCAAATGAAGAGTCACAAATACATCCCCTTGACAATTTGGTGCCAAAGAGTATGTCCCATAGGCCATGTAATCGAGTTCATTCAATCGCTTGAGGTCTACTGAGGAATCACGCTGGCCTTGCCCTGCGGATCTAATGACTTCAAGCATGGGGGTCAGATGCTGGAAAGAAATGTTCTGCTTTAAAGGACGCAGATTTCTGTAAGTTAAATCAACATAGGATTTCAGAGAAGATTCCAGTGTGATGTCGAGGCCATTTCCGCGGGTCGCATAAGCCAGATTCCGCTCATAAAGAGCATTAAAACTTATGAGCATCTTCAAAGCCTCAGCTCCGTAGGCTCCATCTCCCATGAGTCGTGTCGCCGCTTGGACCATGGATTGAAGATATTCGCTTCTCGCTTGGGAATATGTATCCTTGTAAGCGCACAGATCTGCGCCTCGGATGAAAGGAATTGTCGGCCAGATATTTGCTCTTTGAGATGCGCCCGAACTGAGACCCATGATGGTTATCGACAAGAAAAAAAAGAAAGCAGAAATCAGTTTCACGGAATCCTCCTGGCCGCCACAAATCAATAATCTGCAAGGAGGTACCACATCGGAGACTGAATATCTATGGGGCAGTATTTTCTACAGGCTTGTTCATTTTTTTGACAACCAAAAGTCTCTTCAGCCGTTTTCATCTTCATTTTGCACCTGATTCATTCAGGGAGCTGAGAAGTTCAGAAATTTTTTGTGTTTTAGTTTTCTTCGAGCTGTGTTTCTAAATGATCTTCAGTAGGTTCTTCAGCACTCTCATCGATCAGGCCATACTCCCGCTCTTTACGATAGAGCGTCCTTCGGTTGATGCCAAGAATGTGAGCTGCTTTCTCTTTCTTGCCGCCCGTTTTCTCGAGAATCACACGAATATATCTCTTCTCAAGATCAGCCAATGTCGGATGATCTGAGACTGCTTTACCAAAAAAAGATTCAGCTTCTTGTCCTTCACCTAGAGGGATATCTTCAGACTGAATAATGGGGTGTGGGGTTAGGACAACCAGGCGTTCTACTAAGTTTTCGAGCTCTCGAACATTCCCATGCCACGGCATCGACATAAGCTTCATCATCGCGTTTGATGAGAACCCAAGCACTTTTCCGCCATTCAAAACAGAATACTTTTGCAGGAAGTGATTCGCGAGAAGAGGGATATCTTCAGTTCTGTGGCGGAGGGCTGGCATTACGATAGGAATCACAGCTAAACGGTAATACAAATCCTCACGGAATGTGCCGCTTTGTATGGCGCGCTTCAGGTCTTTATGTGTGGCTGCAATGACTCGGACATCCACATCCTTAGTGACATTCGAACCTACAGCTTTAATCTTTCTGAGTTGCAAAAACTGAAGGAGCTTTGCCTGAAGGGACAAATTCATATCGCCAATTTCATCGAGAAAGAGGGTGCCACCTTCAGCTTCTTCGATAAGACCTTTTTTATCGCTGATAGCGCCGGTGAACGATCCTTTAGTATGACCAAACAGTTCTGACTCCAAAAGATTATCAGGGATGGCAGTCACATTGATGGCAATGAAGGGTTTATTAGCTCGCTGCGATCTCGAGTGAATGGACCGCGCAACCACTTCCTTCCCAGTTCCTGATTCTCCTGTAATGAGGACGTTACTGGTTGCGGGGGCTACTCTTTCGATGAGTTCAAAAATTGATTTCATCGCCGGTGCTTTCCCGACGATCTCATTCAGGGTCCAAGTTTTTTTGACTTCTGAAGTCAGAACTTTGTTTTGCCTTTGCAGGCGGCCGTAGTTAAGAGCTCTTTTGATAACGAGGCTGATTTCTGCCAACTTAAATGGCTTGATGAGATAGTCAAAAGCTCCTCGGCGCAAGCCTTCGACAGCAGACTCGATGCTTGCGTGAGCAGTCATCAGGACCACAGGAATATGCGGGTGAGACGGGTGGTACTGTCTCAACACGCTCAATCCATCAACTTCGGGCATGCGGATATCTGTTAAAACAAGCTCAACAGCCTCTGACTCGAGAGAGCCCGAGCGAAGATACATCATGGCTTCTTTGCCATCCCCAAAGGCTTCAACTGTGTAGCCTTCCATGCGGAGATGGTCTACCAAGAGGGAGCGCATTTCTGGATCATCATCGATAACGACTATAAAGCCCTTTGAATTCTTTTCTTCTCTCATGGCGCCAGACTATCAGGGGCAATCGTAATTTTAGACATAAAAAAACAGCTTGAGACAATATGTCTCGCCTAGCCAAATGACATAAAATACTCTATAAGACCCGCTATGGATAAGGATCACGTGTTACTTCTCAAGCAGCTGAGTGAGGAGCGTTTTGCGCTGAATCAGGCCGCAATCGTGGCGGCAACAGATCAGCATGGTAAAATCACTTACGTGAATGATAAGTTTTGTGAAATTTCAGGCTACTCTCGAGATGAGCTCTTGGGACAAGATCACCGTTTGCTGAATTCCCGCGAGCAAAGTAAGCATTTTTTTCGTCAGCTTTGGGGAGTCATTCAAAGTGGCCGGACTTGGCGTGGGGAGATCTGTAACCGTCGAAAGGATGGGTCCCTTTATTGGGTCAACACAACTATTGTTCCTTTCTTATCGGACGATGGACTGCCTATTCAGTATTTAGCCATTAGGCAAGATATTACTGAACTTAAATTAGCTCAAAGAAGAATTATGGAGCAGCAGGAAGCATTGATTTCAGCCAGTAAGCTTTCAGCAACAGGGGAGATGGCTGCAGCTATTACTCATGAAATTAATAACCCCCTTGGTGTTATTCTCGGTCGCTGTGAAATGCTCAAATCCATGGTTGAGCAGGGGATTACAGATCCTCAGCAGTTAATGAAAGTCGTCGAACACATCGAAGTGACTGGAAAGCGCATTGAGAAAATCGTCAAATCGATGAAGTCGCTTTCACACGGGGGTGACGACGAGCCAATGTTCCCGACGTCTATCTATGATATTTTGTCAGATAGTTTAGAGCTTTGTTTTCAAAGATTCAGAAATCACGGGATCAATTTGAAAGTGAGCAAGCCACAAGAGGACTTTTCAGTGGAGTGCCGATCTCATCAGCTGGCGCAAGTCATAGTAAATTTACTCAACAATTCGTTTGATGCGATTCAAGAGCTCCCGGAAAAGTGGGTCGAGCTTGTTGTGTCCCGCGAAAATGAAAATCTCAAGATCTCAGTGACGGACTCGGGACCTGGGATCACGCTAGAGAATCAGAGAAAGCTTTTTGAGCCATTCTTTTCTACCAAGCGTGTTCAGTACGGAACGGGCCTCGGGCTCAGTATCTCGAAAAATATTTGTCGGAAGCATCAAGGGGATCTGACTTATAATTCGTCAGCGAAGAACACCCAGTTCATTGTGAAAATCCCTCTAAAGCAAAAGTGGGAAGCGGAGATGAGTTTATAAGTTGAGACTTCATCTGTCTTGGGCAAGCCTTCTCAATCTATGATGTATTTTTTCGACATCCTTGTGCAATCGGTGCCACAAATCACTGTTGGCCTACCGGGACACCTCTTAAGATAAAGATAGCAGTAGAAAGGGACAAGTTGTCCCTCAGCCACATTAAGTATTTATGGACTTGATGATAACCCTTAATCTGAGGTCAGGTCTAGAATTGAGATACAGAGATCTCAATAATGTGAGGGAAAATGAGTCCAACTGTGAAAGCTTTTTTTGATCAACCAACATGGACACTCTCTTATGTAGTGTACGATGCTGAAACGAGAGATGCTCTCGTGATTGACCCAGTGATGAATTATGAGCCAGCGTCATCGAAGGTGAGCACTCACTCATTGCAGCAGCTGATTCAGTTTATCGACCAAAATGAGCTACAGGTTCATCTTGTCCTCGAGACTCATGCTCACGCAGATCATATGAGCGGTGCCCAGCAGTTGAAGGAAAAATACCCTTCTGCTCGCATTGGTGTTGGAAAGAAAATCACTGAGGTCCAAAAGCTTTTTAAACATATCTTCAATCTAGATCAGGAATTTAGAACAGATGGATCACAATTTGATCTTTTGCTGGATGAAAAGAAAGAGGAGCAAGCTGGGAGCTTGACCGTAAAAACGCTATTTACTCCGGGCCATACACCAGCCTGTGCAACTTATGTGATCGGGGATGCTGTTTTTACAGGGGATGCGCTGTTTATGCCGGACTATGGAACTGGTCGATGTGATTTTCCCGCAGGCAGTGCCGAGGACCTTTACTTTTCTTTGGTCGATAAAATATATACTTTGCCGGATCACTACCGGGTTTTTGTCGGCCATGATTATCTTCCGGGAGGACGTGAGCTTTCTTACGAATCCACAATCGGTTTACAAAAAAAGAACAATCGAATGTTGAATCAATCGACGTCTCGGCTGTCATTCATCCAAATGAGAAGCGAAAGAGATCAGGCGTTGGCACCACCGAGATTATTGCTTCCTGCGGTCCAGGTGAATATCAATGCGGGCCATCTTCCCGAACCAGAAGAAAACGGAATTGCTTATCTCAAATTGCCGATCATCACTGAAAAAAGGAGATTCAAATGACAAAAAATATTCATAATGTAGAAAGAGTTGTTCGAATTGTTGTGGGAACTACGCTTGTCTCACTTGCTTTCGTGGGACCAGCTAACATGTGGTTTCTCTTAGGCGCTATTCCTCTGGCAACGGGCTTACTGGGCTGGTGTCCTCCTTACGCTCTTCTTGGCATCAACACGTGTAAGATTGGAAAGGCTTCTAAGTAGGCTTAGTCTTGGAAATCTGTAGCTTGTGTACCCGTTCTTTGCGCGAGAGGGTCCGAGTGCTAATTCCTAGGATTTTTGCAGCTTCATCTTTTCTATTCTGTGTTTTTTCCAGGATAGATTTAATATGATTTTTTTCGAGCTCAGCAAGCGAAAGACACTCTTTCTGAAGGTTACCCTTTGTCTTCAGCTTTCGATAATCTTCAATTTCCGGGAAATCACGAAACTCAAGATGGGGCCCGAGACTCATCACCAGAGCTCGTTCAATCAGATTTTCAAGCTCTCTCACATTTCCTGGCCAGCAATACGAACAAAGTTCTTGGAGAGCTTGGTCAGACAATTTTTTTGGAAGAATGCCGTTTTTTTTTGAAATTTTCTCGATGATTTTTTCAGTGAGCAAAGGAATATCCTCACGACGTTCCCTAAGCGAAGGAACTCGGATTGGAATAACATTGAGTCGATAAAACAAATCTTCTCTGAAAGTTTTGTTTTGAATCATCCATGAAAGGTCACAATGAGTCGCAGCCACCAATCTGACATTGACCTTATGAAAAGAACTAGAGCCAACAGCTCTAATTTGGCGATCCTGGAGGACCCGTAGAATCTTGGTTTGCAAGTTGAGAGGAAGATCTCCGATTTCATCTAAAAAAAGTGTGCCGCCATCAGCCTCTTCAAATAGTCCTTGTCTCGACTTTGAAGCCCCAGTGAAAGATCCTTTCGTATGGCCAAAGAGTTCGCTCTCGAGAAGATGCTCTGGAATTGCGGCACAGTTGATGGGAATGAATGGCTGATCTTTCCTAGCACTTCCTAAGTGCAAACTCTGAGCAACAAGTTCTTTCCCTGATCCACTTTCTCCGGTAATCAGAACATTCGCATCTGAATGAGATGCCAGTCTCACGAGTTCAGAAAGTGACTTCATTTTACTAGAGGTCCCAATCATATCTTGCATTTGAAAGTCCATTTGCATAGCTCTCCATCCTGTGGTTGTAAGCTGACTGAGGAATTAATACACAATCGAAGAACCAAAAGATGAGAAACAAAGACTAGCGGTGTGACTTAATTGTCCTCCCATAGTTCAACTTAAGTCAACACTGGGGTTCGCATTTGTGAAATGCATCTGCCCTCTTAGGCAGTTGAGTTAAGATTGAGTGAGCGAGCGAAAGCTTATCGTAGCGCAACAGAGCGATTACGTCTCAAGCGTTACCTGTTTTGTCAGTTAAGAATGAATGTTTGAACTTTAAACCAAACAGAATCAATCTTGGGAGAACAATAAGGTGGTCGTGATTTTGCAGTTGTGAGTGTTCCAAGAGCCTAACATGGAAGAGGGGTACAAAATGTCTTTAGTAAAAAACACGACCTGGATTTGTCTTTCAATTTTGTTTATTGCGACATCATTTTTTTGGATGTGGATCTTCATTGTACTGGCTCCTGTGGTGATCACAGTTGGAGCGAGTGCCTTCGGATACTATCTCTATTCATTCATTGATGTGGCAGTTGTCCAGCCACCGGAGCTTGTGGTTCTTGAGCTGATTCAGCTCACTTCCGAAATTGCCGAGCCAGTGAACGCGGTGTTAGTCACAGTCACTCCAGAGGTGGTTAAGATCGTTGCCGGCTGATCTGAGTGTCATTAGAAATTTCAAGAGGATAAAAGAAAATTGGTTGGGGAGATGGGTTTGTTCGTAACCTATCGAAACGAATAGTAATCGAAATTTGCAAGAAGCAAAAAGAAGCAATAACCTAATTTTTCATTCGTCTTGTTTTGGGTTCTTCTTAAATGGAAGAACCCCCTTTTCTTCGGCGCTGGACGCGATTTCCTTTCGCATCCAACCCGTGTACATACACGAGATAACTTTGCTTTCCATTTTTCATCTTATACGGCGTGATTGCCATAAATGCCCCTTTTCTTGAGAGCACTGACTGTCTTCAAGCTGATACTTCAGAAATATGAAATGCGTGAGTCTGCGTCTTTGTTACTTGCTATTCGATTTTCAAAGAGCGAACTGCCGAAGCAGTTATTTTAGTAGTAACACTCAAAACGGCAAACTGAGTGTTACTACTAAAATTAGGGCTCTGGACCCTATTTTAGATATATATATTTATACCCTTTAGGGTATAAATAGTTAACATATTTAATATATGTACCCGATAGGGTATATTTTCAATATATTTCTTTATTTTTATACCCAATCGGGTATCATATCTAACATGAAGGAATTAGGCGAATTTATCAAAAAGAAGCGTAAGCAAGCAAAACTGACCCAACCAGAATTGGCTGAACGAGCTGGCGTTGGCCTTAGGTTCATTCGTGAACTTGAAAGCAATAAGCCCACACTTCGCTTGGATAAAGTTGAGCAAGTTTTAAAACTATTTGGTCATACCGTTGGGCCGATCCCAATTAAGAGAGAGGCTGAATAGTGGCAGAGCATAAGCGGGGAAAAGTTTTTGTTGAAAAAAACTTTGCTGGAATCATCGAGCAAAAAGAAGGTCTTTATTCCTTCGCCTATGATGAGGATTATTTAAAGTCCGAAAATGCAAAACCTGTAAGCCTTACGCTTCCTCTTCGCAACGAACCATTTGAGCAAAAAACAATGATTCCATTTTTTGATGGCCTTATTCCAGAGGGATGGCTACTCAATATCATCACCGATAATTGGAAGATCAATCCTCGTGATCGTATGGGGCTTCTGTTGCTCGCATGCAAGGACTGTATTGGTGATGTAAGTGTGGTTGATGACAGCGAGGATAAAGAATGAATAAATGCCTAGGATGCTATCAACCATTAAAAGATGCGCCCCATGATGGTCATTACCATCATTCTTGCAGCAAGAAGTTATTTGGTACAGAAAACCCTCCTGCTGTTGATTTTGGTGTAAATGATCTTGAAGAGCTGGCAAAAAAATCCATTAGTCAGCATCTCGGTGTTACGGGCGTGCAGCCTAAAATTTCATTGCATATAGAAAAAAAAGAAACTGATCCAAGTCATCGATTGATGATCGTTGATTTGTGGGGAAATTTTATTTTGAAACCACCCACCAACCAATTCCCAGATATGTCAGTGGTGGAAGATGCTACCATGCACATGGCAGAGCTCGTGGGTTTAGAAACTGCAAGACATGGGCTGATTCAATTAAAATCGGGTGAACTTGCCTATGTGACAAAACGCTTTGATCGGCCCAAAAAGGGGAAGAAAATTGCTGTAGAAGATTTTTGCCAATTGAGTGAGCTGCTAACGGAATCAAAATATGATACGTCCACTGAAAAAGCTGGAAAAATTATTCTCAAATACTCGTCGCAGCCAGGTTTAGATGCAGTTACCTTTTTTGACCTCAATCTTTTCTGCTTTGTAACTGGCAACGCAGATATGCACTTAAAAAATTTCTCATTGATGCGAAATGATTCAGGCGAAATGGTTTTATCGCCAGCTTACGACTTGCTTTCAACGAGGCTACTCATGGCTGAGGATAAAGAAGAAGTGGCACTCACCATAAATGGCAAAAAGGCCAGAATTAAACGAGAAGACTTCATTGCATTAGGTAAAAATTTACAGATTCCAGACAAAGCAATTGGTAATAGTTTCGCCCGGATCGCTAAACATATTCCAGAAATGAAAAGAGTAATCGATTCAAGTTTTTTAAATGATGATATGCGGAAGCTTTATAATAAATTAATTGATGATCGAGCTAAGTTGTTGTTTTAGAAAGAAAGACTCTGCGGCTTGGCGGTTCTCCCAAGATTCTGTGAGTCAGAGATCCTGAGTCTGGTGGCGTTAGCCTGCTAACATTGTTTCTTTCTCTTTTGCAAACTCTATCGGTGACTTCATGCCCAGTGCCGAGTGTGGATTGATGTTGTTGTATCTCCAGTGCCAGTCGTCGATCTTAGCTCTCGCATCTTCTAAACTGAAAAACACATGCTCATTTAGACACTCATC
>JAJTIC010000120.1 GCA_021300175.1 Pseudomonadota bacterium
CTTGATCGAGCTTTGTTGCTTGGTACCAAGAGTGGGTGCCAAAGGCCACAATGCCTGACAAAAGAGCTGCAATCATGAGTCTTTCTAAGGATTTCTCCACAGTCGACTGGTCGGAAGGTCGTGCTTCTTTACCAACTATCCCAAAGGCGAAATGTTGACGAAACCCGGCTTGAGCGGGCTTTGTGATCTCGACTATGATCGAGTCATGACTGAGAAAAAGAACTATATTACTCCCCAAGGGATCGAACGGCTGAAGGCCGAGTACAATGAACTTATGCACAAAGAGCGACCCAAGCTCGTTGAGACAGTGGCTTGGGCTGCGAGCAATGGAGATCGCTCAGAAAATGCAGATTATCTTTATGGGAAGAGACGTTTGCGAGAAATAGATAAACGAGTGCGCTTTCTCACTCAGAGGATAGAGGATGCTGAAATTGTCGATCCTCGAACAATCAGATCAGAGAAAATTGTTTTTGGGGCGACGGTGACAATCCAAGATGAAGATGGAAACTCAAAGACTTATCAAATTGTGGGCGAAGATGAAGCAGACGTGAATCAAGGAAAGATTTCGTGGAAATCCCCAGTCGCCACAGCCTTACTGGGAAAAAAATTAGATGATGAAGTCATTGTGAAAAAGCCTTCGGGAGAAGAAGTTTTTTTGATCGAAAAGATTGAGTACAAATAAGAAAGGGACCTTGTGGGTCCCTTTTTTTAGTCATCTGACTTGTTCAAAGAACAGTCGAGATTACTTGTGAGCTTTCATTTCAGCTTCACATTTTGCTTTCGCTTCGCCAGTCATCTTTGTGCAATCTTTCTTTGCAACTTCAGCTTTTGGAGCTGGGTGAGCTGCAGGAGCAGTTGCAGGTTGAGCTGCAGGTGGGTTTGCCAAAGCGACAGTCGCTGCCAAAGTGATGATTGCAGTCGCGATCATTTTCATGGGTATTCTCCTTAATTGAGTCCCTGAATTGGGACTTTGTTGTATATCATAATGCTACTCTTGTTTTTTATGCCGTCCAGCAAAATTTATAAAATTGGAAGCTCTGCGTTTACAGCAAAAAGTCGAGGCTTAATTAAACTAAATTCGTTACGATTCTTCGCTATGAATACACTGATTCTTCTGACAGATATTGTTGAAAAACTCATACTCCTTCTTTTGCTCGGGCTTTCGGTTTGGTCTGTGGCCATCATGATTGATCGACGCAAGTATTTTCGAGCTTTGCAGCAGAGCTTCAAAGGCTCTGAACTGAAAGAGCTGTTGGGTCGAGGGTCTTTTGAAAATGTGAAAAAATTTATTTCGGACTCGACTAATCCGCTGGTGAAGCTCATCTCCCAGTCCTGCCTTGAAGTCCCTTCAGCTCAGGCCATTGACAGAAAATTTAGCGCTCATAGTAAAGAGCTTCGCAGAGAAATGGAAAAAGGCCTCTCTGTGCTTGCCACGCTGGGTTCGAACGCTCCGTTCATCGGTCTTTTTGGCACGGTGCTGGGGATTATTCGAGCTTTTGCTTTTCTCGGCTCTCAAGCAGGGTCAGCCGCTGTGATGTCTGGAGTTTCCCAAGCCCTCTATGCAACAGCCGTTGGACTTCTTGTCGCGATCCCAGCTGTTGTAGCTTTCAATGTCTTCTCTAAAAAGATACGCGACTTACTTCAGCAGACTGAAAGTCTGAAAGACCTTTACGTGGCTCAGTTTCATTCGAAAGAAGGTTAGACTCATGGCTGGAATGCAAGAGCCCAGCTCTGAAGATTCAGGTTTAATGTCTTCGATCAATATCACCCCGTTTGTAGATGTGGTGTTGGTTTTGCTCGTGATCTTTATGGTGACAGCCCCCATGCTGGTGAAAGACATTCTAGAGATTCGTCTTCCCAAAGTAGCGACCGGTGATGGTCAAGCGACCCAAACGTTGGGAGTGGCTGTCAATCGTGATGGGCAAATTCTTTTGAACGGAGTGATTGTCGACGAGGAATCTCTCAAAAATTCCGCTCGAGAAGTCCTTGCGACGAACTCTCAAGCACAAGCCATCATCGCTGCTGATGTTGAAGTTGCTTACGGGAAAGTGGTGAAAGTCATTGATCTTCTCAAATCCTCAGGTCTTCACCGTTTTGCCGTTCAAATTGAAAAAGAGCAGGTTAAGGAAGGCCCGTGACTCAAGCTTTAAAGCAATCCATTGGTCTTCATCTCGGGATTATGGGGCTTTCACTGCTGTTGTTTTATCGTCCTCAGTTTTCTTTGCCCGATCAAAAGACAGTGGACTTCGAAGTTTTTGAATTTCCGAAAACGGTGTCTCCAAACGCAGTTCTTAATCCCAAATCACCACCTGCCACCCAAGCTCCGCCAGAGCGAGCTGTCTTTGGTTTAAACCGCGATGCGATCACTGCTGAAGGAGCTGCTAGTGAGGCTGCGGCTCAAGTGAAGCTCGGGAATACTGTGGCTAAAGAGCAAGATAACTTGAAGTTGAATGAAGACGATCCTTCAAAACTTCCTATTCCTGCGGATGAATTTCTTGTGACTCAGCAGCCCCGTTTAAAGTCTGAAGTGAGAATTCTTTATCCGCCCGAAGCGAGGAAAGCTGGCATCGAGGGACGAGTGGTGATGGATCTTCTGATCGACAAAGCAGGGAAGGTCAGAAAAGTGGAGTTGGTTCGAGGCCCAGGGGGAGGTCTCGATGAAGCCGCGATGGACGCCATTCAAAGATTTGAATTCCAGCCGGCTGAGGTTCAAGGTCAGCCCGTCGCCGTGAAGATTCGTTATAGCTATATTTTTAGATTGGACGCCCGATGAAAAAACTGCTGATTCTTCTGCTATCATTGAGTTTTTTTTCATGCCTGACTTTTGCCAACACGATCTCTGGGCGAGTGATTGAACGAGGAACTCGAATTCCCCTGAAAGAAGTGACTGTCTTCATTCTTCCGCATCGTTTGAAAGCAGAAACGGATGAGCAAGGGAACTTTACTTTTGAAAATGTCCCTGAGGGGGAGTATGAATTTGTCATTAGTCTTACAGGCTATTTGAGGTATCAAGCCTTTGACTCCACCGAGAATAAACGAACACGGTTGCTCTTTGTCGAGAAAGAAGAATACTCAGGATTTGAAACAGTGATCGTGGGTGACCGCGAGCAGCGAGATCGCTCAGTGAAGACTCTCTCGCAAGAGGAATTTCTCTCTGTTCCGGGGGCTGGAGGCGATCCCGTGAAGGCAGTTCAAAACTTACCCGGAGTGAACCGGGTGGCTGGGTTTTCTTCTCAGGTGGTGATTCAAGGGTCCGCACCCGAAGACACTCGGTACGATATTGATGGCCATGAAATTCCTAATGCTTTTCACTTTGGGGGTCTCACTTCGGTGGTGATGCCTGAAGCCATTCGCCAAGTGGACTATTTGTCGGCAGGCTATGGGCCTGAAAATGGAAGAGCGATGGGGGGAATTGTGAGTTTAAAATCTCGCGATCCCCAAGTCGAGGAGCGCTCGGGGAAAAAATTCTTTTTTGCAGATAACTTGAAAGCAGGTGGACTTTACGAGGCAAAAATCGATGAGAGAAGTTCTTACCTGGTGAGCGGAAGATACTCCTATGTGGGACTTTTTTTAAAAGAAGCTCTGAAGGACAGAGAAGATTTCAATCTGACCGTGGTTCCTGAGTTTGCGGATCTGACGAGTGTCTACCAGAAACAGATTTCTGAAACTGAAAATTTACGAGTGCTGGGACTTGCGTCCTGGGACTCCTTAGGGTTCCTTTTTAAAGAGCCCATCCGAGAAGATCCAGCCATTCGTGGAAGCTTTCGAAATACCGTGAACTTCTATCGATTGATTCCTCAGTATGAGAAAAAGATTGATGAGCAGCGAACAGCAAGACTTTCCGTGGGGGTTGGCCAAAACACTTTTCTTGTGGACATTGGAGAAAATTTTTTCAGAAACCGGGGTTGGCAGCTCACGACACGAGGAGAGTGGGAACAGAAATTCTCTGAAAACTATCTCACTCAGACGGGTTTTGATAATCAGTACTCTCGAGGAAAAGTGGAGGTGAGGCTTCCGATTCTTCAAGATGATGGTGGTGTCAATGACCCCTTTTCAAGTTCTGAGCTCAGAGAAGTTTCTGTCAATTACCGAGTGGCGAATCTGGGTCTCTATTCTCGTCACCAAATCACACAAGGTGCTTGGGAGTATGTTCCAAGTCTCAGGCTTGAAAGGTACCGTGAACCCAATGATCTTCAGGTTCTGCCGCGGGTGGCAGTGTCTTACACTGAAGACCAGTCACTCAAATACAAATCAGCTCTCGGGCTCTACACTCAGCCGCCAAGACCCCAAGAAGTTGATTCAGTTTTCGGAAATCCGAAAGTGAAATCACCGCAAGCTATTCATGCCATGATTGGATTTGAAAAAGATTGGCGCGAAGGAAAGAGCACAGGGTGGAACTGGGGTGGGGCCGTGTTTCACCGCGAGTTTTCGAAGCTTGTGATTAACTCTTCGGATTTTATAGAGAGAGATGGAAACATCGTTCCTGAAGTCTACAACAATAACGGTCGAGGCCGAGCCTACGGAATTGAAAACCTATGGAAGTACCAAGACGATCAGTGGTCTGCTTGGCTCTCCTACACGCTCTCTCGCTCAGTCCGATGGGATCCGAAAAATTCAGAGTATCCCTTTGAATTTGATCAAACACACAATTTGAATTTGGTAGCTGCTAAAGAGTTAGAGAATAAATGGAAGCTGAGTGGAAGATTTCGCTATGTCACAGGAAATCCCAATACCCCCGTGGTTGGTTCTTCTTTGGATGCGGATAATGATGTTTATGTGCCGGAACGAGGGCCGCTCTACTCGGAGCGCTTGAGTGATTTTGTTCAATTGGATTTGCGAGCGGATCGAAAGTGGATCTTGGATGACAGTATCATCTCATTGTACATTGATATTCAAAATGTGCTGAATTCAAAAAATGCTGAAGGCATTCAGTACTCATATGACTATTCTAGCCGACAGAAGGTGATGGGACTTCCCATTCTGCCTTCGTTGGGTCTCAAAGGAGAGTTTTGATGAAACAGAGAATTTTTTGTCTCGTAGCCTCTTTTCTGATGCTCTCCTGCGGAGAAGACAATTTACCGGAGTATATAAAACTGGGTGGTCTTCGGGTTCTTGCGCTCGAAGTAAATTCTGGGGGTTTCTCGGAAGTGGCGGCGGGAAGTACGGTCACAGTAGTTCCGTACGTTTCAGCTATTGATTTTTCAGGAAGTATTCAATACTCA